>JAYVUU010000200.1:0-18610 GCA_043787635.1 Synechococcales cyanobacterium | reverse complement strand
CCCACCAAGCCCAAGCCGTCAATCCTCAATTCGTGGTGATTACAGGCGGCGAACCCTTGATTCACAATCTAAGCGACCTAACCAATGCGCTTAAATCCGCCAATTTACGAACCCACCTTGAAACATCCGGCTCCCATCCCTACAGCGGAACTTTTGATTGGATTACCCTCTCACCCAAACCCTTCAAACCGCCGATCGGAGATATTTACGATTGGGCCGACGAACTTAAAATTATTGTTTCAACTGCCGACGATTTCCTCTGGGCCGAAGCACAATCCAAACGGACCAACCCGATCGCCATCCGCTATCTTCAAGCTGAATGGAACACTCCCGACAGCCAAACCCTCATCTTTGATTACGTACTAAAGAATCCCCAATGGCGCATCAGCCTCCAAACCCACAAACTGCTGGGCGTTCAGTGAACTATAACCTAAACTCTATTAACCGAACTTAAGCTATAAGCTGACTTAATGATTTTCTTTAGATATTCCGACGTTTATATATCGCAACAGAGGCAACAAGACGGTCATAATAGAAATACAACACGATCGAAGTTCAGTCAGCCGAAATTCAACTAGCCGTTTAGAGAGGTCAGTTCCATGGTGTCATCCGTCGCAGCTCCAAAGAAAACCGCTCCAAAACAGCGTCTAACCCTTCAACACTCGGTCATTGCCACCAACACCACCGTCATTCGATCGTTGGACTGGGATCGCGATCGTTTTGATATTGAGTTCGCAATTCAAAATGGCACCACCTACAACTCATTTTTAATTCGCGGTGAGAAAACGGCACTGATCGACACCTCCCACGCAAAATTTAAGGATCTATACTTTGCTACCCTCACGGGTCTAATTGACCCTAAAGAAATTGACTATTTGATTGTCAGCCACACCGAACCCGACCACAGCGGTCTAGTCAAAGATTTAGTAGCCCTCAACCCCGACATTATCGTTGTCGGAGCCAAAGTTGCGCTGCAATTTCTAGATGACTTGGTGCATCAGCCCTACAACAAAAAAATGGTCAAAAGCGGCGAAAAATTAGATCTCGGCAAGGGTCACGTTCTAGAGTTTATCTCCGCCCCGAATCTCCATTGGCCAGATACCATTTTTACCTACGATGCCGCCACGCAGCACCTGTTTACCTGCGATGCCTTTGGGATGCACTACTGCGATGACCATACCTACGATGAAGATTTAGACCTAATTTCTGCGGATTACAAAATCTACTACGACTGCTTGATGGGACCAAATGCCAAGTCAGTTTTGGGTGCAATCAAACGGATGAATGACTTGCCGGGAGTGACAACGATCGCCACAGGTCACGGTCCATTGATCCAGCACCACCTTGAAGAATTAGTAGGGCGTTATCAGACTTGGAGCAGCGAAAAGGCGAAAGCAGCTAAAAATGTTGCCCTGTTCTACGTGGCTGAATACGGGGATGCGGACCAGCTTTCGGGCTATTTGGCTAATGGTGTCTTGAAGACCGATGTTCTGGTCGAATCCCTGGACCTAGCCACTACTGAACTTAGCGAAATCCGTCATGCGGTCGAACTCGCCAACGGCATTATCATCATCATGCCACCCCAAGGAAATGATGCTATTTCGATCGCCATCAGCACCATTGTCGCGGCTTCCAACAGCAAGCAATCCTATGGTTTGTGCGAATCCGGCGGTGATAATGATGAACCCGTCGCAACTCTGCGGGCAAGGTTCCAAGATGCTGGACTGAATGAAAGTTTCCCCCCCATCAAGCTCAACGATGGCAGCAGCGCCGCAGTTTATGGTCTGTGCGAGGAATCCGGTATTGATATTGGTCAATGGTTGACTCGCGATCGGGCGGTTCAGCAAATGAAGTCTCTAGACCATGATTTAGATAAAGCGCTTGGGCGACTCAGCGGCGGACTCTACATTGTCACGGCACAAAAAGGAGATAGTCGGAGTGCCATGCTTGCCTCTTGGGTGTCCCAAGCTAGCTTCAAACCCTTAGGGTTAACGATCGCTGTTGCAAAGGATCGGGCGATCGAATCTTTGATGCGGGTGGGAGATAGTTTTGTGCTGAATGTGTTGGAAGAGAATAATTATCAGCCTCTGATGAAGCATTTCCTAAAGCGATTTGGTCCAGGAAACGATCGGTTTGAAGGGATTGATATTCAACCTGCTCAGAACGGATCGCCAATTTTGAATGATGCGCTGGCGTATCTTGAATGCGAAGTCAAAACCCGGATGGACTGTAGCGATCATTGGTTGGTGTATGCAACGGTTTCGATCGGTCGTCTTGCCAAATCCGACAGCCGCACCGCTGTACATCATCGTAAGGTTGGTAATCATTATTAGTTCTGGGGAGATCTACCCTGCCCCTTGCTAAAGCTGCTGTGTCCACGCAACTTGGTATATTCCTAATTAGCATTGAAACTCGATCCCCCTAGCCCCCTTAAAAAGGGGGAACAAGAAAGAGCAAACCTTAATTTCATAGTCCCCCTTTTTAAGGGGGATTTAGGGGGATCGAATCTATCTCAAAGACGATCGGCGACTCAAACAGACCTACAGGAAGGAAACTCATGACCATGACCACAACCCGTCCCCGTGACGTTCAAGTCGCCGAAATTGCTCAAGGTACCACCGTCATCCGATCGCGCATTTGGGATCAACTTCGCTTTGAAGCCGAATATTCCAAAGGTAAAGGCACAACAGTCAACAGCTATTTAATCCAAGCCCGTGAAGTTGCACTAATCGATCTACCTGGTGGCTCATTTACCGATGTCTTTATTCAAGATCTTGAGCAACACGAGTACTACCAGCAAATCGACTACATCATTCTCAACCACATCAATCCTAACCGCCTCGAAACCCTCAAAGCCCTTCTGCCCCTAGCTTACCGCGCCAAAATTGTCTGCTCACGCCCAGCCGCCAACACCCTGAAAGCCGCATTCCCCGACCAAGAACTCCCCATTCTCACCGTCCGCGCTGGTGACTTGCTGGATCTGGGTGAAGGGCACGAGCTGAAATTTATCACCCAACCTACACCCCGCCATCCTGATGGTCTTTGTGTTTACGATCCACAGACCAAAATTCTTTTTTCAGATAAGCTATTTGGCTCTCATGTTTGCGGGGATGAGATTTTTGATGAAAACTGGAAAGCGCTTCAAGACGATCGCAACTATTATTTTGACAATATCCACGCCAGTCAGTCCAAACAAGTCGAAGATGTTCTAAGCAAACTTGACCTGTACAGTTTTAAAATCCTCGCCCCCGGTCATGGTCCGCTTGTTCGCTACAGTGTCAGCCGTTTGCTAATGGATTACCGGGACTGGTGCAATGACCAAACCCAAAAAACTCTCACTGCGGTCCTTCTCTACACGTCCGCCTATGGCAACACCGGATTGATGGCCAACGCGATCGCTACCGGACTCAGTGCCAACGATATTCAAGTCACCGCCATCAACTGCGAAGTCACGCCCCCTGAAGAAATTACGGAAGCGATCGAAGCCTGTGACGGATTTATCATCGGCTCCCCCACTCTAGCGGGACATGCTCCAACCCAAATTCAAACGGCCCTTGGTCTGATTCTTTCTAGTGCGTCTAAGACCAAACTTGCTGGGGTTTTTGGCTCCTATGGCTGGGGCGGGGAAGCGATCGACATTCTGGAATCAAAACTCCTCAACGCAGGTTATCCGCTTGGGTTTGAAACCTTGCGCTGTAAATTTGCCCCGACTGAAGACGTTCTAAAAAATTGCACCACCGCCGGGTCTGAGTTTGCTAAAGCGCTGCGCAAAACCCAAAAAGCCCGCGCTCCTATCCAAAGTTTCGGAACTGAAGCAACGAGCGATCGGACTGAACTCGCGATGGGTCGTATCATTGGATCCCTTTGTGTCATCACCCTTCAACGCGGCGATACTCAGGCCGCAATTCTCACCTCTTGGGTGTCTCAAGCAACCTTTACCCCACCTGGAATCACGATCGCGATCGCTAAGGACACGGCTGAAAATACCTTGGATCACAGCGGCGATCAATTCGTCCTGAATGTTCTCCGCGATGGGAAAAATTTGCGTCGTCACTTCCAAAAAATCAGCGCTACAGGTCAAAATCCATTCCAAGATGTCGAAATCGATCGATCGCGCAATGGCAACCCTATCCTAAAAGAGGCGCTTTCTTATCTGGAATGCACGGTCCAATCTCGTATGGATTGCGGTGATCACTGGTTGATCTATGCGATCGTCAATACCGGGAAGGTCTTAGAAATCAACGGCACCACCGCAGTCCTGCACCGCAAGTCCGGCAGCGCTTACTAATACCCACAATGTCGCCGTCGCCTTAACGCTTAGCCCAATCGATACCGTAACCACAAGCCCAACATCGGAAGCGCGATTTTGTAACCCTGATCGGGAATATAAACCGATTGCAGGGCGGTTATCTGGATCTACAATTTAGAGATGATTTATAGTTATGGTCAACGACATTTTGTGGATCCTAATAAGTGCCAACGATTTCAGAATTTTATGGGATTACAATTCGCATGTTTTACAATGACCATGCGCCACCTCATTTTCATGCTGGATATGGGGAGTATGAACTGATTATTGGCATTTTACCCATTACGGTCATGCAAGGGAACGCACCCAAGCGGGTGAAGTCGATGGTTCTGGAATGGACTGCTTTACATCAAGTAGAATTACAAGAAAATTGGAATCGTTGTCGTCAGGCTCAGACTTTGGAAAATATTGAACCTTTAGACTAAGGAAATATAATATGTTAAATCAACTCACTCAAGCTAATCCTTTAGAATTATCGAAATTAGAATTGATTTACAAAAATGGCGATCGAATTGTCATTGATTTTGTGCCGCTGATTGATCAAGGTGGCATTTTTGCAGCTCTCGCAGATCCTCAAGTATTCTCCAGCGTAGAACTTGGAGCACGAGGGCGGTACATTGCCTGGGGAGATATTGATTTCTGTGCGGATGCGTTACGATCGCCCATCCAATTCAAGCATGTCGTTTTAACTAGATGATCGTAGTCTGTGAAGCAACCCATTAGGAGAGATAAAATACGGGTGGTGCACTTATGTAAAGGGCGGAGAAAAAAGCTTAATTACGGGAGCCTTACCTGGTTAGACTTCTAAGAATAGCAATTATTCTTTATCCTTTACGAAATGGCACTGCCCAAATTCTTCCGCTGATGATTTTCGTCTAATGACCTCCTTGGATTCCTCTTTCAACCAACTAAGGTTTCCAAATTGAGTATGTAGGGGCTGCGAGGGAGTCATAGGATAACCGATCGCCCACTCATCCTCAACCCAATCGATACCGCAACCACAAGCCCAACATCGGAAGCGCGATTTTGTAACCCCGATCGGGACCATACACTAATCCCTTCTGCTCCAAACTCAACAACGCCCCTTGCAGTGTTCCACCGCGAGACAAATTGTGCTTTTTCAGATACTCATTCGCATGGGGACTATCCGTTGGGTCTAGCGCCAAGCATTCCAAAACCCGCACCTGGGTACTGGGCAACAGCAGAATCAACGACTCAAACGTCACCGACAAATCGTCAACCAACGACACCGAACTGCGATAGACCTGATTCGATCGGACCTGGTCTGATACCTTCCCGCGATGCTCTAACCAAATTCGTTTTGACAGCGCCAGAGTATCTCCAAAATGACCTTGAACACTATCCAACACCAATTGAATCGCATCTTGATCCAGAGATAACTCGACCTGACGCATCGACAGCACCAACCACGATCGTAAATCTGCATCCGCTACCGGACCCAAAAAGACTGTTTTCATATCTGTTTGCTCCGTCCATTTCTGAGCCATGGTCGCAATAATTGCGTAACTCACCCGCGTCTGGACCTGGACTTTTTGACGCAAATAATCCTCCCACTTCTTCGATCGGTCCCAGGATCGAATGTGGGGAAAATTTTGAAACACCAACACCACTCGACAATTAATTGACTCTGCCAAAACCTGAGGCAATGCCAACAACCGCTTAAACACAGCCCAATCATCAAGACCCGACGGAATCAACAACTTTGCCCGTCCCGTATTACTTGTATCAAGCTGCAACGAATGGGGTTCAAGATAGGCATAAACCAAGCTCAACTCCAGCGGCTGGGAGAATGTAGACAAAATTGCGTCGCCCAACAACTGCAAAAATCGCAGATAATCCGTCGCTCGTAAACAATCAACCTCCACCACCCGCGCTCCCACCTGACGCGCTGCCGATCGGACCAACGTCCGCCGCCCAATCCCCGGAACCCCTGTTAACAGTAAGTCCCCATCCGCCTTTAAAATATCGCCCACCTGCGCCAACTCCACCGATCGCCCTACTACCACCGGAGGCCAAGAGCTAGCAAGAGTAGACGGAATAAAGGGGTTCATTAAAAAATCTCTGGAACTTGGATACGACTATGGCTCTGGAGTACAGATCTAACACCATACCGGGTGAATCACAAATCTACACTAAAAAATAGTGCCTCGCTTAAATTATTACAGTATGATGAATTCACTTGTCTAGTGCTAGACACGCAATTTTTATGTTCAAGTAGCAGCCCTTCAACCCCTATTTACACCTATGCCATCGCCTATGTCCGCTAAACTTTCACCCCAATTCGACTCCGCTTGGCACTCTGAGCCGATCGATCGGACCCTTGAACTGCTTCAAACCGATGAAAAACAAGGGCTTCAACTCCATCAAATTCAAGAGCGTCAGATTAAATTTGGCCCCAATGAACTCGAAGAAGCAGAAGGCCGATCGAAGTGGTCGATTTTAATTGACCAGTTTAGAAACATTATGTTGGTCATGCTGATTGGGGTTGCAATAGTATCGGGCATCCTAGATTTCGTATCCTGGCAATCGGGAACCATGAAACCAGGAGATGTTCCATTCAAAGATACGATCGCAATCTTAGCCATTGTGATTTTGAATGGAATACTGGGTTATGTTCAAGAAAGTGGCGCAGAAAAAGCATTAGCGGCGCTCAAACAGCTCTCTTCACCGCGTGTACGAGTGTTAAGAGCCGGACGACTGACGGAAATTGAATCTTCGGAATTAGTTCCCGGAGATGTTATGCAATTAGAAGCAGGCGTTCAGATTGCCGCCGATGGGCGATTGATTGAATCCGCCAGTTTACAAATTCGTGAATCTGCACTAACGGGTGAATCCACCGCCGTCACTAAGCAATCTGATGCAATTTTGAATGAAGATGCCGCATTGGGCGATCGGTTGAATGTTGTCTATCAAGGAACAGAGGTGCTTCAGGGTCGGGGCACCGTGGTTGTCACTCGTACCGGGATGTCTACCGAATTGGGGAAAATTGCCACCATGCTGCAAGCAGTGGAAACTGAACCTACTCCCCTGCAAAAGCGTATGGACCAACTCAGCAATGTATTGGTTTCTGGGTCCATGACCCTAGTGGGTCTCATCATTGTATTTGGGATGACCTACTACTGGATTACCACCGGAAAAATTGAACTCCTCCGCTTTCAAGAATTAGTCGAAACTTCTCTATCTATGGCTGTCGCCGTCGTTCCCGAAGGATTACCTGCGGTGATTACCGTCACCTTGGCAATAGGCACCCAGCGCATGGTTAAACGCAATGCTTTAATTCGTAAATTGCCTGCGGTTGAGACCTTAGGTTCAGTTACTACTATTTGTTCAGATAAGACTGGAACCCTAACCCAAAACAAAATGGTTGTAGAGGGATTGCACACAGCATCAATTGCACCCCGAATTAGTGGCGAAGGCTATAAGCCAAACGGAAAATTCACTCTTTCAGGCAACGTCATTGATCCCATGGATCACCCTGAGATCCGATCGATCTTGCTTGCTTGTGCCATTTGTAATGATGCAGTACTGCAAAATAATGGCGGAAGTTGGGCCATTCTGGGCGATCCGACTGAAGGGGCATTAGTTGTTGCTGCTGCCAAAGCAGGCTTTGAAGCCGACCAGTGGAACGCAAAACTGCCGCGTGTAATGGAGTTTCCATTTACATCTGAACGTAAACGAATGAGTACAATCGTCCAAGACACCGCCCAAATCATGCAGCGGGAAACAGGCATTTTGGCGGCCCCCTATTTATTGTTTTCAAAGGGTTCTCCTGAATTGGTTTTGGAGCATTGTACTCAAATTCAAGTGGGCGAGTCGGTCATGTTGCTCAATGATGTAGCGCGCCGCGAAATTCTCGATCGTAACAATAAACTCGCCGCCAATGGACTGCGGGTTCTGGGGTTTGCCTATCGTCCATTGAACACCTGCCCTCGAAGCAGCGACGAAAAAGAAACCGAAGTTGAACTCATTTGGCTGGGTCTAGTTGACATGTTGGATGCGCCTCGTCCTGAAGTGCGTGAAGCCGTGCGGAAATGCCGATCGGCGGGGATTCGTCCAGTCATGATTACGGGCGATCATCAATTGACGGCTATGGCGATCGCGTGTGATTTAGGCATTGCGAATCCGGGCGATCCTGTATTGACGGGTAAAGAACTGGAAAAAATGAGTCATCACGATTTAGAAGAGATTGTTGAAAAAGTTGGTGTTTACGCCCGCGTCGCCCCTGAACACAAACTGCGAATTGTTCAAGCCTTGCAGGCCAAAGGTCACGTTGTGGCGATGACAGGGGACGGGGTGAATGATGCGCCAGCGCTGAAGCAAGCTGATATTGGAATTGCGATGGGGATTACGGGAACGGATGTCAGCAAAGAAGCCAGCGATACCGTATTGTTGGATGACAATTTTGCCACGATCGTGGCTGCTGCTGAAGAAGGACGGGTGGTGTATACCAATATTCGACGTTTTATCAAATACATTTTGGGTTCAAATATTGGGGAAGTGATTACGATCGCGGCAGCTATTCCCTTGGGCGGCGGGGTTCCATTGTCTCCCTTGCAAATCCTTTGGATGAACCTCGTCACCGATGGACTTCCTGCATTAGCGCTTGCCGTTGAACCCGCCGAGCCGAATGTAATGAACCGTCCACCCAATGATCCTAAAGAAAGTATCTTTGCACGGGGCTTGGGATGGTACATGATTCGAGTCGGGATTATTTTGGCCATCTTGACGATCGGGATGATGCTGTGGGCAAAACCCTATTGTTTGAGTGTTCTGTCAGAAAATGGTCGAATTTTGGACGGCGATCGGTGGAAAACAATGGTCTTTACAACGCTATGTTTGGCCCAGATGGGGCATGCGGTTGCAATTCGATCGAATACCCAGCTCACTATTCAGATCAATCCCTTTTCCAATCCTTACGTATTGGCATCGGTCGGATTAACCACAGTGTTACAACTATTGTTAATCTATGTCGAACCATTCCAGAAATTTTTTGGTACCCATTACTTAACCTTGACTGAATTAATGATTTGTTTTGGATTCAGTGCCCTGATGTTTGTCTGGATTGAAATGGAGAAGTTAGTTATTGGGAGACGTAACGCAGAGTAAGAGCATGTTAAATCTCAGGTATGGGGTTCTGCTGTGTACACACGACTTGACCTTATTCCTGTTGGCATCAAAGCCCGATCCCCCTAGCCCCCTTGAAAAGGGGGAACAAGAACAAGCCTTATTTCATAGTCCCCTTAAAATGGGGATTTAGGGGGATACGGGTCACTTGGTGATGGGTTTCAGATTTGTGTGTACATAGCAGATCGTGGGAGCGGGAGTCTTATCCCTTACCGCCAATTCTGGCGGACAATACACCAAGTCGAATACCAACCATACCTACGATCGCACTCCCGACAAAGTAGAGTAGAAATGCAGTACTATCACCTTTATCTAAGAAGCTCTTAGTCTCTAAACCATAAGTTGAGAATGTCGTAAAGGAACCACAAAAACCAGTTGTGGTCATTAGTTTAAATTCAGGCGAAATTGACCGAATGTTTTCATTGGCTAACGTCAGAATGTAGGCAATGAAAAAGCAGCCAATTGCATTAATCCAAAATGTGGCACAAAATCCAAAATCTTTGCCAAAAATCATCTTAGCGAATTCAGTTCCATAGAAACGACTCACGGCACCCAACACTGCACCTATTGAAATGACCAAAGGATTGCGAATATTCATAGATTTACGTTTCCCTTTAAAAGTTAGATTTATATTGAATTACGTCACTACAAGCCTTGCGATCGTCGCCCCTAAAATTACCGCCAAAACACCCAAAATGGCACTTCCCGCCCAATAGAACAACGCTATCCCGTCTTTCCTGCTACGCCATAGGGTCAAGGTATCAAAACTATAGGTAGAGAATGTAGTGTAAGAACCCAAAAAACCAGTCCGAATCAATAAATCCAACTCGCTGGGATAGCCTGTAATACCTTGAGAGATTGTAAAAAAGAACCCGATCGCCAAACAGCCTGTTAGATTGATGACAAATGTACCGATCGGAAAGGACGCTCCAAACTTCCTCTTAGACCATTCAGTTAGATAGAATCTAGAGAGTGCTCCAGGAATAGCACCCATAGCGATCGCGGCAACATTAGAGAGATCTGACATAGCTAGTTAGGAAGAAGAATTTAATAGGGTCAACATTTTTAATTAAGACATTGAGTATTTAAAACTATCCCATTGGGTTCAGGACACGGCAGGCTATGTCCCTACAGATCTGGGTTCAAAATCCCGTAGGGGCATGGCTCGCCGTGCCCCAAACCTAACGAAAAAGCAAATAAACTCTATAATCTATTTAATCCCCATTCCTTCGCGCCACAGTGTTTTTCAAGACCGATCGAACCCATTCTTCGACAACCGCTTCTACACAATAAAACTGGCATCATTTCCTTGGGCCGCCTGCCAACTTCTCGCATCGTAATACAAATCTTCCAGAGTAATACTCTCCAGCGCCGCCTGAACCTTTTGATGAAGCCGATTCCATACCGCAAACGTCACCCAATCCTCTGCATCCTCGCTGCGGACCTGATGGGGCAACGGCTGGACCGACTCACCCACCGCTGACAAAATCTGGCCCAACGTAATTTTCGCAGGCGATCGCATCAATTGATATCCGCCCTGTGCGCCCCTGAGCGATCGGACCAACTCCGCTTTTCTCATTTCAATCAGCAGTTTCTCCAGATACGGCGCAGGCAATTCCTGACGAAGGGCGATCGCATTGACCGATGCAGGACCATAGTGGGGCTGAAACGTGAGATCGAGTAATGCTTTAACACTGTAATGACCACGAGTCGTCAGTTTCATAGAATACTGTTGATAATCCAATCTCAGTTTCCCACAGCACCCTTGAACAGCCCCAGCCGATCGGAAATTCAAAAAAAACTTTTCGCTCTCGATTTCCACAAAGTCGGGTTCGCTCGGCTATCTGACTGGGATCATGAAACCCCTGAACGCCTCCAAACCTGGTTAGAACAGGGCTACCAAGCTGACATGAATTGGATGAATGCCCCACGAAGACAGGACGTGAGAACGCTTCTCCCGGACGCAAAATCTATTATCTGCGTTGCTCTCAACTACTACACCGATCGCGATCGTCCCAATACCCCAGACCATGCCAAAATCTCCCGCTACGGCTGGGGCCGCGACTATCACAAAATATTGCACAAACGCCTCAAAGCCTTCTCACTCTGGCTTGAACATTGCGACCCCATTATCAAAACCCGCTACTATGCCGATACTGGACCCATTCAAGACAAGCTCTGGGCACAGCGATCGGGCTTAGGATGGGTTGCTAAGAACAGCAACGTCATCACCCGCGAATTCGGATCCTGGGTCTTCCTGGGCGAAATTCTCACCACCTTAGAACTCGAACCCGACGCGCCTCACCTCCAACATTGCGGCACCTGTACCCGCTGCATTGATGCCTGTCCGACCTCTGCGATCGTGACCCCTCATGTTGTCGATGCGAATCGCTGCATTGCTTACCACACCATCGAAAACCGAGCCGAAACCATCCCAGATCCGATCGCGCAAAACCTGAACGGCTGGGTCGCGGGCTGTGATATTTGCCAAGACGTTTGCCCCTGGAATATCAGTTTTGCGACTCCGACCCATTTGCCAGACTTTCAACCCTACGAATGGAACATCGCCCCGAAACTTTCTGAACTCGCGACTATTTCCCAAGCAGACTACGATCGTCGATTTCCCGCTTCTGCCCTACGACGCATTAAGCCCGACATGCTGCGTCGAAATGCGATCGCCAATCTGAACACTCTCTCATCCCGCGAATTCCAAAAAAATACGGACAGTTCGGACATTCTCACCTCGCCGGGTGACAGCGATTAGGGCATGATATTAACGATAGGAATTAATCAAAGAATTCACTCAGAGACTAATAGAGAGGACGATCGTGGCTGCGGGATTTAAGGATTATTACAGTGTCTTAGGCGTGGTCAAATCAGCTGATCCCGACGGGATCAAGAAAGCGTTTCGGCAACTGGCTCGTAAACACCATCCCGACGTTAATCCCGGAGACAAAGCTGCTGAAGAAAAATTCAAGGAAATCAACGAAGCCTACGAAGTTCTCTCGGACAAAGACAAACGAGCCAAGTATGACCAATATGGTCAATATTGGAACAAAGCAGGTGCACCCTCCCCATCCGGCAGTGGTTATGGTCGTGGGGCCAGTGACTTTGATGATGTCGAATTTGGTAAATACGGCAATTTTGATGAATTTATTAATGATCTGTTAGGTCGAATGAACAATGGGGGCAGCGCAGGCGGTGGACGCGGCGGCGATCCGTTCGGTAGCGGTGGCTTTCGTAATCCCGGCAATTATGGCGGCGCATCGGCAGGGGCAAATCTAGATATTGAGGCCAAAATTACCCTTACTTTTTCTGAAGCCTTTAATGGGGTTCAAAAGCCGTTGTCAGTCAATAACGAAAGCATTACCGTCAAAATTCCTGCCGGAGCTAAAACCGGGAGCAAAATTCGGGTCCGAGGCAAAGGTAACTACAGCCCGCAATACACCAGTCAACGAGGGGATCTATATCTACTCATCGAACTTGCAAAGCACTCTTTCTTTCAGTTTGACGGAGACAATCTAACCTGTGATGTCCCGATCGCCCCTGACGAAGCCGTTCTAGGAACACAAATTGAAGTCCCGACCCCCGATGGTCCCGTGACGGTCAATGTTCCGGCTGGAGTCAAGTCTGGTCAGTCTTTACGGTTGCGGGGTAAGGGGTGGAAGAATACTAAGGGTGATCGGACGGATCAATTTGTGAAGCTCACAATCGTTCCACCTAAAGACCTGAGTACCATCGAAAAAGAAGCGTATGAAACTCTGAAAGCAAATCGAAGCACTGATCCCCGATCGAGCTTAAAGTCCGTTAAGCTCTAACAAAATCGGAGCCTTTCTCACAGGTGATCCCCGCATCACTCGTAAGCTAGAGAAGCAGAAATTGCCGTAACGTATTGTAATACTGGCGGTTTGCAGTTATATTACTGAAATCTACATTCCTTGCCTACACGCATTCACAGGCACTCCAGCCCTACTAAGCGTGTTGACATCATGGTATGTTAAAGTGCGATTGCGACATACTGTGGTGACAGTCCAGTCATATGGATTGATGCGAAATGCGAAGCAGTTGTTAGCCGCGATCGCAACCTCGTGCGACAGCCAAATCCTTTTCGTCTACAGACACCTTAGAACTTATACATGGGCAACAAGCCAACGATCGCAGTTTCTCACTTAGGCTGCGAAAAAAATCGAATCGATACCGAGCACATGCTTGGTTTGTTAGTGCAAGCTGGATATCAAGTCGATACGGACGAAGCTTTGGCAGACTACGCCATTGTCAACACCTGTAGCTTTATTCAAGCCGCTCGTGAAGAATCAGTCCGAACGCTTGTTGAACTGGCTGAATCAGGCAAGAAAATTGTCATCACGGGTTGCATGGCCCAGCACTTCCAAGATCAATTACTGGATGAAATACCAGAAGCAGTTGCTCTAGTCGGAACTGGTGACTACCACAAAATTGTGGATGTCATTGAGCGAGCAGAAGCTGGGGAACGCGTCAAAGAAGTCTCGCAAGAGCCGACCTACATCGCGGATGAACTAGTGCCTCGCTACCGGACTACAACCGAGGGTGTCGCCTACGTGAGAGTGGCGGAAGGATGTGATTACAGATGTGCATTTTGTATCATTCCCCATCTTCGGGGCAATCAACGATCCAGGTCGATCGAGTCTATTGTTACTGAAGTTACGAATCTAGCCGCAGAGGGCGTTCAGGAGATCATCTTAATCTCCCAAATCACCACAAACTACGGACTTGATTTGTATGGCGAAGTCAAACTCGCTGAACTAATTCGAGCGCTAGGTCAGGTTGATGTTCCTTGGATTCGGATGCACTACGCGTATCCGACGGGACTGACCCTAAAAGTCATCGATGCCATTCGGGACACCCCCAATGTCATTCCCTACCTCGACTTGCCGTTGCAGCATTCTCACCCTGAAGTGTTGCGCGCCATGAATCGTCCTTGGCAGGGACGCGTAAACGATGGAATTATCGAGCGCATTAAAGAAGCAATTCCCAATGCTGTGTTGAGAACCACTTTGATCGTCGGATTCCCCGGTGAAACTGAAGAACAGTTCCAACATCTTCTCGATTTTATTAAACGACACGAATTTGACCACGTTGGAGTCTTCACCTTCTCCGCAGAGGAAGGGACTCCCGCCTACGATTTGCCCAATCCAGTAGAGCAAGAAATTATGGATGCGCGACGCGACGCTATTATGGCCGCGCAGCAACCGATTTCTTTGAAGCTGAATCAACGGCAAATTGGTCAAATTGTAGATGTACTCATTGAGCAGGAGAACCCTGAAACTGGTGAGTTGGTCGGACGATCGAAACGGTTCGCGCCGGACGTAGATGGTTTAGTCTACATTCGAGGTGAAGCCGCACTGGGAACCATTGTTCCGGTTGCGATCGATGATGCAGATGTGTATGACCTCTATGGTCATGTGGCAACTGCTGCGGATGTCATGAAATTATTGCCTACACTTGTAGCTTAATAATCTTCAGACTTGTTTTGGCGCTTCTACTGGCTTAGGCCGAAAACCTTGCTGACACTGAGCGCTAGGACATTAAGGGTGGGTTGCGACGTTATTTTGCAGCGTACCCATTTGTAAGCCCTATTTTGTTTTGGACATATCGAATGACGCTTTCTTTTCACGACTTAGGACTTTCCGAAGAGTGTGCTCAGTTTCTAGAGCAACAAGGTTTTACGACTCCAACGCCAATTCAAGAACAGGCGATTCCTCCATTGTTGGCTGGTCGCGATGTCATGGGGATCGCGCAGACCGGAACGGGTAAAACCGCAGCATTCTCGTTGCCCATTCTTGAGCGGCTTGATCCATCGGTCAACCATATTCAAGCCTTGATCTTGACCCCGACCCGTGAGTTGGCGGTTCAGGTGAGTGCTGCAATGCGCAATTTCATCAGCGATCGTCGCGTTAAGATCTTGCCAATTTACGGTGGTCAGTCCATTGAATTGCAAATTTCCCGCTTGAATCGCGGTGTCCAAATTGTAGTGGGAACTCCTGGTCGAGTCATTGACTTACTCAACCGAGGCGACCTACGCATTAACCAAATCAGTTGGTTTGTATTAGACGAAGCTGATGAAATGCTCAACATGGGTTTCATTCAAGATGTCGAACGAATCTTGACTCAAGCCCCAACTGAGCGTCAAACGGCGTTCTTCTCAGCCACAATGGAGCCATCCATTCGTAAGTTGGTTGCTCGCTTCCTCAAATCTCCGGTAGACGTGAAGATTGAGTTGGCCAATGCTTCACCCAGCATGATCAATCAGGTCGCTTATGTGATTCCTCGTGGTTGGACCAAAGCTCGGGCGCTCCAGCCTATTTTAGAACTGGAAGATCCGTCTTCAGCCATCATTTTTGTGCGGACTCGGAAAGCTGCGGCTGACTTGACGGCACAACTTCAAGCCGCTGGTCACAGTGCAGATGAGTACCACGGAGACCTGACTCAAAGCCAACGCGAACGCCTTTTGGTTCGGTTTAAGCAGCATCAAGTCCGTTGGATTGTCGCAACAGACATCGCAGCACGCGGTATCCATGTAGACAACTTGACTCACGTGATCAACTTCGACTTGCCTGATAGTCTTGACAGCTACGTTCACCGCGTTGGCCGGACAGGTCGTGCGGGTAATGAAGGAACTGCGATTTCTATTGTGCATCCGTTGGATCGCCGCAAGTTGCGTGATATCGAGCACCATGTGCGCCAAAAGCTGGAAATCCGTGAAGTCCCAACCCGTGCGGAAATCGAAGCTAAGCATCTTGAAAATCTCAAAGCTCAGCTTAAGGATGCATTGATTGGTGAACGCATGGCATCGTTCTTGCCGATCGTGTCTCAATTGGCTGAAGAAGGCTTTGAACCCCACACGATCGCAGCCGCAGCCCTACAGCTTTTCTACGATAAAACCCGTCCAAATTGGATGGATAGCGGCGCTGACCCCACTCCAGATGAGTTGGATCAAGATCGTCCCCGTAACAATCGTCGCCCTCGCAATGGCAGCGGTGGTGGTGGCGGAGAACGTCGCTATGGCGGTGGTGGCGGTGGAAATCGTCGTCCTCGTGATGGCAATGCCGCTCGTCCAGTGTTGAAGAGCTAGATATAAGCTTGCAACGATTCAGAAATAAAGTTTTCTAGTTTTTAGGAAATTAGACGTAAGGCATCTCTATTGGGGTGCTTTACGTTTGTTGAGAGTAAGTTTTGTTAGAGTGAAACTGAAGTGAATCCTCTCATGTTTATAGCTGAACGCAGCTAGCCGATCGTTCCTGTATTCTAGATTGACGAAGCGTACTGATCCCTAGAAATGCCAGATCTTTCTCAGGGTGCAATTGAGAAGCCAAATGGGGTAAATATTGCTCAATCAGATTGTTCATAAACACTGTGTCGCCGCCTGTAATATAGACCGGACTGTTCGGAAATCGTGTCAGCCAATCTTGAATGAAACTATCCACAGTAGATACAATGCTGTGTAAAATTCCGCTTGAAATCGCATCGGCAGTGTTCATGGCCCATCGAGGTGGCAATTGAATATTTTCCGCAGCCAACGTTGGAAGTGCAGCAGTCGACCGTCCAAGTGACTGAAGCTGAAGCCGTAAACCGGGCAAGATTGCACCTCCTACTAAGCGCCCCTCAGAATCTGCACCCGTCAAGGTCAGTGCGGTTCCACAATCAATGACTAAAGCAGCTCCGCGTGCCAACTGAACAGCACCCCAAATCGCGATCGCCCGATCGATCCCCAATGTTGAGTAGGCATCAATCAGAGGAATATCCCTCAAGGTTAGTACGTTCGATCGTAAATACTGCTGCCAAGATTGCGTTTGATGGGGCACCACTGAAATAATCCAGAGATCTGGGAGACTTTTCCATTGAGGCAGCACTATCGCAGGGTCAATTAGCTCAGAACGGTGAAAATCAAACTGATGAATAATTAAACGTTGAATCTGAAACGTATTTAAATGGGGCATATCCCAACTTACCTGTAATACATCCCCAGAAAACCAAGCCCAATGTAATCTTGAGTTACCAATAGACAAGGCTAACCAGTCATCAGATTTGATCAAGTTATTGCCTAATCTAAATTCGCGAAGTGTCTGACCGGAACGACTTGGAGGGACTGGCAAATTGATGGTTTTTGACTGAACGCTCATAAATCTTAGATAACAGGATCATTTGTCAGAAGGTTCTTAGTTCGCAGCTTTGCACATACCCAGCTCCTCCAAGAGGGTAGTCAATTCACCGATCGTTTAGAGGGCTGTGTCTCACTAGTATAGTTTCTGCCAATGATTAATTTTGTCGCTAGAAACAGCTTCTGATGCCTGATAGTTGATCGTTTCGTTAGCAAGTGCGGATTGACTTGGGCTGGTAGCAATGAAAGTTTGAAGGCTTAGAAGAGCCAGAATACTGGTCAATAATGTTGTGAGTTTAGATGGCATAGTTGATTCCTGAGTGCACGTTGTTCTTTGTTTCCTGGTTGATAGCGTCAGATACGAAATTCTAGGTACTTCTAAAAAAATTCCTACCCCAAATTGGCCACGGGAGGCAAATTTATTTGCTCGTGATGTTGGATATTCTCGTCGCCATAACCCGCAACACCCGAAGACGATAAAGGTCGCAATCAGTTCCCAGTTTTTGTTAATCAGCTTTGGCCTCATGCCCAGTCATCATCATCCCAAGGATCATTATTTCTAGGATCTGGAGCCTGGGGTCTTGGCTTTGCGGTAAACAATCGGGGTGTATTGTCGGGTGTAGGCTTGTTTGACGTGGGTTGTGCGATCGGCGGTTCTGGTGAGGGTCGGGGTTGCTCTTGTTCATCCCAATCATCAAAGTCAAACTCATTATCAATCTGATCATTAGTCCGATACTCATGATCCCGTCGCCCTATTAGATCTTGGACCCGTCCCTCGTCGAGAAAATCTTGGGCACGTTCCTTCACTTTTGAACTGACTTCCGTTCCCAGCGATCGGGCACGATTAAATAAGGATTGAACACTTGCCTGTAATTCTTTCCCCACCTGTAATGTGTCAGTATTGAGCCGATCGCCAGACTGTTCGTTCCCGTTGCCGTCTAAGCGTTCATTAATCCGATCGGCGACCTGTTTCAGCTTGCGTTCAATGCGTTCCTCTAAGCCTAAGAATTTTTGCTCCA
>JAYVUU010000199.1:0-17012 GCA_043787635.1 Synechococcales cyanobacterium | reverse complement strand
AGGGAGATTGGGTCTCTGGGTTGGGTGCGGAAACGCTCTTAATTTAAGTCCGATCGCTGAACTAAGAATCTCAGTCACTTTAGTGCTGAGAGTGTCAATGGCAGGTTTCTTTTAGAGCAGTGTTTGATTTAACCAATTGCACGATCGTTCAACACTTTACCGATCGCTGCTAGGTCCGATCGATCGCCAGATTTTTTGCGTTCGCTGTAGCGATCGGTTAAATAATCAGATTGATCGCGTAATAGTAGGGTGAATTTGTATAGTTCTTCCATTACGTCAATCACCCGATCGCGATAGGCCGAGTCTAGCATTGTGCCATCTTCATTAAATTCCTCATAGGCTTTTGCCACAGATGACTGATTGGGAATCGTAAACATTCGCATCCAACGACCCAAAATTCGTAGTGTATTCACGGCATTAAAGGATTGAGATCCCCCAGAGACCTGCATTACGGCTAGTGTTCGACCCTGGGTGGGTCGCACGGAACCGATTTCTAGGGGAATCCAATCAATTTGCGTTTTTATAATGCCGCTAATTTGCCCATGCATTTCCGGACTCGACCAGACTTGTCCTTCAGACCATTCACTTAAGGCTCTCAATTCCTCTACTTTCGGATGAGTATCGGGAACACTGCCATGTAACGGCAAATCACGAGGGTCAAAGAACTTCACGTCAGCCCCAAAACTCGTGATAATTCGAGCCGCTTCTTCAGCGAGCAGACGGCTGTAGGACCGATCGCGCAGAGAGCCGTAAAGAAATAGAATGCGAGGAGGATGCATAGGAATTTTAAATGGTGTGTTTAGCTGAGAGATTGAATCAGTGTTTCGACTCGCGATTTTACTTCATCGCGAACTCTTGGGAAAATTTCGGGCTGTTCTGCGGGATCATCCAGTTGCCAATCTTCAAAAACCTCACGCAACACCCATTCACTCGGCAAGTTTACACCGCATCCACAGAGCGAAATTACCACATCAAAATCTTCAGCGTTAAACTCACTGAGTGCATTTGATGTTTGATTAGCAATGTCAATTCCGACATCCTGCATCGTGACGATCGCCTCTGGTCGCACTGAACTTTTTTCTAGTCCTGAGCTTGTTACTTCAATTTTTCCAGCCCCTAATTTTTTTGCAAATCCTTCTGCCATCTGCGATCGGGCTGAATTCTTTTTACAAACAAACATTACGCGTTTCATCGTCATTCTCCCGAAGGTTTTAGTTTTTAAAATCAGCAAAATCATTCGTGAGCGATCGGTAAACCCAAACCGCCAACTGTGCCCCGACGATCGGAGCCACCCAATACACCCAGTGGTGTTGCCAAATTCCACTCATCAATGCTGGACCAAACGATCGGGCTGGATTCATACTTGCACCCGTAATTGGACCCATACAAGCGGCTTCAAAACCAACGGTTAATCCGATCGCTAATCCACTAAACTCACGTCTCGATCGAGAATCAACTTCTGCACCCAAAATCACAAACATCAATATAAAGGTCAACGCTGTTTCTAAAATCAGCGATTGCATCCAATTATTGTTTAACGGCAACGTTGCCCCAAGATTTGCAACCGGACCAAAGGCAAGGAAAAGTGAACCAGATGCGGCGATCGCCCCCATCAACTGAGCCACAACGTAGGGCAAAACATGACAACGGCGGAACAACCCAGTCCGCCACAACGCTAACGTCACCGCAGGATTCAGATGTGCACCGCTAACATGACCGATCGTATAAATCAACGCCGTCACCACTGCCCCAAAGACAAAACTAATGCCTAAATGCGTCACCGCACCGCGAGTGATTTGGTTTACCATCACCGCACCTGTCCCCGCAAAAATTAGTATGAAAGTACCAATAAATTCAGCAACATAGTAACGGAATACAAGGCTATCCTTTCGCCGTAATAGTGCAGCAAGTAGGCGATTTGATTTACTGTTTATAAATAAGACCTCCTGTCTATACCGCTATATTGATAGTTATCAATATTTACTGTAATCAATGTCTCATGGTGACTCAGTGGATGTCAATACCCTTTATGAATCTTCCTAAATCTGTTCCTCACTGCTGTCCGCCCTTGCTTTCAGGTCATCTTGGGCCTGAGGACTTGAGTGATATTGCCCGTATTTTTCGGGTATTGGGTGAGCCTGCGCGGTTGCAATTGCTCAACTTGATTGCGTCTCAACCGAGTCAAGAGGTGCGTGCTTGTGAATTGGTTGAGACTTTGGGATTATCGCAACCGACGGTTAGTCATCATTTGAAGGTGATGTATGAAGCGGGATTGTTGACCAAAGAACGACGAGGCACTTGGATTTATTACCAATTAGTAGCAGCGCGTTTGGCCGAGTTACGATCGGCGTTGTCCTAAAGAAAAGCCAAAAAGTCTGAAGTGGTGAAGGCCAAGCCCCGATCCTCCTAGCCCCCTTGAAAAGCGGCCCTGTACCCACAAGCCTGAAACTCGTCCTCACCTAGACCCGATCCCCCTAAATCCCCCTTAAAAAGGGGGACTATGAAATAAGATTCATTCTTGTTCCCCCTTTTTAAGGTAACGTAAGCCGCGACTAGCATTCTGCATATTTCAGCCTCCATGAAATAAGATTCATTCTTGTTCCCCCTTTTCAAGGGGGCCAGGGGGATCGGGGCTTAATGCAAGCAGGAATAAGCTCTAAAGCAATCTACAAGAAACCATTCATACCCCATTGATTCAATTAGAAATCGACTCCACGTTTAAGATCCACACCACGAGCCGCATAGTGTTTATGACAAATCATTTCAGAATGGACATTCGCTAAATTGAAGTAAGCGGGCTGATTTTTACAGCGACCTGTAATAATGATTTCCGTATCTTTCGGCTTACGAAGAATCGCCTGCACAACGGGTTCTTCGGGAAGAAGTTCTAAATCTAAGGTCGGATTAAGTTCATCGAGAATAATAGTTTTATAGAGACCAGAGGCGATCGCACTTTTAGCAATTTCCCAACCCCGCTCTGCTTCCACATAGTCAATATCTTGCTGCTGTCCACGCCAAACAATGGCATCTCGCCCGCACCGTTGATGATCCACCAAATCAGGGTAGCTCTGACGCAAGGCTTGAATGGCCCCGTCCTCTGTGTAACCCTTACCGCCCTTTAACCACTGCACAATCAAGACCCGATGGGATTTGTCTTGACTGATTCCTTTGCCGATCGCCTGTAATCCCTTCCCCAATGCACTCGTCGATTTTCCCTTCCCTTCGCCCGTATATATCTCGATGCCGCCCGTACCTGCTTCAAGCTTCACATCGTGGTAGTGCGGTCTCATTTCAGAATGCAAATCTGCAATATCAATCAAACCCTGGGGTGCGCCGCGTCCTGTTGCAATAATTTCCATGGGTCCAGGTTTGCGCTTCAGCACATTCGCCACTTCATCGATCGCCAACAAGCCCAAATCCAACACCGGATTCAGCTCATCCAGCACCAGCACCGAATATAACCCCGACGCGATCGCCCCCCTCGCCACATCCCAACCGCGCAGCGCCTCCAGCCGATCGAACTTAGTAATCTGATCCGCCCCAAAAAACTCCGATCGGCCGGTCCGAACTTGGTCAATTAAATGAGGAAACCCACGCTGCAATGCTTCGATCGCCGAATCTTCATCGTACATTCGGTCTGGACCCTTAAGAAACCGGAGCAACAATACTCGCGTTTGAGATGACGACTGTATTCCCAGACCGATCGATCGCAACACCACCCCCAGCGCCGCCTGAGACTTCCCCTTACCTAGGCCATCGTAGACGTGAATTTGCCCCGCCAACCGCTCCGAAGAACCCTGCGCCGTCCGAATGCCAATCCCTGTACGAGCCATATATCTGGTGTCCTGCTCCCACATAACCACACTATTATATGAGAACTCCTGAAATCCTATCCAAATTTTCGTTCCAAACACCGGAACGGCGCGTAGAATTTGGAATCTGAATTTTCGCACGACGTTTACGCTCTTTCTCCAAACCCTCTTTCCAAGCTTTAGTAATGCCACCCATCATTAACTACACCGATGTCTTGCCTTTACGGGCGATCGCCTTTCAGCTTCTGTTTTTGTTCATGGCGATCGCCATTGAAGCGGCAGTTCTTAATGAACGGCTTAACCTTGGACGAAAACTGAGTATGCAGTATGCCGCAACGGTCAACCTACTCTCAACCGTCGTGGGTTGGATGCTGTTCTTTGGAATCGAGCCTTGGTTGCCCAGTGCTGCCCGTCAGCTCTTAGTGGAATATGTCTTTTTTGGGATCCGATCGGTACCGCCCACTCTACTTTTAATTGGATTCACGGCTTTTGTTTTAACCTTTGTACTCAAGCTGCAAGGCATTGAACTTTTGGAATTGCTCCTCGAAAAAATTACCATCCCTGTGACCCCACAAGTCACCAGCCCCCCCAAGTTCCTAGGCCGTAAAAAACGGCTTGAACTCAGCACCAATGAGCAACCTAACCGTCCCATGGCCGTTCTGTGGGCGAATGCGTTTAGCTTTGTCGCGATCACGGTCATTTTGGTCATCCGAGTTCTGGTCGATCAAATCAATCCGATCGCTTGATCCCAGGCTAGCGATTGTTCAAGTCGTCATGTTCCTAGACATTCTGCCCTATTCCTTAAAGTTCAATGAAAGACCTGTTTGATTCACTCCGATCGTTCCTCACCCCTAAAGACCCAGCCAGTTGGCAGACCTTCATGCTGCTGAGTATTTTTAGTCTTGTGATGGGCGCATTCATGTCCCCGATCGCCCAGCAAATTGTGTCGCTGTTTGGTTGGTTTTTCTTGATTGTGGCGGTGTGGTGGTTTGTCTATGGAAAAGAGGTTCAAAGTGCGCTGACCTTTAATATTATTTTTACTAAAATTTTCCTGGGTCCATGGATTGTTGCGAGTTTAATTGTCCTAGCTGTGTTTGGAAGCTGGGCTGGATTTGCGAACCTTTCGGGCATTGCTCCACCTGCATTTATTTCTGTTGCCCCGATCGCCGCTGCGGTCGCCCTTGCCCCCAAGTTCATTAAAAGCAATAAGGATAAAACGCCTGAATTCACCATTCCAGCTATTAAAGATCGTCAGGGCATGGTGTTATTTCTCTTGAGTCATTTGCTGATTGCCTGTTGGTTTCAGTTTTATTTCCTACTGCAAGGTTGGCTAAATCTATATCCGAGCTTAATGGCTGAAGATTTTAGTCGTAGTTCCTTTGTGGTCCGAGTTCAACCCAATATTCCAGTTTCTCGTGGACGTGAAGTATTGAATGCAGCGGAAAATGACTTGCGCGATCGGCTGAATAATCAAAACTGGTCCGCCATTGAACGTTGGTTATTTGAAAGTAAGGTGAGCAATCAATGGGTCACTGACCTTGAAAGTAATGTTCAATCTCGTCTAAGAAATAAGCTGGGCGGTGGCGAAATGGATCTCTGGAAGCTTTCCGGTAAAGTGGATGCCGATACCTACGATTCTGGTGCCTACTATAATCTTGTCCTGAACGCAACGTGGAAAGGACCCACCGCAAGCCAAGCGCCCTACACCGTTAGCAAGCGCTGCGAACTGGTCCCGAAACGGACCTTCAGTCGCCGTGATAAATCAACTACTCCTGAAGCCAAGGTCACTGGCAACCTGAGCTGTGCAGACATAAAAGACATAACGCCATTCATAAAAAGGGTCTAGTTAAGCTTGGGCACGGCGAGCTGTACCCCTACGGATCCGGGTTCCAAGACCCGTAGGGACATGGCTTGCCCTGTTCCAAACCCAATCAGGTAATTCTAAGTATTCAACGTCTTACTTGAAAATATTGATCTTATTAAATCTCCGCTCCTAAGACCGAAGCTTCAGGGTATGGTATTGGACGTGTTGAGTTAGATCTATTGTGTTTGGGCCTAGTGGGGCGGACGTTGCCATGTTTGTTTCGATTCCTAGAATTTTAACGATCGCGTCAAATGCATTTCTTGAAGTAGTGCGTGATCGGGTTTTGTATACCTTAGTTTTGTACGGAGGCTTTTTGGTAGTAGCCGCTCAGTTATTACCGGAAATTGCCGCTGCAAGCGAATCCAAAATTCTGCCCGATCTAGGGTTAGCCGCAATGCAAATTCTAGGAGTACTGTTGGCTACGGTAGTTGGCACTGGATTGATTAATAAAGAAATCATAAATCGCACCATCTTTGTACTGGTCGCCAAACCCGTCAGCCGCACCGAATTTGTTCTAGGCAAGCATTTGGGTCTGAGCTTCGTCTTAGTGCTGATGGTTGCAATCATGACCGTCATGTACTATGGAGTAATGGTTGTCAATAGAATCTCTATCGTCCCGATTGAACTTTTGGTTCATTCAGGCTTGCTATGCATTCAACTGTCTTTAGTCACCTCGATCGCACTATTTTTCGGAGTATTCACCAGCTCGCTTCTGGCTATGTTGATGACCCTAGCCATTTATCTTATGGGCATTTCTAGCTCTGGCATGGTTAAATTCTCTAAGCTTTCGCAGAATCCCATGCTTGAAAAAGTTGCGGGTTGGCTCTATCTGCTATTACCCGATTTAAGTCGATTAGATTTAAAAAATCAAGTGGTCTACCATCTAATCCCATCGCAAATGGCGTTGTTGACTAGTGTTGGCTATGGTTTGCTCTACACCCTACTAGTGCTAATGGGAACATCACTAATTTTCTCTCGCAGAGAGTTCTAGTATAAGTATTAGCTCCCCCCTAGACAATAGCCGCCCACATCTGCCAACTTCCATGATTGCATCACCCACCACCCTCGAAAAACTGACTCAACTCACTGCCCTGTTTCAAGCTATGGAACGGGCTTTAATCGCCTACTCCGGTGGAATTGACAGCACATTAGTCGCAAAAGTTGCCTACGATACCCTAGGCGATCGTGCCCTCGCCATTACCGCCGAATCCCCGTCCCTATTACCTGAAGACTTGGAGGATGCCGTCACCCAAGCCCAAGCGATCGGCATTCGGCATGAGGTAGTCAGTACCCATGAAATGGACAACCCCGACTACACCAGCAACCCGATTAATCGCTGCTATTTTTGTAAAAGCGAACTGCACGACACCTTGAAACCCATGGCTACCGATCGGGGGTTTGCCTACGTGATCGATGGGGTGAATGCAGATGACCTGAGCGACTATCGACCAGGGATTCAAGCGGCCAAAGAACGGGGTGCCCGATCGCCCTTGGCTGAACTTGGGATTACTAAGTTTGAGGTGCGCGAGATGTCTAGGCATTTAGAATTACCTTGGTGGGACAAACCCGCCCAACCCTGTCTGAGTTCGCGTTTTCCCTATGGCGAAATGATTACCGTTGAAAAGCTTCAGCGCGTGGGTCGATCGGAACTCTACTTACGAAAACTGGGGTGGAAAAATCTGCGAGTCCGATCGGAGGGTGATACCGCTCGGATTGAAGTGATGCCCGACCAGATTCAAGATTTCATTCTCACCACGAATTTACCTTTGCTGACGGAGCAGCTCAGACAATTCGGCTTTTTGTACGTCACGCTGGATTTGGAAGGCTATCGTAGTGGGAAGCTAAATGATGTTTTGAGTCGATAACATTAAAAAGAATATATTTATATGCCATCAGACTGATTCTCACACTTGAAACTAAAGCTCTATACTGTTTCTAGTCTTCCTAAGTCATTCACTTCATACCGATTCTGTGTGCCCCCTTCCCATAGCTCTCATTTTCAACCATCAGACGATCGCCAAGAACTAAGCGAGGCTCCTGACACTCCGGCAGGTGTTGACCTTGATCGGGACACCATCTTTTCGTTAATCGATCGGGTACTACCTTTTGAAGCTTGCCTCTACCATCAAGTCCTGCCGCTTTCATTGACGTACAATGAGCTGCGTCTGGGGATGGTGGACTTAACGGATGTCAGCGCTTTGGATTATTTGCGAAAAGTGTTGGCCTACCTTCACTACCGACTCGCACCGCAAGCTATGCCGTCTGATCTTCAGCATCAGATTCTGTCTGCCTACCTGAAATTTAAGGCCGATAAAAATGTTCAGCCCTCAGAGCCACTAATAGCGCTAGAGCCAAACCACATCGATGAGGGGTTTGAGGGACCGCCAACAATTTTCTTTGAACGACCTGCGGCAATGTTTGACAGGGATGAGGAGCCGACAATTTCGATCCAGCACCCGATCGCCATTTCCTCCTCAGTCGTTGCTAATAAGTCGGGGTGGCCAACGCCTCAACCCTCAAAATCTATCTCTACCCCAAGTCAGTCCACTCTAACTTTTGCTCTTCCCGGTAGCTCCCTGCCCCAGCTTCAAACGAGTAGCCTCTATATCAATGCATCGTCCGAACAGCTACGGACACTGAATCCCAAAGAACTACTCCAAATGCTTTTGGGCCGTGTCTTAGCCACTGGAATTGGACGGCTGTTTTTCGAGCATCAAGGTAATCAGGGCCGAATATTGTGGAGCGATAGCGGCGTATTTCAATCATTTTTGGATTGTTTGCCACTGGAAACTTTTAATGGCGTAATGGCAGAACTTAAGCAACTCACGTCATTGTCACCGGATCCCGTTGAGGAGGCAATTCAAGTGGAAATTGAACGAACTCATGAAAAAAATCGGCTTTTGCTGCGGTTGAAAGTGATGCCAAAACCCCAAATCGGAGACCAGCCCCGATCGGAGGGAGAAGATGCCACCTTGCAAATTCTTCGAGGTCCGGCACTGCGCTTCTACCAACAGCAGCAAGCGTCTAGTATCGGTCGCGATACCCTGACTGTGGCCCGTCAACTCCAACGCAAAGTTGAACAACTTCACCGACGATCGCAGTCGATTACATCGAATAGCTCCGACGAACTCACAGTCATGCCAGAAATTCAGGAAGTTCTACAAACGGTTAAAGATCGGCTGATCGCAATTGAGCGTCAGACTAATACGTCTGGCGACCCTACGTCATCAGCTAATCTATGAAAATCAAATGGAACGATCGTAGATGGGGCACGCTCTCCTGTATTCTTATAGACCACGTTGAATGGATTTAAATAGGATTGGATACTGGGGCTATGACAGGGCAAATTACTCTTCTCTCAAAACGTGAAATTGAAAAAATGCGGGTTGCAGGTCATCTGGCAGCCAAGCTACTGAAGCATTTAGAAGCATTTGTCAAAATCGGTGCCAGTACCCAATCGTTGAATGACGAAGCAGAGCGGTGGACTAAGGCTCATGGGGCAAAAAGTGCACCTCTGGGCTACGGTGCGGACGGCGATCGCAAGGCATTTCCCCGATCAATTTGCACTAGTGTGAATGAGGTCGTTTGTCATGGCATACCTAGTCCTAAGCAGATTTTAAAAGATGGGGACATTCTCAATATTGATGTAACCCTGATTGTGGAAGGGTATCACGGCGATACCTCTCGGATGTATTTGCTCGGCGAGCCGTCCCCAACGGCAAAGCGTTTAGTCGAGGTGACTAAAAAGTGTCGTCAGCTTGGGATTGAGCAAGTGAAGCCAGGTAATCACATTGGCGACATTGGCGCAGCAATTCAGGAATACGCTGAGTCCCAAGGGTTTAGCGTGGTACAAGACTTTGTCGGTCATGGCATTAGTAATGTTTTTCATACCGAACCCCAAATTTCCCACTATGGAGAATGGGGCGAAGGGAAAAAGATACGGCCCGGAATGGTGTTTACCATTGAACCGATGATTAATGAAGGTACGTTTGAGGTGAAGCTATTGAAAGATAATTGGACGGCGATTACGAAAGATAAAAAACTTTCGGCACAATACGAGCATACGATCGCAGTGACGGATACGGGATACGAAATTCTAACGCCCTACGAAGATTAGGATAGCAAAAACTTGTGAACGGCTATCTATGGCAAGAACGATCGGATGGCCACAGAAAGCATCTCAATTTGATCTGGGGTGTGGGTGGTCATTAGGGTTAAACGAACTCGACTGGTCGGGACTGTGGGCGGACGAATGGCGGGGGCAAAGATGCCTGAGTTTTGCAGATGTTGGCTGAGTTGTAAGGCATCTTGCACGGTCGGTTGGGGGATACAAACAATGGCAGAATCCGATCGGAATGTTGGTATTTTGGTTTGATTGAACTGATCCTGTAACGATCGAATATTGGTCCAAAGACTATCACGCCGATCGGGTTCGCTGCGAATGATTTCAAGACCAGCTAGAGCGGCGGCGGTATCAGCGGGTGAGAGGGCTGTGGTGTAGATCCAGCTTGGGGCACGATTTTTTAAAAAGTCAATTAATACCGCAGACCCTGCGACATATCCACCCAGAGACCCGATCGCTTTACTCAGGGTTCCCATTTGAATGACGGGTCGATTTGTACAATTGCAGGCTTCAATTCCCCCTGCGCCCGATCGTCCTAAAACCCCTGTGGCATGGGCTTCGTCAACCAGCACCATACTGTCAAATTCAACGGCCAGATCCAAAATCTCACTTAAAGGCGCGAGATCTCCGTCCATACTAAAGACGCTATCGGTGAGAATGAGACATTTGGCAAAGTGCGATCGGTGGGTTTCAAGCTGTTGTCGAAGGTTTGCCATACTGCAATGTTGATAATCTAGACAAGTTGCCCCAGATAATGCGCTGCCATTGCGAAGACTGGAATGATTGTATTGATCATTTAAAATCAAATCTCGTTTTCCCACGATCGCCGCGATTGTGCCAATGTTTGCACTATACCCAGAACTAAAGACTAGCGCCGCTTCCGTACCCTTTAGATCCGCAATGCTTTGTTCTAGTTGATCGTGCAATGCTCTATGGCCTGTTACTAATCGAGAGCCTGTTGTCCCGGTTCCATGGTGTTGAATAGCGGCGATCGCCGCATTTTTTAATCGATCATCATTAGCAAGACCAAGATAGTCATTGCTAGAAAAATTGACGTATTGTTTACCCTCCACTTCAATATAATTTGAGACGGCAGATGTGACTGTGCGTGTGGTTCTGTACCAACCTGCTTTATGAATTGTTTTTAGGGATGACTCTAGCCAATCGTAGGACATTGTGAATTGAGAATGGATTAGTTAAGCGGGAGATTGTGAATAGTGGCGTAGCTGAGTAGCCAATTGACCATTGTGGCACGGCGGGTTTTACGGGGAATCAATTCGTTTAAGGTATAGCCTTCAAAGCCGAGTTGGGTTTTTAGAAGTTGTTTGTTTTCAGGTGGAATCGATCGCGTCAGTTTGACGGTCGCAGGGCGGCTTTCGATGAAATTTGGGGGGTCTGGGTAGGCTATGGCCCAATCTGGATCGGGAATACTCCAAACTTGGGTTTCAGGATTTTGACGATAGCCGAGATAATGCCAGACTAAACGATTTGCAGCACTGTCATCTAGGGTATCGCGCAGGATTTCCCAGAGTGTTGCATTAGTAAGTGGGTGAATCATGGTTTAAGCGCCATCATTTCAATTAGCTCTAGATCACATTAAATACAGAAATACTAAGCGTAATCAATGTTAAAAACATAATAAATCCAATCGTGTCTAACATCGTTGTCACTAATGGACCGCTAATCAATGCAGGATCTAAATTTAGACGCTTGAACCCGATCGGCAACAATGTCCCCAATGTCACAGCAACCAATGTATTGCTCGACATTACCGCCCCGGCCACCAGTGCGACCCAGCGTTCTTCTGGCTTAGTCCAAATCAACGCCAGTACGACCATGGTTCCACCCAAGGCAACAGCGGTTCCCAATCCGGCCAATAACTCCTGTTTTAATACTTTTAGTGTATCGTCTGGGGTTATTTCGCCAAGACCAATCGATCGAATCGTCACGGTCATGGCTTGAATACCGACGGTACCGCCTGTATTTGAAAACAAGGGCATAATTACGGCTAAAACTGGGATCTTTTGAATGGTATCTTGAAAGGGCGAAATTGAACTTGATGCGCCAATATAAAGTCCCATTACTCCTAGCAGCCAAGGCAGCCGATTTCTAAGTTTTTCGAGCGGTGGCGATAGTGAGGATTCGTCTCCGCTTGCGACTCCGGCCATACGCTGAATGTCTTCAGTCGCCTCTTCTTCGAGAATATCCATAACGTCATCAATGGTGACAATGCCGACTAGGCGATCTTCACGATCGACGACTGGAACCGCCAGTAAGTCGTAGCGTTTCATCACCATGGCGACTTCTTCTTGAGGCATTTCGGTTGTGACTTTAATCACCCGATCGCTGGCAATATCCCGAACATATGCGGTGGGCAATGAAAAAAACAGTTGCCGCAGAGAGACCACCCGCACGAGTTTGCGATTGTTGTCGGTGACATAGGCATAGTAAATAGTTTCTTTGTCTTGGTCATTCGCACGGATTTTAGCGATCGCCTCCTCCACGGTCAGCCCTTCACGAAGTTGTACATACTCCGTTGTCATGACGCGTCCAGCCATGCCCTCGGAGTAGCCTAAAATGAGGTCCGTGGCTTGGCGCTCTGCGGGGCTGAGTTGTCGAATTAGACGTTTAACGACTCCTGCCGGAAGTTCATCAAACAGTTCAGCCCGATCGTCCGGGCGCATTCCTTCAACAATCTGACACACTTGCGTGTCGTGCAGCGCTTCAATGAGTTCTTCCCGAATGTCTGGTTCTAGATATTCAAATACTGCTGTTGCTTGATCTTTGCTGAGTAATCTAAACGTCAACGCTCGGCGATCGAGTGGCAAATCTGCAATATAGTCACCCACATCAACAGGTGGCAATTGAATGAGTTCGAGTTTCAGACGGTTGAGGTCTTCAATTTCGGACAATGTAAAGCGTCCTTCCTGAGTCAGCATGGGTTCACCTCAAATCACTTCCGTCCTTGTAGGAGTATTCGTTGAGCGCCCCTGAACTTATGCTACTCGTGAAGGGTATATAAGACAATGTGTCAAAAAATACTTTTAGAAAATAAGAATACTATCTTCAATAGTGTCAGGAATAGGGGCGATCGGCGGTGAAGATAGGGGCGGAGAGACTGAGTTAAATCTTAACCCTTAATTCTCAGTTGATGAATATGAGAATTTTGATAAATCATGGAACTACAACGCGAACAGGCGTGGGGGCGATCGTCCTGTCTTTTTTGGTGATGAGCTGTACTACCCCAACGGTCCAAAATACGCCCGTTCCATCACCTAGCAGTACGCCATCACCAGCAGCATCCACTACGCTACCATCACCCAGTAGCACCCCATTCCCTAGTCCAGAGGCTCCTTCAGCTAAACCGCCATCGGTTTCATTGAGGACTTCCGAAAATAGTTTGACTACTACTGCTTCAACGGTTCCAATCGCGATTTATCGAATGGACAGTGGGTGTAATGTCTTGGTTGCGAAGACAGAAGGTCTACCCAGAGAGAAGACTTTGGATGCGGCGGTGGGGGCGGTGATTAGCCAGAGTAATAGTGCTGATTTCACAATTAGCGATTATGGCATTACTAAACAAGGGACGATCGCTACAATTGTTCTGCGGCTTCCACCCACGGCTAAACGTCCTTTTACGGCGATGTCGGCCTGTGAGCAAATGAGTTTGTTTGGTGCATTGCGGGCGACAATCGTCGGTCAATCGGATTGGAATATTCGGGATGTACAGTTTTCTGATGGGAAGAAGGAGATTATATTTTAGGGACTTTAAGTACTCTTGTCCCCCAAAAAATGGGGACTAGGGGGCGGTTCGCCAGAGACTCTATTGGCATTGAAACTCGATCCCCCTAGCCCCCTTGAAAAGGGGGAACAAGAGTAAACCTCATTTGAGGGTCTCCTAAATCTCTCAGAATTTGAGGACTTTAAATACTCTTGTCCCCCCAGAATTGGGGGCTAGGGGGCGCTTCGGCAGAGAATTTACCTAGAATCCAATCACTTGTATGTACACAGCCGCATTTTGAGGAGATTTAGTACGATCGGGATATCAACCCTACTACAGTTGTCTAGTAAACAATTACTTCGTAAACAATGCACAAAGCTCAATGGTCTTAACCTGTAAAACCGATGTTTCATCACTAGTGCGTTTAAGTTGATATTCTAATTCCATTAACAATGGCAATGTTTTGCGCAATGCAACCAATGACATCGGGGCAATATCTTTACGTAGAAAGTAGAGTTGTTTTGGGTTCTTAATTTCAGCCGCAGCCGCGATCGTACTATCGTCTCGTTCACCAGATTCAATCATTAATTTCACCCACAGATACTGTCGAAACTGCCCCACTAATGTCCGCGCAATCACTGGACTTGGTTCATTTTGCAGAACCAAATCCGCTAACATATCCAAAGCTTCCGCCGTTTTTCCTTGCCGAATTGCCGCAAAGAGTTTCAAGGTATTCTGACTAGTGGCAGTCACCAAAGGCGCAATCGTGACCGCAGACAAGGCTCCGATCGTGCCTAAACTCGCCGCATACAATCTAATTTTTTCCAATTCACTATGCAATTGACGCGTGTTATTTCCCACCGCCTCAACCATATAATCTACCGCGCCCCGATCGAGCTTTACCCCAATCACCCCCGCCACATCGCGAACCTGTTGTGCTAATTGATCCGCCTTCCAGGGTGGAATTGGTGAGAATTCTTGAATTTTGGCATGTTTTTGTAAAAGCTTAGTTGATTTAATCCGTCCATCTGGTTTGCTATCGCTTGTAAAAACCAGCGTTGATGTGTTTGGAATGACCGCTAAAGTCCGATCGAGTTCTGCGAATAGATCCTCACTACACCGCTGACCGATCGGCGTATTACTCAACACTATAAATCGTCCCCCCATACCAAACGGCGGCGTTAGTGCTTGATTTAGGGCATGAATTACACCATTTGCATAGTCTGGGTCAATTCGGTCTAAATTAAAACTCGCCCAAGATTCATCTAAGGTTTTCGCCTGCAGAATTTGAACTGCCCGATCGCGGGCAAATGTGTCTTCCCCCCAATAAAAATAAATTGCCATAATTCCTCCTAATTTTGCCCTCGCCCAATGGACCAGCCACATGTAGCAATGATCGTAAACCATTCTGTTACAATATTTGGGTATGTACTTTGAACTTGTAATAATTCTGATTGGGTGAATTCATGACCGCTACAGCTCATCCGATCGCCCATCAATTTTGGACATGGAAGCCAACCCCTCAGCAGACATTTACGATCGCATACCAAAAGCAAGGCGATCGGGGGATTCCAGTTATTTTGATTCACGGGTTTGGCGCAGGCACATTCCATTGGCGAAAGAACTTGCCGGATTTGGCGGAAAATGCCCAAGTCTATGCGATCGATCTGCTGGGCTTCGGCAAATCAGACAAGCCCGCGCCCACCCTCGAAGCCCACTACACCTTTGAAACGTGGGGACAACAAATTCTAGATTTTTGTCGGGATGTTGTCGGTGGACCTGCATTGCTGATTGGGAATTCGATTGGCTGTATTGCGGCGATGCAGGCAGCAGTGGACGGACCGGAATGGATTAAGGGTGTTGCATTATTGAATTGTTCACTGCGACTCTTACACGATCGTAAACGCGCCACCCAGCCATTCTATAAACAACTTGCGCCACTGTTGCAAAATGTATTGCAATACAAACCGATCGGCAATTGGTTTTTTAATCAAATCGCTCAACCGAAAACTGTAAAGAAAGTATTGCTGCAAGCTTATAAACGATCGGAAGCCGTCACCGATGAACTGGTCAATTATTTGCTTGAACCTGCTCAAGATCCAAAAGCCGCCGATGTATTCTTAGCCTTCACCGCCTACTCACAAGGCCCACTCCCAGAAGACTTGTTTCCGCAACTACAATGTCCGGCGATCATACTTTGGGGCACCGAAGATCCCTGGGAGCCGATCGCGCTTGGCCGCGAATTTGCCCAATACCCCATGGTGAGTGAGTTTGTCGAACTCCCCGGACTAGGTCATTGTCCACAAGACGAAGCCCCAGAAATAGTAAACCCAATTTTGAATAATTGGATACGATCGCTGGAGCTTGTTTAGAATGAATTAAAATTCACATCACCGACGGTCAAAGAAAATCATAATCACATACTGCATCACTTGTAATAGTGAATACAACGCCGTCGCAACATAGGTAAAGGCTGCAGCATTTAATACCTTGCGGGCACCTTGGTTTTCTTGACCTTGAAGAATACCAAACTCATCGATCATTTTTAATGCCCGCGCCGAGGCATCAAATTCTACTGGAAGCGTGACTAAATGAAACACTAAACTAGATGCAAACAGCAGCAATCCAATATAAACGAACACCATACTCAAGCGACCTAAACCGCTCAGTGCCATACCGCCAAAGATCAACATCGGGCCAAACTGAGCGCCAATATTGACCGCCGGAACCAGCGCCGATCGCAGATTCATCGCCTGATATCCGTCCACATCCTGCAAAACATGTCCACACTCATGGGCTGCCACCGCTGCCGCCGCCAAAGACCGGGATCCATAGACTACCTCCGAAAGCCGAACCGCCTTTGCGCTTGGGTCATAGTGATCGCTCAGGACACCCGCCACAGGTTCAACCGTGACATGATTGACCCCCATACGTTTTAGAATGCTTTCCGCAACTTCTGCCCCCGTCATTCCCATACTCGATTGGATTTTGGAATACTTATTATAGGTCCCCTGAACTCGCTGCTGTGCCCACCACACGAGGACCATACCAGGAAGAAGCAGTAGCATCGAAAGATAAAACATTGTGCAACCCTCTAACTAAAGAATTATAGTAGCTATGGTAACATCACCACTCTTAACGGAACACATCGGTTATCCCGTCTAGGTTTGGTGCCGTGTCCACACCATTCCGAACAATTCCGAAACCCATCATCTGCTAGACCCGATCCCTCTAGATCCCCCTTAAAAAGGGGGACTATGAAAAAGAGAGGACTATGAAAAGGAAGGGAATTATGAGAAAGAAGGAAGTATGAAATAGGGTCTGCTCTTGTTCCCCCTTTTTAAGGGGGCTAGGGGGATCGGGTTTCAATGCCAATAGGAATAGATCAAGCTATATAGAACCCATTTGACATCTTAATCAGAGGCTGAAAGTCGCTTTATCATTAGCCTAACAAAACACAGGTTCATTTTTGTTGTCGCATTTTTCAATGTT
>JAYVUU010000198.1:0-7346 GCA_043787635.1 Synechococcales cyanobacterium | reverse complement strand
AGGGAGATTGGGTCTCTGGGTTGGGTGCGGGAACGCTCTTAATTTAAGTCCGATCGCTGAACTAAGAATCTCAGTCACTTTAGTGCTGAGAGTGTCAATCCTACCCTGTAAGGACACACAGTATGCCCCGATCGATGTTGTCAGATCTTGAAACCGATTCTCCATCTGACCCGATAAAATCTGAGTTAGAATTTCCTCTCCAGTTTGTTACAGTCACCTTAGACGGCATTCCAGAGATTCCCCAGGCCCAGCAGGCGGCTTATCGCCGATCGGGATCTCAAGGAACACCCGTTATTTTGTTACATGGATTTCTCGGAGACAGTGCAAATTGGAGCGCTGTGATGGCAGAGCTAGAGCAAATAGTGGCCTTGAATCATAGCGGTCCGATCAACCTGATTGCCTTGGACTTGCTTGGTTTTGGGGCATCGTCTAAGCCTCCTGTCGCGTACAATGTGGCCCAGGAAGTCGCATTTTTGCGGGCAGTCCTACAGCAATTGGGCTTACAGTCTTGTGTTTTAGTGGGTCATTCCTTTGGCGGTTGGGTCTCTGCCGCTTACACCATCGCTTATCCAGGCCAGGTTAGCGCCCTATGCCTAGTCGCTCCAGCGGGCATCCGGGATGATTCATTCTGCGGACGGTATGACTGGATGCGTCCGGTCCTGTGGCAAACGCCCGCTGTCGATGTGCTGCTCTGGTGCCTGAAGCCTGTCGCTATTCTACTCCATCAGACAAAAAACCTAGAACTCGCCTGCTGGGCACGTCGTGAACTCAATCGTCAACCTGCGGCCCGATCGTTTTTGGTCGATCGGCTCAACCCCGAAGATGCGATCGATACCGTCGAAAAGTACATTTCTGTCATTAAAACCCCGACCCTTATTTTAGCAGGAGAAAATGATGACACCATTCCCGCTTGGCACTGTGAGACCTATGCAGAACTGATCCCAGGCGCTGAGTTGATGGTTATTCCCGGAGCAGGTCATGGTCTCCCGCAAAATAATCCAACGGCGATCGCTCACTCACTGACCAAATTTATTGCCCGATGAATGGGGTTAGTCAATTATTGAGTAGTCCAGAAATTTATGGACCCCCACAGACGTGTAGTGGGGTTTTCTGTGAACTGAAGTAGGATTGAATATGAGGTTCACTTGGAGCTTGGTCCTGTATCAAACCCAAGATCTATCATATAGATCCCTTTGGAGTTTGATTTGTTGTGACTACTCTACAGCCACGGTTCCCCCCCCCTCATCTCTCATTGCACATCGGCTCCGATCGTCGGCAGTTTTCATTGGCGAGCGGAGTTTGCTGGACCGTTGGGAGAGGCGAGGAAAATGATTTTATACTGAGCGATCGATGGATCTCTCGGAACCACGCGATGCTTCAGAGTATGGAAACTGGTGAGGTGTACCTAATCGATTTGGGCAGCCGCAATGGATCCTTCGTCAATGGCCGTCGGGTAAGTGTGCCTGTGACCTTAAAAAATGGCGATCGTCTCACCTTTGGTCAAACCGCCCTTGATTTCTACGCACCACCCAGCCAAGGATATCTACTATCCTCCGATGCCGAACTACGGGACTTTACAGCCACAGCAGCATTACACGTGCGCTGCTTGATCTCGGTGTTAGTGATCGATATTCGAGACTTTACGGTATTGACCCGGCAATTAGATGAGCAGATATTGTCGGAAATGATTGGGACGTGGTTCCGACGATCGGGCGAGATTATCCGTAGATATGGAAGCTGGGTTGATAAATACATTGGCGATGCAATCATGGCGGTATGGATCCATGGAAGTGATGTTGTCGGACCAGGAGAAATGGTGCCCGTATTGGAAGCCGTTCGGGAGATCCATCAGATGACCCAAGAGGTCTCAGCACAGTTTCCAGTCCCATTTCCCGTAAGGATTGGCTCTGGAGTGAATACCGGGTTTGCGATGGTAGGCAATGCCGGAAGCGGCGATCGACCTGACTATACGCCCCTAGGCGATACCGTAAATGCAGCCTTTCGTCTGGAATCGGCCACCAAACAACTGGGCTGTGATGTCGCGATCGGGGAGCTGACGTATCGATCGCTCGTGTTGAGTGACTACAATCCCTTTCAGTTGCACAGTGTGGAGCTAAAGGGCTATGACGTTTTGACACAAACTCATTCCTGTTTATTTAGTGAATTGGACACCTTTCTAAAGGGTCAAGCTACCCGGAACTAACCGATTGATGAGATCAGGGATTGAAAGAAGGTTTCTTCTTGCAACGATGTACGCTAAGGCCCGATGATACTTGGTAGATTTAATGCTGTGTTTTGTGGCTAGTTGTGTTTGGGAGGACTGATTTTATGAAGCGTTTAGTTAGATGGTTGTCGGCGGTTAGTATTGCTCTGGTTTGTATGGGTCTACTTGTCTACAGTCAGCCAGCGATGGCCGACAATAAAGATGTCGAAAAAGAATCAATGCGCAACAAAGTCGCAGATAAGATGTCCACAGACTACGGCACGAAGCTGGATTTGAATAATACGAATCTCCGCTATTTCCGAGTGTTGCAAGGCATGTACCCAACGTTAGCGGGGCTAATTGTCAAAAATTCTCCCTACACTGCTGTTGAAGATGTCCTCAAGATTCCCGGCTTGACGGACGGTCAAATCGCGACACTGACCCGCAACTTGGATAAGTTCACAGTAACTGAAGTCGAAGAAGCGCTAACCGAAGGAGCCGATCGGATTAACAACGGTGCATATCGATAGAATGCCACTGTTCTTGACCCTGAACGAAGAATTGGGTGAGGGAATGGAAAATCTTTGACTCTAGTCTGGGCACTCTCTGGGAAACTCGTTGTTGAGTGACGGGGAGTGTTTTGCTTTTGGGCTTTTTAATTATTTTTAGGATGACACTTTAATGGTGGACGATCGCGGATTGGATGGCAGATTTGACGTGATTGTCGTAGGTGCAGGGGCGGCGGGGCTGTACAGTGCATTGTGTTTGCCGGGGAATCTGCGGGTGGGGTTGATTAGTAAGGACAAATTGTCCCGATCGGCAAGCGGGTGGGCACAGGGTGGGATTGCAGCAGTGGTGGATCCAGAGGATTCGACGGAGTTACATTTAATCGATACGCTGCGGGCGGGTGCAGGGCTGTGTGATGAGGCGGCGGTGCGTTTTTTGGTGGAGACTGCTCCTGAATGTATCGAGCATTTAATTGCGTTGGGCGTAGCCTTCGACCGGACCCCTGAGGATAAAATTGCCTTGACCTTGGAAGCGGCTCATTCCCGCCGCCGGGTGCTTCATGCCGCAGACACCACAGGACGAGCGGTGGTTACAACGCTGACGGAGCATGTGCTAGGACGATCGAATATTGAGATTTTGTCGCCGGGATTTGTGTTGGATTTATGGATCGTTGACGGCGAGTGTCAGGGCGTGCGGCTGTTGTTTGATGGGGTAATTGAAACTATACGATCGGGAGCGGTGGTATTGGCGACGGGCGGGGGGGGGCAGGTGTTTTCCCAAACGACGAATCCTCGGGTGAGTACGGGGGATGGGGTCGCGATTGCTTACCGATCGGGCGCAGCGGTGCGGGATTTAGAATTTGTTCAATTTCACCCGACGGCGTTGACGGTGGTGGGTGCGCCTCGTTTTTTAATCAGCGAAGCCGTTCGGGGCGAAGGGGCACATCTGATTGATGATGCAGGGCGGCGGTTTGTGTTTGATGATCACCCTGCGGGGGAATTGGCTCCCCGTGATGTGGTAAGCCGATCGATTTTTCGACATCTACAAAAAACAGGTTCGAAATCGGTGGGATTGGATTTGCGCGGAATCGATCGCGATCGGGTTCTCTATCGATTCCCAAATATTGTCCAAGTTTGCCAAGACTGGGGAATTGACGTATTCCAGCAACCCATTCCCGTGGGTCCAGCGGCGCACTATTGGATGGGTGGAGTCACCTGTGATAATTCTAATCGGAGTTCCATACGCAATTTGTATGTGGTGGGTGAGACGGCGAGTACGGGGGTTCATGGTGCAAATCGGTTGGCCAGTAATTCCCTGTTGGAATGCGTGGTGTATGGATCGCAGTTGAAGACGATTGAACTAGCATCACCCAGGACTGCCGACTCTAATAAATTAGAAGCGGTGACAGATGACTGGAATACAGAACGTTTGGTGGTGAATCAAGCCGATCGGTCTGTGGTTTTGGACTTGCGAGAACGACTCCCAGAATTAATGTGGAATGCGGCTGGAATTGTGCGGGAAAGAGACACGCTAGAGTCAGCGGTGGGACAGGTGGACCGCTGGATTGCTCAGTTTGATGGGTTGGCTCTATCCCAAGGATTGACCGCCACGGGACGGATTGTAATTGAGGATCCATCGTCGGTACGAGAATGGGGCGAGTTACGAAATTTGTTGACGGTGAGCCGATTGATTTTGAGAAGTGCGCTGTTTCGCCAAGAGAGTCGGGGCGGACATTTTCGGGAAGATTTTCCAGAGACACAAGATGACCTATGGGCGGGTCACTCGGCAGTGGTGGGTGATGAGTTGAAGTTAAGCTGAACCCATAAAAAAGGGAATACTTTCAGTATTCCCTAAATGAGGATGACTTTAAATTTAGGATCCGTGCAAACTAGGCGACCAAGGTATCCGATCGTAGATCTGACGGGACATTATCAGGAACAGCCAGATCTGCGCAGCTCAGGGTATCGGAAAGAATTGCGCTGGCCATCATTCCGGTATGAATTTCGAGATGAGCGTTACCTGGAGCGGCGAAGAGAAGGCGCTGACCGGGAAAGACAACTCGCTCAAAATACCAATTTGTAATGTTAGTAATGCGTACAACTTGAATCTGGCTTGTGTAGTTTAGGTAGGTGCAGGTGAGGCGATCGGGGCTGTCCTGCGGCACGGGGTCAAGGATTTGCGGCATGGTGAGGAGTGGGGTGTGAGGAACTATCGTTTAAAATCGTAACAGCCCTAAATAATGCAAACTGTCAAGATAGTTACGGATACACGCTTCACGCATTTTTTTCAACAGATAGAGACGGGGTTTTCGAGCTGAAACGCTGCTATTTTTAAAGGGCGGTGCTATCGTGAAGTTATGTGAAATGTTTCTCATCTCTTCGATTTCACGGGTCAAGCAGTCATGAATCCTCGCATTCTCTACGTCCGTCTTCCATGCAATCCGATTTTTCCGATCGGGGTTGTATATCTTGCGGATCACGTCCATAAGTTATTCCCTGAAGTGGAACAGCGAATTTTTGACTTGGGGACAGTGCCGCCCTTGGATTACTCCAGAGCCTTGGACCAAGCGATCGATGAATTTAGGCCGACCCTGACCGTGTATTCATGGCGCGACATTCAGATTTATGCACCCGTAGGTGGACGCGGGGGAAATCCCTTGCAGAATGCATTTGAGTTTTTCTACTCTAAAAACCCACTCCTAAAGCTTCGCGGGGCACTAGGTGGGGCGAAGATGTTGGCCTGGTATTATGGCGAACTGTGGCGCAACCGTCGATTGATTTCGCGTGGGGTAAAGCGGGCACGGCGCTATGTGAAAACGGTCACCACCGTGGTGGGCGGCGGGGCAGTGAGTGTGTTCTATGAGCAGCTTGGGGATAAGTTGCCGAAGGGAACAATTGTGTCGGTCGGTGAGGGCGAATCGTTGCTGGAGCGATTGATTCGGGGGGAGAGTTTGGCGGCAGAGCGTTGCTATGTGGCGGGGGTGGAGAAGCCTCGTGAACGGTTGATTCATGAGTTGCCGAAAGATATTGAAAAATCAGCTTGTGAATACAATTACACCCAGTCTATTTGGCCGGAGTTTAACTACTATTTTGAATCTGATGATTTCTATGTTGGAGTTCAAACTAAACGCGGTTGTCCCCACAATTGTTGCTACTGCGTCTACACGGTGATTGAGGGGAAACAGGTTCGGATTAATCCAGCCGATGAAGTGGTGAGTGAGATGCAGCAATTGTACGATCGGGGCATCCGCAATTTCTGGTTTACCGATGCGCAGTTCATTCCAGCTCGCAAATATATTGAAGATGCAAAGGTATTGTTGCGTAAGGTATTGGCGGCCGGAATGCAGGATATTCATTGGGCGGCTTATATTCGGGCGGACAACATGGATCCTGAGTTAGCGGATTTGATGGTTCAAACTGGGATGAATTACTTTGAGATTGGCATTACGAGTGGGTCGCAAGAGCTAGTTCGTAAGATGCGTATGGGCTACAATCTGCGGACTGTTTTACAAAATTGTCGAGATTTGAAGGCGGCGGGTTTTGATGCGATGGTGTCGGTGAATTATTCATTCAATGTAATTGATGAAACCTTTGAAACCATTCGACAAACGATCGCCTACCATCGTGAACTAGAGGCTATTTTTGGGGCCGATAAAGTAGAGCCTGCAATCTTTTTTATTGGGCTTCAGCCGCATACCCATTTGGAAGACTATGCGTTTAAGACTGGGGTATTGAATCGGGATTATGATCCAATGAATCAAATGCCTTGGAATGCGATGAAGCTATTATGGAATCCGGGGAAAATGGGGGATTATTTTGGTGATGTCTGTCTTCAGGCGTGGCGACGGAATTCGGCAGATTTTGGTCGGGAGGTGATGTTGGTATTAGAAGAGCAGTTGGGTCGATCGGCTCTTGAAGAAGCTCTGACGGCTCCGGTGATAGAGAAGCCCCGCGAGCTGGCTCGGATGTAGTTGTTGTTGGTTGGCGTATGAATGCGGTTGAAATTGAGGCGGCGGTTTTCTCGGCTTGCGGTTGAACCTTTTGACCCTCGAGGTGAAGCGGTGGCAGTGCTGACGGTGTTGCGGAAAGTGGGGCGACTGGGTGGTTGAATCGGTTGTCTGTGGAGCTGTTGAGGGAGAATCCGGGGTGTCCGAAACCGACTACCAAACCCGCAACAGCCATCTGCTTCACAACATTCGTAAAGAAGGAGTGCTGTTGTAAACAGGCTAAAATTGAATATGGTCATTGCCCTCCATCCACAAATCAGGTCACATTATGAATTCATCCATCACTAACCTGCAAAGCGAACTCTGGCTGCGAGGCTTACTCACGATCGCTTGGTCTGACGGAAATTTTGACGATCGCGAAAAGGAAATGGTCAATACATTATATGGACCAAAATCCAGAGACGGATCTTATTCCAGTCACGGCTGACGAATTACGATTGGCATTTGGGGATGATCCTGCGATCGGAGGAAACTTCCTGCGGAGTGCTGTGATGGTCGCGCTGGCTGATGGTGTATACAGTAGCGCTGAAGTTGACACTCTCAGCACTAAAGTGACTGAGATTCTTAGTTCAGCGATCGGACTTAAATTAAGAGCGTTCCCGCACCCAACCCAGAGACCCAATCTCCCTA
>JAYVUU010000197.1:0-3286 GCA_043787635.1 Synechococcales cyanobacterium | reverse complement strand
CTAAACGTCGTGGTCTTAATACCGCCGCCCGTCCCGCCAGGACTTGCACCAATGAACATCAACGCGATCGTAATCACCAATCCCGTCACACTCATTTTGCCAATATCAATCGTATTAAATCCCGCTGTACGGGGTGTCACCGCCTGGAAGGATGCCGCAAGTAAACGATCGCCCGCACCCAAGGGTCCGAGGGTTGCAGGGTTGCCAGATTCGGTCATCAAAAACCCGATTGTTCCAACAACTAATAAAAATAAGGTCGTACTGAGAACTAGTTTGAAATTCAGCGAAAAAATTCGGCGATGCTGACTCCCTGCAACGATCGATCGAACGGCTAAAAAGGCTTCCATAATAAACTGATAACCAATACCGCCGAATATGATCAGAAATGCGATCGTTAAACTAATGGGCGTACTGGTCACATAACTCATCACATTGTCCGTAAATAGTCCAAACCCAGCATTATTAAATGCACTCACACTATAAAAAATCGAAAGCCACAGTGCTTTTAACGGCGTGTAGGCACCCTGCTGAATAAACGTGGGTAGCAAATTTACATCTTTCGGCAACATGGAGGCATCCGCAAAGGTGGGAAACATAAACAATGCCCCCAACGCCTCAAACACCAGCGTCGTCGCAATAATCGACTTCACCAAAGCTGGCAACCCCGACAACCCCGTCGCATCCAAAGACTGTTGGATAGCAATTTTATCGCGCAGGTTTAATCGCCGCCGCAACACCAACAGCAACACCGTCGTCGCCGTCATATACCCAAGTCCACCAATTTGGGCCAACAGCGCCAAAATCACTTGCCCAAACACCGTAAAGTGCTTCCCCACATCCACAACCGACAACCCCGTCACGCAGACCGCAGACGTAGAGCTAAACAGAGCAATGTGGAACAGACGGGGCAAATCGTATCCCGTTCCGGCTGCGATCGAAATTGGCAGAGTCAGCCCAATGGCCCCCGCCAAAATCACAGCCAAAAATCCTAAGCAAACTGTCCTTGAAACCGTCATTCGTGGATAACCGTTCTTTAAAATAGCAGGAGATCTGAATTCGTAAGGTTCGTTATGAATCTATATCACTGAGCGTGATACACACCAGAATTTTGCAGGCATCAGATCAATATTTTATTAAGTTTTGTTAAGAACGGGAATAGATTTCTAATGTAGCGCAGCGGTAGCAGAGACTGGCAGATGGTATGATTCCTGCGAAGAGTACTGTAAGTAAAGGCTTTAAAGTATGACGCAGGTGCCTGTTTCCCCTGTGGTGTTGGTGATTCTGGATGGCTGGGGCTACCGTAGTTCGAGCGATGGGAATGCAGTTGCGGCAGCCAAAACCCCAATCATGGATAGTCTCTGGGCCGCCTATCCCCACACCCTAATCCGCACCTCTGGAAAAGATGTGGGTCTGCCGGATGGGCAGATGGGAAATTCGGAAGTGGGACATTTAAATCTTGGTGCGGGGCGAGTTGTGCCCCAAGAATTGGTCCGGGTCACGGATGCAGTGGAAACTGGGGCGATCGAGCGGAATGCGGCCCTGGTTAAAACTTGTCAGAATGCTAAGGCGAATGGCGGTAAGTTGCATTTAGTGGGTTTGTGTTCAGAGGGCGGCGTTCATTCCCATCTCAGCCACATCTCTGGTCTGCTAAAACTGGCTAAAGAGCAAAAAATTGAGGATGTTTGCATTCATGCCATCACCGATGGTCGAGACACCCTGACCCGTGAAGGCGTTGATGCCCTGACGAAATTGCAAGCGACGATCGATAGCATTGGCATAGGTCGAATTGTGACGGTGAGTGGTCGTTACTTTGCTATGGACCGGGACAATCGCTGGGATCGAGTCAAGCTGGCTTACGATGTGATGACGGATGACGGCGCGGGGACAGGACATAGCGCTATCAGCACGCTGCAGGCGTTTTATGATGACGGTAAGAATGACGAGTTCATTCCGCCAACCCGGCTTGAATCTGGCTCGGTAATGGCGGGCGATGGTGTTATTTTCTTTAATTTCAGACCCGATCGTGCTCGTCAATTGACTCAAGCCTTTGTGGATCCAGAATTCACGGGCTTCGATCGGACTCTAATTGCGCCCCTAACCTTTGCCACGTTGACCCAATATGATCCCAGACTAGAGGTATTGGTTGCTTATGAACCCATTAGTATGGACAATATTCTGGGTGAAGTAATTTCAAAAAAAGGGCTGAAACAATTCCGAACAGCAGAGACAGAAAAGTATGCCCATGTGACCTATTTTTTCAATGGTGGTCTAGAAATGCCATTCCCCGGTGAAGACCGTGAGATGGTCAATAGTCCCATGGTGATGACCTACGACTTGGAACCTGCAATGTCAGCCAAGGCGGTAACGGAAGGGGCGATTAAGGCAATTAGGACTGGGAAATACTCGTTAATTGTTGTCAATTACGCGAACCCCGATATGTTGGGTCACACCGGATTTATGAACCCTACGATCCAGGCGCTGGAAGTGGTTGATAGTTGCCTCGGGCGGCTGGTGGATGCGATCGGACGATCGGGCGGGACGGCGCTAATCACCGCAGACCATGGCAATGCTGAGCAGATGTGGGACGAAGGGGGAAATCCCTGGACAGCCCACACTACCAATCTTGTACCGTTCATTTTGATGGAAGGTGAGGGGGTCAAAATTCCGGGGCATGGCACTGACATCGCATTGCGTGAGGACGGTCGCTTGTCGGATATTGCACCGACTATTTTGGATATTATGAATATCCCACGGCCTGAAGAGATGACAGGACGAACTATGATTCAGGCGGCTGACTTTGATGTTCAGGTCAATCGAACTCCGGTGCAATTGGGCGCTAATTAATCTGATAAGAGGACTCAAACAATTTAAACAATTCAGGAGTGGCAGGGCACAGTACTCATGCATAAAACGATCGTAAGCTATTAAGCGGAATGAGCGGTAGAGCGGGTTTTCAGAAGTAAACAAGTAATTTCAATTGTTAGCGCTGACACCATCGCAATCGCCGCTGCGATCGCACCCTGAATCCCGGTATTCACACCGATCGTTGTCACCAATAACAACATTCCGGTCCCCAACCAAGTCGAAAGATTCACTGTTCCTGTTTTCCCAGCACTGACCAAAAAACCCTGAGTGGCATTTTGAATGGCTACCAATAATGGAATCAGTGTACAAATTTGCAATACAGGTTTAATACCAGCAACCAAATCCCGATCGTTTCCCACAAAAGCTTTGAGGATTGCATCCCCCACCATACTATTTCCCATAATCAACAATACCAACGAGC
>JAYVUU010000196.1:0-15170 GCA_043787635.1 Synechococcales cyanobacterium | reverse complement strand
AATCGCCTGTTCATCCCAGTGACGTTCATCTCGCAATGCTAAACACAGTAGCCCTGTGGGTTCATCATCGGGACTGGTCCGAAGGGCGATCGCAACAATTTGTCCCATCCCCTGAGCATTTAGCCACTGACGGGTTTCGCCGGGAATTTGGGACGGCGTAAAAATTAGGACAGAGTTATTTTCTTGGGCCATACGAATCAGGGGATCGGCATGGATAGAGACCTTAGTGTTGGGCAGAAGAAGATACTGCCGATCCATAATCTTAGGAAGCACCAATCGTCCCGTCCGGCGGCCAGGGAACCAAGAGACAAGAAAGGTAAGCTGGGCATCTAAAACTTGACAAACCCATCCGAGGGCGACTTGCTCTACTTCATCGATAGAATTACTGCTTTGGATTAATTGAATGGCGCGCTGAGTGTTTCGATGCAGTTTGGATTCTTGCTCTACTCGGCGTTGCAATTGCCACTGATTCAAAATCACGCCGAGCTGTTGGGCCACTTGCTGCACTAAGTTGGTTTCCTGAGTGACCCAAGCGCGAGGAGTGTCGTGACAGACCAGCAATAGCCCTTCCAATCGATGACCGGGACAGGTCGTGCAGACCAAGATCGATCGCACTCCTAGATCCCACAGTATTTTGCGCCAAGATACTAAGCGTAGGTCATCTTCAAGATTTTCAATGGTGAACCCTTGGTGACTCCGCTCTACCAGTTGGAGATCTATTTGACTCAAGGGTGGAAGGGTTTCTAGGTCGCTGCTGCGGCTATTACGGGGTTGATGCTGATAACATACTTCAAAATTTCCCGTAGCCCGATCGTAGGTCACCATCATAAAACGCTCGACTTTGAGCCGATCAGTCAGCAATTCCGCCGATCGGTTTAGGGTCCCTTTCCAATTTTCAGAACTATAAATCGATCGGGAAATTTCGCTAGTCAGCGACTGGTCGATTTGGACCTGCTGGATCACAGACTCCATTTCTTCCAAAGGAGCCAACACCGCAATGAGCTGGCCCACACCCCGCAAATATTGTTTTTCTTCTTCTTGCCAAATTCGCGGTTCATTCCCTTCAATAGCCAAAAAGCCCAGCAGTCGATTTTGATAGAGAATAGGGGCAGCCAGAAGCGATCGTGCCCGAATCAGTTGCATTAACCGCGAAGTTGCATCGGCTCTGAGGGAGCTTTGGGCTTCTCCGATCGCCACGATTTGATCTTGAATCAGCTGCTGATAAAAGCTACTCATTTCTTGAGCGGTAATACTCGATGCCACCGTACTGTTGTCCAATAAGCTTTTAGACCGGGGAGCCTGATTGGTCAGTCGTCGCCAGAAGTAACGCTTTTCGGACTCAAACCAATACAAACTAGTCCGAGACGGTACTAAAAACTGATGCACTTCCTCAATGACAGCCTGTAGCCGTCGGCCAAGATTAGGTAGATTTCGCACCACCTCCAAATGACTCAACAGTGGCTTTTCAGGACGTTTTTGCTTCTGACGTTGCGACTCTAGTTCCAAGTGAGAGATGGAAGCTGAAAATGCGCCCAGCACAATATTTAATGTGGCTTTCTCTTGAGTCCCTGGAAAACTTCCCCAACGCTGAGAGCCTAAGATCAGCACCCCAATACACCGATCGCGGTGGCACATTGGAAACAACATCGCGCCTTGGATGTCATACTTTTGAGCCGTCTTACGCCATTCCCCCGCCCGCATTTCCTGCCGCAAATCAGCTAGGGCTAGAGGGCGTTGCTGAATCACCACTTGTTCTAGAATGTCGCCAGATAGAAGCTGTATTTTTTGAGTCAATGGATTTATCCGACTTTCTGTCGATCCATTCCTCATCATGTTGGACGAAGTCAGCCCATTTCTCGGCTCAATGGTGCTGTCCGGCAGATAGCCGCCCTTGCCGATTATCCGATGGTCTACCCGATCGTATAGTCCGAGCCAAATTAGCCGATACTCCGGATGAAATAGGACTTTGAGGTAGCCGAGTAGGGACTCGATCAATAGATCGTCAGTCTCTGCCTCTCGGAGGGTTTGCAGGACTTGAGCCAGCAAGATGAGACTATGTTCTTGCTGGTTTGACTCTTTGGGAGGACTCATGATGCGACGACACTAGCACGGTGAACGAGGATATAAAGTAAGCAACCACTGCTACAGAATCTTATGGATCGGACTTTTGAGTGGGGACCGCAGCCAAGTCCATATCCCGACAACGCGGCAAAATAATGTTAGCTAAATTTGGGCTGGTCAATGTAATCAAGCTTGTTGAGTGGCTACAGATTTCATAAACATCATCAGACTTTTATTTTCAAAATACCTTCCAACGCTGGAGATGAATGCAAATCTAAGATCCAAAGGATATTTGATAGGATTATAACTATCCTAGTCCGGAGTTTTGCTTGCCAGAGTTTTATCGTTCGCTGCTTCGTCCGCTTCTATTTTCGGGTCTAAATCTTGATCCCGAATGGCTACATCAACAAGCGATTCAGTGGCTACAGTGGACGGATTTAGAGGCATCATCGTTTGTCCGCACAGCGATGTTGACCCAAATGACACGAACCTATGGGTTTAATAACGATCGGCTGAGCCAGAAGATCTTGGGACTTGAGTTTGCGAACCCCATGGGACTAAGCGCGGGCTTTGACAAAGATGGTCAGGGTGCAGCAGTTTGGCCCCATTTTGGATTTGGGTTTGCTGAACTGGGTACGGTGACGCAACATGCTCAATCGGGAAATCCGCAACCTCGCCTCTTTCGACTCATTGAAGATGAAGCCGCGCTAAATCGTATGGGCTTTAATAATCAAGGTTCTCAGGCATTGGCCGATCGGTTGACTGCCCGCCAGAATCAGACCGATCGCCCCATCCAACCCATGCCCTTGGGGATTAACTTAGGGAAATCAAAAATCACACCCTTAGAGGACGCGGCGGACGATTACCGCGAGAGTTTTCGGCGACTGCGCGATCTGGGTGACTATTTTGTGATTAACGTCAGCTCACCGAATACACCGGGGCTACGATCGTTGCAGAGTGTGGAACAGTTGGCCCCAATTTTTGAGGCGCTGAACCGGGAAAACCACAGCGGCAAACCTGTTCTGGTAAAAATTGCGCCTGACCTCGCGGATGACGACATTTTGGCGGTGGTTGATCTCGCGCGTGAGTCGCAACTATCCGGAATCATCGCGACGAATACCACCATCCGCCGCGACAACCTAAAAACCACGATTTTGGCGCGTACTGGCAATCCGATCGCAGATGAAGCGGGTGGGATTAGCGGTGGACCTGTTCGGGCACGATCGACCGAGGTGATTCGGTTAATCTATCGCCACACCGATGGGCAGTTTCCAATTGTGGGAGTGGGTGGCATTTTTACAGCAGATGATGCCTGGGAGAAAATTACTGCCGGGGCCAGTTTGCTTCAGGTCTATACGGGCTGGATTTACAATGGACCAATTATGGTGCGTCGAATTTTGGAAGGACTGGTCGATCGGCTTGATGCGGCTGGACTCGATACCTTGGACCAAGCGGTTGGACTGGCCGGAAAGGGGAAGACGTTACGACAGCTAAGTTAGTGCGGCTTGGGTTAGCGAGACTTCTGCGATCGAATCCCACCCCGATCCCTCGACTAAGCTGGACTCTATTGCGGGCGTACTTACCCGATCGCACAGCCCCGCAAAGCTACAGGTGACACAGGTTTGCAGGGTCTCCGTCTGGGGAAATGATGCCCCCGTCAACTCATACGCCTCTAACCACAGATTCAATGCTGTTAGTCCTTGGGTCAACGCCGCCGTTGTCTCTGCTATTGCTGCCGCACTAGATTCAAGCCGAATCAGTTGCGGTCCCTCGTCGTCGCCCTGAAAAAACCAATAGCGCATTTCAATAGTGTCTGGCGAATAATTGCTGCTGCTTACAAGAAGTAACGGGTATAGCCTAGATTGCCAACTCTGCCGCAATTGCCGAGAATCAGCGGGTTTAGGAGAAGTCTTCCAGTCCAATATCTGAGCCGACTCCGATCGCAGCACCACATAGTCATACACCCCGACAATTGTATGCCCCATCCAAGCCATCGTTCGTACATGCTCACTGTCGGTCCAAGCGTCGCTAGCATCTGGAAAAAGTTTCTCGGACTGGGTTTCGACCGCTTCAAACCATCGTCTCAAGTCGGGGTCTGACTCCGCGATCGCCTCAATCGGAAGCTGCTGCGATCGTTGTTGCATGAGTTGATGAAATTGCTTCCCCAACTGCATTTTTTCCCACGCTTCACCGAGCTGCGGCACTGCGAGTTGTTCCAAAACCGTATATTGAAACAATCTGGGACAACTATCGAGCAGTGTCAAATTTCCCTGAGAAAGTTTCATCGTTAATCTTTTACCAAAACAAAGATACTGCCTTCATTGCCCCGGCTAATTCGCAGCGTTTCATCCAAATAGGTCACTTCCAGCCAGCCCTGGGCCACGCCATCGCGCGATGGAATCGGCAGATCGATCGCAAAAAACCGAGACTTCGCCTCCAAGGAATCGACAAAAGCCGTCGCCGATCGGTAGCCCATAGCGCTGCGTAGTCCCAAAATTGATCGCTCAAATGTGACCGCTACCCTTGCATCCCCCGATCGGACGTAATGGGCCGCCACCGCCACAATCCCTTCTATCCCCAAAACGCTTTTCGTCTCTGCGACGTTATAGACCCGATCGCCCCGAATCGCCTGATACACCTGCCCCAAGTCCGTTAAGGGAATCCGATCGAGTCCCAAAATGCCTCGACTCGTCGTATAGATTAGCCGCCAGTCGCCTATCAACAACGGAGAATCCAGGGGACTTGGACAAGGGGATTGGGCTTCCAATTTCGCAATCAATTGATGAAGATCTTCAACCGACTCAGGCGGAGTTTGCCAGAGATCACGATCGGCTTGGCGCTGACGGCTCAAGGTTTGTAGCAAAGTATCTTTTAGTTCAATTAATTCAAGCATCGTATTAATTCGCGGGATGTATTCAAATCGAGGTTAGAGATTAGACAGAATGCTTTAAGCCATTACTTATCCCTAAATTGGTCAAAAGTTATCGATCGATGCGTCAACATTCAAACTCAATGATAAACTCTGACTAACTTTCAGCAGACATTCTTCTCTGCTGTCAATATTGTGAGACCTATTCAGAGCCGCTAATGACTGAGATTATTGCACTTGAAGTTTACAATCCATCACTACGAGAAGAGCCACGGGACAAGCCCGCTGCTGTTCTTCAGGTAAGACGGCAGGCTTCCATTCTAGATTGGTTGGAGCAAGCAGGTCGCCTTCGCGCACGCCAGCCTGGGGATTTCGATTTCGTTGATGATGAACAGGAAATCAACGATTTGATGGGGAATGATGACGCAGACTACGAAGAGGAAGAAGATGACGACTTAGGCGATGTGGACGATTAGCTCACCCTCGATCGTCTGAGGTCGTGAGCAAAATAATTATTCCTAGAGCGATCCGCCATTATCAGCGATCGTTTTAGGAAATGACGACTTGGGCTGGTTAGTTTGTATCGGTTTGAACTTAATTTTAAATTAAGTCCGGAGAATCGACTTTCGCCCATGTGGTGTGTGTAGTGACGTTTGTGTGAGTGTGTGGATTGTGGATGCAAAACTTTTTACAAGTCAATCGCTAAGTTTTTCAGGGACTAAACTATTTGCGGCACTAGCCTCAGGTACAACAGCAGCGGCGATCGCCTTGGACCTAGTGGCGAATCGGTCGATCGTTTCGCCCGCCTCCTTGACGGCTCCCCTGATCATTTGTGGTCTTTTATCTGCCCTAGTTGGCGTTGGCGCTGTCCCCCTGCTGCGCGCATTGAAAGCAGGACAGATCATTCGGGAAGACGGACCCAAGTCTCATCTTAAGAAGACAGGTACCCCGACGATGGGAGGTGCCTTTTTTGTTCCCGTTGCCATTGTGATGTCAGTCATCTTGAGTGGTTTTCATCCTAATGCCATCGCTGTCGCAGCCCTGACCACCGCCTATGCAGGCATCGGGTTTGCAGACGACTGGGAAATTATCCGTCGGCGATCGAACAAGGGAATTTCGCCTCGCACCAAGATGGGGCTACAAATCGCCTTTGCTGTCGCGTTTTGTATTTGGATGATGATGTTTGGTCAAGTCTCGACAGACATTAAACTGCCTTTTGGGGTAGTGATCCCCCTGGGCTTCCTATTCTGGGGATTAGCCGCTTTTACGCTAGTCGCTGAAAGCAATGCCACCAACCTGACTGATGGAGTCGATGGATTGGCGGGCGGAACTGTTGCCATAGCAATGCTGGGCATGGGGGCGATCGCTGCTCCCACTCACCCTGAATTGATGACATTTTCGGCCTGTCTCAGCGGTGCCTGTCTTGGTTTTTTGGCCCACAATCGAAACCCCGCCAAGGTGTTTATGGGCGATACAGGATCTCTCGCCATCGGTGGTGCGTTGGCAGCCGTTGGACTGATGAGCAATTCAGTGTTTGCATTGTTGCTGATTAGCGGATTATTTCTTTGGGAAACCCTATCGGTGATTATTCAAGTTTCTTATTTTAAGATGACGAAAAATGCCGATGGCGTTGGTCAACGCTTTTTCAAGATGTCGCCCTATCACAACCACCTCGAACTCAGTGGCTGGACCGAGACCCAAATCGTCGGTTGGTTCTACACCGTGAATATCGTTCTCGCGCTTCTGGCTCTAGCTACGATCGCTAATTGACACTCTCATGGCTCAGATTGTAAAAGCCTAAGTCACGAGTCCCTTTCATCTTGAGCTTGCCGATCTCACATTTGTCCATAAAGGTGATTGACTTCTTATCTCCCGACAGTTTCCAGCCAGAGGTTTTATATTCAACAGAGCAACAATCGTTTTGGAATCTTGGGAACTCGACCTTCTTACCTTCAAGCCATAGGCGGATGCAGCGATTGCGGACAAATTGAGACGTACGAATTGCTTCATCAATGCCTGTAAATTGCTGTGAAGTCCCGCGAGGCGCTTATATCCCAGCTCTAAAGAGGCAGGGTTTTCCGCTTTCCGGGTTTCTTCCATAACTCTCACCTCATACAACTTAATGATTAGGTGAATAACTTAATGAGTAATTTACAATTGAATAGGTATAGTTAAATCAATTGGAAGAAATTCATCAACATCTTGCTCTCCATCAACTGTCCATGAATTTTGACAACTCTCTCTAGGTTGTCGAGCCTACCGTATCAAGCTCGGTAAATTATAAATGAATAAAATACTTACAAATTCGGCTCGGGCGTTCGTCCTCTATCCTACTCATGGAGATCAGACCAATGCAGTAGCACCTCTCAAACTTGAGCAATCAATGACGCACCGCCACGCCTGTCCTTGTTGCTCCTATCCATTGCTGAGACACATCCGATCGGGCAAAGTTAGCTGGAAATGCGACCACTGTTATACAGATGTGGGAGTTTACGTTGTCGAATCGAAACCAATCGCGCAACCCAGGCAACAGTCTAAAAAACGACCCGTGGTCATTCGTTTACATCAGCGTCGGCACTTTTTGTTCAGCCATCTCACGAATCAACGGCAATTTGCTATGAACATAATGGGTCATCGCTTGAGACTCACTCGCACTCAAGGTCTGGTCCTTGCTAAATTGACGCATTAACCATTGCTCAAGATCTGGATCATCAAGGCGGACTAACAAACTTGCTTGACTCGATTCCACAAGAGTCCAAATTTGGCGCATCCTGAGTGGATTCATCGTGTTGGGCAATAAAGTAGTCATAGGGTTTAGCTCCGAATAGGTCAGAAAATTAAATTAGAACAGTTAAGGCTATGAAGTGGAAGTAAACCTTAAGACAATCTTTCAATTCACTAAAGGTACAACCTTTTGCACTGGAGAGTTAGAAATCCTTCCGATCGTTACAACATTACGAAGCATTGCGGAGTGCTTTACACTTTGATACAAAACCCGACGAGTAAGTGCAATCGCTTGCGATCATCCGTCGGGTTCGGTTTTAGAGCTTTATCATTTGTAAACAGGCTGTTTACACGATCGGACTTGAAGGATTCCGATCGTAAGTCTTGCGACGATGCATAACGGTACGAACACATTAAATGCAAAAAATGCAAAGTATTTGATCACGCTTGTGGTTCAAAATCCATAGAAACGCCATTCATGCAATAGCGTAATCCCGTAGGTTTCGGTCCATCATTAAAAACATGACCTAGGTGTCCACCACATTTCGCGCAATGCACTTCTGTTCGGCTCATGAACAATGTACGATCGACCGTGGTTTCGACAGCGCCATCGATCGGCAGAAAGAAGCTAGGCCACCCTGTACCGCTGTTGAATTTGGTATCGGCCAAAAATAACGGGGTGCCGCATCCCGCACAGGAATAGGTTCCTGCTTCATAGACCTTATCCAGTGGGCTAGTTCCAGCGCGCTCGGTCCCGTGCTTACGCAGGACTTTAAAGGCTTCGGGAGAAAGCTCTGCTTGCCACTCCGCATCCGTTTTTTGGATGGGGAACTTGTTGTTTTGCGCTGCCATGGAAAGACCTCAGATAGGGACGTTGGGTGATAAAGATGGATTAAGACAAGGAGTGCGATCGGTCTCAACAAAAAGCGGCAGACCGATCGTTTTTCTATTTTGCATGACCGCACTCGATTTTATCTAGGGTTAGGCAGTGGCGATAACCGGATGAAAATAGAACGCCAAGGCCAAAACCGCGTAGGCCGCAAGTAACAACGTTCCCTCCAACCAATTGGATTTACCATCGGAACTAATAGAGTTGGTAATCAACACCGCCACCATCACCGCCACGAGTTCAAAAGGATTGAAATCCAAATCCATCGGCTGGCCAATTAACCAACCCACAATCACCAACATCGGGGCGACAAACAGCGCAATCTGTAGGCTAGATCCCACCGCCACGGACACCGATAAATCCATCTTGTCCTTCATCGCTACCGTCACTGCCGTGGCATGTTCCGCCGCATTTCCCACAATGGGCAACAAAATCACCCCCGTAAAGAGTGGGGTGAGTCCTAACATTGCCGTCGCCTCTTCCAGACTGCCCACCAAAAGCTCAGATTCTATTGCCACCCCGATGGTGCAAGCAAACAATACTGCGATCCAAAGTTTGATATTAGGTTGATGCGCTTCTTCTTCTCCTGCGAGATTCGCCCCAGCCATTTCGATCGCATCACCGCCCGCTGTTCCGACATCATATAAATAGGTATGAGTTTTCATCGAAAACAGCAGCGTCAAGCCATACACCACAATCAACACCACCGCCACCGCCACCGAAAGCGTCTGAATGGTGGATTCACTGATTCCGGTTGAGGTGTAATTGACCGCCGTCGGCAACAACAGCGCAATCACCGCCAAATTCATAGACGAGGCATTCACCCGCGCCACCACAGGCTGAAACGATTGTTCCTTGTAGCGCAGACCGCCAAGCAGCATAGACAACCCCATGACCAATAGCAGATTGCCGATAATGGACCCGGTCAAGCTGGCCTTCACGACATCAACCAACCCGGCGTTCAGGGCGACAACAGCAATAATCAGCTCCGTCGCATTTCCAAACGTGGCATTGAGCAATCCTCCCAAGGTGGGACCGGAGACAACAGCAATTTCCTCTGTTGCCGTACCCATCCAAGCCGCCAAAGGCAAAATGGCCGCTGCTGCTGTCAGAAAGACCACCAACGAACCCCAATGGAGAACATGGGCTGCGATCGAAATCGGGATAAATGCCAGTAGGCCCAGAAAGACAATGTTTTTAAGTGACATGGGAAATAATGGGTGACGGGTTGACTGCAATAAATCTTATGCGGTTATTTTTAAATCGACTTAGGAAAAGTCGAAACTCAGTCTAACTCTAGGTCACTTGCGACCCTGCTCCACTTGCTCGACAATGTAGGACGGCACCTTTCAAAAAATGGTCTAGCAGGCAAATGAGAAAATTAATTCAGGGATTACGCGAGTTTCAATCCAACTACTTCGTGAGCAACCAAGATCTGTTTGAACAGCTTGGCGAAGGTCAAACCCCTGCCGTCCTTTTCATCACCTGCTCAGATTCACGTATTGTCCCTAGCCTCATGGTCAATGCAGATCCGGGCGATCTGTTTGTCATTCGCAATGCTGGAAACATTATTCCACCCTTCGGGGCTGCTAATGGTGGAGAGGGAGCCGCGATTGAGTATGCTATCCATGCCCTGAACATTACGCAAATTATTATCTGCGGCCACAACCACTGCGGAGCCATGAAAGGGTTACTCAAACTTAATGCACTTCAAGAAGATATGCCGCTAGTTTATGACTGGCTCAAGCACACAGACGCAACACGACGACTACTTAAAGAGAATTACGGCGATTACGAAGGCGAAGAATTGTTAGATATTGCGATCGCCGAAAACGTCCTCACTCAAATGGAAAATATCAAAACTCACCCCGTTGTCCGATCGCGGATGCACCAAGGCAGCTTAAATATTTACGGTTGGATTTACGAAATCGAGACTGGGGAAATTCTCGCCTATCACCCGGAATCAAACTCCTTTGCTCCACCCCAAAGCCTCCTTTACCCAGAAGATTCCGCCGAAGTTGTTCACGGAAAATTTCTCACAACCGATGCGCCCCCGGTGCCCGGAAGTAAAGTATCAAGCCCTCCGGTCCATACTAATTCCATTGGAACTAGTTGGGTTTCTCCCGAACAGTCCGATCGTATTTTCCGAGGCTCAAAGTACTAATATGTTCATCACGCAAGCAGCCCCAGCTAACATGACTATCCTGTATGTAATTTCACTACCGGATTCAAATCCAAGCATCGTTTAGACTAGTTGAGTTAGAGTCGGAACTTAGAAGGGACCAGTATGGTTGTTGAGCATCTAATTGCAGTGGAATATTTACGAGTTAAAGTGGCACCGGAAGAAGTGGATCACTTTGTCCAGGCCGATCGGGACATTTGGACCCCATTTCTTTCAGAACAACCGGGATTTCTGAGTAAACAGGTGCTGTGCAGTATGAAAACGCCTGGAGAAATAGTAATTTTGACCCAGTGGCGATCGCGGGAAGAGTGGAAAAGTATTTCGGCGGAGTCTTTAGCGGCAACTGACAAAAAGTTTGTGGCGACGATGGGGCGAGTGGTGCCGTTCACTGAAACAGGAGAATATACGATCGCGATGTGAAACACGATATGAAAAAAGTATGACTGAGTTAAGAAACACACAGAATCTCATTACTAGATTTAGATGTGTTTCTTGGGAAAAACGTTCAATCTATGGCTCAATCGATCGACCCGATCGCTCCGTCAAATGCCCCAACCGATCGCGGATCCAATCCGTAAAAATCGCTTCGTTCCTATATCGCCACGCCCAATTTCCTTCAGCCACTCCAGGAAAATTCATTCTCGCGTCACTCCCCAAACCAAATATGTCTTGGAGCGGGAACACCGATAAATTGGCTACCGAGTTCAACGCAGTCCGAATCAAGTCCCAATGAATACCCATCGGGCTAGTCGGTCCAATACTTGCAATGAGATTCTCCCGCTCCCAATCCCCCAGTTTCTCAAACCAACCGATCGTGGTGTCATTGTCGTGGGTTCCCGTGTAAACCAGACAATTGCGAGGGTAGTTGAAGGGTAGAAATATGTTTCCCGGATCAGAACTAAAGGCAAAATGTAAGACCTTCATTCCAGGAAAATCATACCGATCGCGCAAGGCTTCCACATCTGGTGTAATCACGCCCAAATCTTCCGCCAAAATCGGCAATGAACCCATCTTCTCTTTCAAGGTTTTAAAGAACGCATCACCGGGCGCATTTACCCATATTCCATTCATGGCCGTTTCTTCACCATGGGGAACCGACCAATAGGCTTCAAATCCTCGAAAGTGGTCCACCCGAATCCAATCCACTAGCTCTAACATGGCCTCAAATCGCTGAATCCACCAAGCGAAATCAGTCTTCTGCAAATAATCCCAGTCATACACCGGATTTCCCCAAAGCTGCCCGGTCTCACTGAAGTAATCTGGTGGAACGCCTGCCATTTGGGCAACGGCTCCCGTTTTATCGTCAATTTGAAAGTTCTTCGGATTTCCCCAAACATCAGCACTGTCATGGGCTACATAAATTGGAATATCGCCGATGATTTGAATATTTCGATCGTTGGCATATTTTTTTAATGCCCGCCATTGATTAAAAAATTCATACTGCAAGTACTTTTGAAATTGTATTTCAGGCTGTAGTTTCTTAGTCCAAGTTGCAATCGCATCAGGATTTCGCCAAGCAATGTCTAATTCCCATTCAGTCCAACATTTACCCTCATGGAATTGTTTCAACGCCATAAATAACGCATAGTCGTCAAGCCAATGAGCCTTAGATTTACAGAACTCCTCAAAGGCCAGCCATGAATGAATAATTGGGGCGATCGGCAACGCTAGAGGGAATTCAATACTGTGAGGTTCAGTTAAGCTATTTAATTTAGCCTGCTGATCTTTGTAGTCTCGCAGTTGGCGTTGATAGTGGTCCATCGCAGCTTGTAAGTCAGGTTGAGTTTTTAACGAAACCTCCTGAAACTTATGCCAAGCGTGATGATAAAGCGGATATTGAGTGGCAATAACCCGATCGAATTCGACTTGATCTAGATTGAAATCAGGATAGTTACTAAGCTGTTCATCACTCAATAATCCCTGTTCATGCAGCACTTCCAAACTAATCAATAAAGGATTGCCCGCGATCGCCGAATAACACATATAGGGCGAATTACCATAGCCCGTCGGACCCAGCGGCAACACCTGCCAGAACTGCTGCTTAGATTGTGCCAAGAAATCTACAAACTGCCGTGCCTCGCGCCCCAGCTCCCCAACCCCAAAGCGACTGGGCAGAGACGTAGGATGGAGCAAGATGCCGCTAGCACGGGAAGAAAGCATGGACAAGCCTTAGATTAAAATCATTGATTCGAGCATCAGTATACCATAGGGAGAATTTATCCAAAACGAGGATTGAATCCCTGAATCCTATTTCAGTAATCCCTCAGCAGATGTTTCTCTGGCGATTTGTTTACCTTCATTTAGTAAGTAGTCCAAGAACTCCTGAGCAATGGTCGAAAGTTGTTTACCGGACGGATAAATGACATACCAATTTCGGGCGATCGGAAATTCCACCACATCTAAAATCGCCAATTGATTCGTCAACCCTTCCAGCGCCATCGTATGCTTGGACAGCACCGACAATCCCATTCCGCCCGCGATCGCCTGTTTAATTGCTTCATTACTGCCCAAATCCAATCGCACTCGCAACTTGATGCCATGGGAATCAAACAAAGTTTGAGCCGCTCGCCGAGTCCCTGATCCGGGTTCACGCATAATGAATGGTTCTTGGGCTAACCGTTGAAGGGAAATGTTTTTCTCACCGACTAACGGATGGGTCTTTGGGGCCAGGACGACTAACGGATTTTCCATAAAAAGCTTAGCTTGAACATCTAAATCTTCAGGGACATGACTGACAATATAGAGATCGTTACGATTACTCGACAGCCCTTCCAAGACATACTGATGGTTCGTCACCGTCAAAGACACATCGATGCCGGGATACCGATTACAAAATGGACCTAGAATACGCGGAATTACATATTTACCCGTCGTGACAGTAGCAATCCGTAGGGCACCTTGTTTCAATCCTTTGATATTTGCGATCGCCATCTCAAAGCGCTCCATTCGCTCAAACATATCCTGACAGGTGGCGAATAATTCTTTCCCAGATTCAGTCAAATATAGTTTTTTACCCACCTGCTCAAACAATGGCATTCCCACAGTTTTCGACAATTGCTTCACCTGCATGGAAACCGTCGGCTGCGTCAAAAACAACTCTTCAGCGGCACGGGTAAAACTGCTATTGCGCGCCACGGCTTCAAAAACTTTCAATTGGTGTAGTGTCGCGTTTTGCATTTTTAGATTTACCATGGGAGTCATACCTACTATAGATTATATTCTATGAATTAGTCGAACTAGGTCGGTGTTTATCTATAGAATTATTGGTTATAATAAAGCACAAGAGCGTAAGCTCCCTTCCGATCTGAGTCGCACTTGAAAAATTGAGAAGTTTGAGAGGACGTGGAATCTAGTGAGTGGATGCTTTCTAGCTCAGTAGATTATATGATGACCATCAGAGTTCCGATCGCAAGGGCGACTTTTTTTGTGAATTTTAGGAAGGTGGACTGTGCGGCAATTGCAGCGGTTAACGATCGCAACTGAGCAAGTTCAGGACCAGTTAATTACCTTAACAACAGAACAACAGCATTATCTATCCCGAGTTTTGCGATTACGATCGGGCGGTCATTTTTTAGCACTGTTAGACTCCGGAGTTGCGTGGCTAGCGAAACTGGACGATGGCACAGCGGAGCTTCTGGAGCCTCAGTCTACAAACCGTGAATTGCCCTTGCACGTGACCTTAGTGATCTCGTTGCCGAAGGGAAGTGGGTTTGATGATGTGGTTCGGCAGGTGACGGAGTTGGGCGTAAATCGAATTGTCCCGGTGATCAGCGATCGGACGGTGCTAAAACCCAGTGCAAATCGTCGCGATCGGTGGCAGCGCATTGCAGGAGAAGCGACGGAACAATCAGAACGATCGCAGACTCCGACAGTCGAGGAACCGATCGAGTATTCCCGTTATTTGAATGAACTAGAGCCGCTGAAGTCAAACGATTTACGATATTTTTGCTGGGGACGTGGGGATTCGGTTCATTTGTTATCACAGCTTCAAACTGATCTATTAGCAGGTGACTCAATCGATCGGAATATTGGCATTACTGTTGCCATTGGTCCGGAAGGCGGCTGGACCGATGATGAAGTGACTCGATCGGTGGATGCGGGGTTTACTTCAGTCTCTCTGGGGAAACGAATTTTGCGGGCCATTACAGCTCCGGCGGCGGCAATGGCGATCGTGGGTGCAGTTATGGAGGCGAAATCAACGCCTGAACCATCAGAATCACCGCAAATTGGCTTATAGAGAAAACTCGGAAAGCGGAAAACCCTGCCTCTTTAGAGCTGGGATGTAGGCGACACGCGGGAATTCATTCCCCGTCTCTGATCTAATTCCGCACCTTCCTTGATGATCTCATGCCAAGTGTGCTAGTACAAGATTAATGAAGGCGGTCGAAAATGTTGGTTCTGGAATTCAAGGCATACGGCAAAAAACAACAGTTCACGGGCGTTGA
>JAYVUU010000195.1:0-6803 GCA_043787635.1 Synechococcales cyanobacterium | reverse complement strand
GCGCAGCCCTATCCCCCTTGATCAGAGCTTGCTCGAGCACGGCCGCACGATCACCGACGATAAAACCTGCCAATGCATTCACGTAAGTTTCTGCCTGGTTAGCACAATCGACCGCTTGCCTCATATCTCCAAACAAGTAGCCGAGTGTGAGTTTGCAGATTAACAGAAACCCCATTCCTGATAGATCATTAACATCCTGATGCAGGACTAATACTTGGTCTTCATTGTAAGCTGGACCAGCGAGTCTACATGGATTTTGGTTTTTCTCTAACAGGTTGATAACGACTTGCCAATGGATGTTGAGATAGGTTTGAATGAGTGGCTGACCCAGATGCTTCAGCGACTGACTGTACATCGACATTTCTGCCGCTAATTTTTCTAGTTCTGTGCCCAGCCATAGGGAATTGGAGCAAAGATTGAACGCACTGTAGCCTGCAAACTCCTGATCTCCTGTTTCTAATGCAATGACGTAGCTCTTCATCAATCTGGGTATGGTCTGGCTTAGATGCTCTTGATGATGTTGAAGAAAAACAGCATGGATGTGTAAAACCTTTGCTTCATACTCTTTAGCATTAGTTTTTTCGACTAAATCAAGTGCTAAATTACCAAATTGATAGCCAGATTCAACATCATTAATAATGTTACAAAGGATCACTCCATACAGAGAATAGGCAAAGCTAGACTCAGATGAATTTCCATACTGAATTGACAGCTTGATCATTTTAAAAACAATAATAGGCATCAATGTCGGTAAAGCGATATAGGTTGGGCTAAATAACCTCGATAACACTTTCATGACTGAGTGAACACCAGCATCACTCAACGATGGCAAACTGCCCAATTCATCAATGCTCTTTCCCTGTAAGCACTCTAAGACTTCCTTGAATTCTCTTCCAAAATCTACATCATCCGTTAGTTGGGGGAGTTCGATGTCCACAAGCTGTAAGGCAACTCGACCAATATCAATTGCTTCTAGAAGTTGACCTTGAGCAATGGCGGCTAATATTTGAATCTCATAGGCTCGGAAAACACATAGAGATTGAGAGAGTATCTGCGCCGTTAGGCTTTTTGTTTGGTCAAAATCTTGACATAGATAGCTTGTTTCTGCGGCTTCCAAATACAATCCTAATGTCAGGGTAGATGCACACTGCCAGCAGTTGACAGGGAGTAAATCGATTCCTCGGTTGAAGTAATTGAGGGCCGCACCATAGGCCGTGGAACTCATGGCTTTGCGCCCTGCCATTAGATTTAATTGGGCTAGGTCGCTCCGGTCAGCAGGATCGACCATCAAAGCACTGCCAAGATTCAAATGACGGACAATTTCAAATACTCGTGTTTCTTGGGCTTCGGCTGTGAAGTGAGCCACTAATGATCGACCAATACGATGATGAATTTCTGTTCTGTGAGTCTCAGGAATCAATGAATAGGCGGTCTGTTGAATCCGACCGTGCAAAAAACGATAGTCTGGATTGGTACTATTCTGCACATTAGACAGATCAGAATCCTCTGCCTGAAAAAACCTATAGACTTGGCTAGTGGGTACCAGTAAGCCTTCTTGCATTGCTGTCCACAATGCCCTTGCGACATCGGTGGACGATCGTTCTGAAACAATGGTTAAAGTCGCCAAGTCAAATTGATTGCCAATGCAAGCGGCTAGTTGAATTACCCATTGAGTTTCTGGTGGCAATTTTTGCAACTGCACTGCCATAAATTCAACCACATCATCGGTGATTGCCAAGCTGTTAACTTGAGCGATGTCGCATTGCCAACAGTTTTGATCACGATCGAAGCTAATCTGTCCGTCTTCATGTAGGGCTTTAAGAAACTGGGTGGTGAAGAAGGGATTACCTTTTGTTTTGCGATCGACCAGTTCAGCTAGGGGCTGTGCGAGTTGAATAGAACAGTTTAAGGTATCGGCAATCAGCGTATTTGTATCTTCAAATAGCAGCGCTGACAGGGTGATGGTGTTGACGATCGCCCCGACTTTTTTCAACTCCTCCACCGTCAAAATAAGGGGATGAGTCGCTGAGACTTCGTTATCACGGTAAGCTCCCAGCATCAGCATATGACCGTTGTCACTCATCAGCAATTTGATCAACTCAAGGGACGCGAGATCGGCCCATTGCAAATCATCCAGAAATATAACTAAGGGATGGTTTTCCGTAGTGAACACTTCAATAAACTTTTGAAACAGGAGATTAAACCGATTTTGCGCCGCACTGCCCGATAGTTCGGGGGCGATCGGTTGTTTACCAATAATCTGTTCCAGTTCAGAAACGACATCAATTAAAACTTGTCCATTGTCACCTAAAGCTTGCAGGATTTGAGCGTTCCATCGCGCTAGTTGAGCATCCGATTCGGATAGCAATTGCCCGATCAAATCCCGTAGGGCTTGAACAAAGGCTGATAGGGGAATATTGCGATTGAACTGGTCAAACTTGCCCCTGATAAAGTAGCCATTTTGCTGAGTGATGGGCTTATGGATCTCATTCACGACGGCGGTTTTGCCAATTCCAGAGAATCCTGCCACTAACATTAGTTCCGAGCTGCCATCGGCAACCCGATCGAACGCGGCCAGTAGGGACTGCACTTCAGCCTTGCGCCCATAGAGTTTTTCGGGAATCAGGAACCGATCGCTCAAATCCCACGCTCCCAACTCAAAGGTCAGAATCTCCCGATTGTTTTGCCACGATGTCAAGCATTGCTGTAGGTCATGCCTAAGTCCGGTCGCGCTTTGATAGCGATCCTCTGCATTTTTTGCCATGAGTTTGGTCACGATCGCCGCCACCATTTCAGGCACATTAGGATTGACCTGATTCACAGGAACGGGAAGTTTGGCGATATGGCAATGCACCAGCTCTAGCGGATTGTTTGACGCAAAGGGTAGGGTTCTAGTCAGCAGTTGATAAAGGGTAACCCCTAAGGCATAGAAATCAGCCCGATAGTCAATGCCTCGGTTCATGCGTCCGGTTTGCTCCGGAGCCAGATACGCTAGGGTGCCCTCCAATACACTAGGGCTTTGAATCTCCTGCGTCTCAGTGGGCAAGAGGGAGGCGATGCTAAAATCAATCAGCTTGACCTGCTTTGTCTCAGGTCGAATCAGAATATTGTCGGGTTTTATGTCTTTGTGGATCACCTGATGATGAAAAAGATCTTGAAGAATATCGGCGAGCTGTAGGGCGATCCTCAACACCTCTATCAAATCTAACGATGTTTGCAGCCTGTAGTCACCTAATGAAATTCCACCCCAGTCTTCCATGACTAGGGCATAGCCGTCCCCCAGGGGTTCCAAGCTCAACGGTTGGACAATGCCGGGGATGGGAAGATTTTTGGCGATCGTGTACTGATTACGAAATTGCACCAATTCGCTGAGACTGGGGTGGATCTGCCGCAGTACCTTAATCACTACCGAACGCTGGGAATCAGTTTTCACCGCTCGATAGACCACTGTTCGAGGTCCAACGTAAATTCTCTCAGTGATGAGGTATCCGGAAATTTCAGGCCATAGGTCAGAAGCGAGGTTGGTTAAACGTCCCATAGGGTTGAGTGAAATTCCCAGGAGATTAGGCAGACTCGTACAGGGTGCCCGTGCACCATAAAGATTGAACTATCAAGAAGTGTAACACTCGTTCCCTGATTCTTAAAACTAGCCAAACTATCGAAGCAGGAACCCCAGTCCAAACAATAATCCACACCAAAAATGCATTTCGACCGAAACCAATCGACAGAAGGTCAATTTCTGGGGTTGGTCGTAGTTGTTTAACACGAGTTTACAAAGACGGTTGGCGACTGGAATGCTGCCATAGCTCAATAGTACCAGGGGTGGAAACACCTGCGCCATGACTCCAATGCCTATCGCTGCATAGACCGTTCCACAAATCCAAGGGAGTAGCTTTGCCGATCGTTCACTGCCCAATTGCACCACAGGAGAGCGCTTTCCGATCGCGGCATCGTCTTTAACTTGATTGAAATGGGAACAAAACAAAATCAAACTAGTGATTACACCGACAATTGCGGAGGCGAATAGATTGGTTTGTGAATAGGTTTGCGTTTGGCTGTAATAGCTGGCGGACATCGCCAAGGGTCCAAAGGCCACAAAACATAAAATTTCGCCCAGTCCCTTGTAGCTCAGTCGGAACGGTGGGCCTTGGTAGATGTAACCAATCACGCAACAGGCCAAGACTAATTGAATGACGGTCCAATCGCGTTGAGCCAATGCGATTGCGCCAATGCCCAATAACCCCAACCCTAAGCAGGCATTACTAATCCAAAAAATTAGGGATTTCTTTCCCGTAATATTTACAACAGAATTAAATTTATTGACATCTACGCCCGTTTCCGAGTCGAAGACATCATTGCTCAGATTTTCCCAAGCTAAAATCAAAATCGCCGATAGCAAAAACAGCCCAAATATCCCGACCTTGAATTGTCCAGTTTGAGCATAGGCGATCGCACTTCCCACCCAAATGGGCATCACGGCCACACTGTACATGGGCGGTTTGATGGCGGCCCACCAGAGTTTTCGAGAACTCATGACGGGTGGGGCGACGGCGGGGAGATTGACGGCGGATGGGCTATTGATGAGGGATTGACTCGTCATTTCAGAATACCTATGGTCAAGCGTTTGATCTGTGAATGCGTTGTCCTTAGTCTCTCATCGGATATTGCTAGGGCTAGCTGACCATTATGAAAACGTTACAACTTGGGGGATCGTCCTATTAACAATCGTCTTACAATGAAATCTTAGGGTGGCTTTGGGTGTGATTTGTTTTTCCGGGTAGGTCGATCGGGTGGAGTTTTTTAAGAACAATTGGTCGTATCTTAAAGTCGAGATGAGCTGGTTAGAGCGTATTTTGTTGAATGCGGTGGCAAAAGCTCGAATTCGGGAAGCGAAACTCAAGCACCATACTAAAACTAACGCCGATCGGGCGACTCGCGATTGGTGGGAGGGGATTGTTAGTTTTGAAACGGTGGGCCACGATTCGCCTCCGCCCGATCGCCATGGCAAACCCGCTCAGTCCTATGAGCAACATCTGAACGCCCGGATTAAACAGTCCCAAGCGGCTGGAATCGAACTGTTGTTGCCGAGACTGTGCGATCGGTACAAGTTATCCGTATTTGAACGACAAACGATGGTGTTGGCGATCGCCCCGGAAATCCATCGGCGCTATGGTGATCTCTGCGGCTATTTGACGGGTAGTGCGGGATTGCCCACGGTAGATTTGGCGTTGCGGCTGTTTTGTCGGGACGATTTGGCGTGGCGACAAGGACGATCGCAGCTGGTGAGCGGGGCACTGGTGACGGAGGGGTTTCTGTTGCCGATCGTGTCACCCGTCCAGTCTTTTCTCCAGCAACCCTTAAAGCTAAATCCGCATTTAGTCAGTGACTTGATGAGTGATTTGGGCACAGGACTGAGCTTTGAGGGGTGTTCTGCATCTCAACAGGTGCGGATCACGCCCATTACGTTTGGCTCGATGTTGCTGCCTGCTAAACTCAAAACTCAGATCAATCGGATTACGACAACGTTAAAAACATTAGTGCCATCAGGTCAGGCGTTGGTGTTTACGGGACTCGATCGGCTCTTAGTTACCCCAGATTGTTGGTCAGCTTTTTACGGAACGATCGCCCAAACAATGGAAATGCAACCAGAGCAGCTTGATTTGGAGTCCGTGGATTTACGATCGGTTGTAACCCGTTGGCAGTGTTCAATGCCGGACGCTGATTCCCCTAGGTTACTGGTCATTCGATCGGCTCACCTGCTTCTGAGTCGTCACAGTCTTTTGAGTCGTGCCGAAAAAATAAAATTCATAGGTGAGATTCGATCGGCTTATAAGTTAGTGGTGTTAGATTTACTCTACCCGATGGCGCTTGAGCAAGTATGGCGATCGTGGATTTCAGATAGTATTAGTTTTCCGATCGAGAGGCGAAAATCAAACCTGAATGGTCCGTAGAACCGAGAATTGAACTAGGATTTGCTGTCAGCGATCGGAGATTTAGGCGATCTATTGCGGTTACAGTTGTAGTACAATCCGGCAAATGAATTACTATTTTGCGACCGTGGCACGGGGATTGGAATCATTAGCCGCTCAGGAACTAGAACGCCTAGGCGCGGAGAATGTCGAACCTCAATTTTGCGGGGTGTCCTTCCAGGGCGATCGGACCTTGCTGTACCAAGTCAACTTGTGGGCTAGACTGCCGTTTCGGATTCTGATGAAACTAAAGAACTTTCCCTGTCAGACCCCGGAAGATCTTTATGATGGCATTCAATCCATTGACTGGTCTGAGTATTTGACCCCTGAAAATACGCTGGCGGTCACGGCTACGGGCAAAAATGATCAGCTTAACCATACTCACTTCACCGCACTTCAAGTCAAAAAGGCGATCGTCGATCAACAAAAAGAAAAACATGGTGAACGATCGGACGTAGACATTTATGAGCCAGATTTGCAAATTAATGTCCATGTCAACCCCGAATCCTGCACCGTCAGTCTAGACAGCTCGGGCAAGAGTCTTCACCGTCGGGGCTATCGGGCAGCCATGGGAGCCGCTCCCCTGAAGGAATCACTAGCAGCGGCTTTAATTGAACTATCAGGGTGGCAGCCAGATCAAATGTTTTACGATCCGATGTGTGGATCTGGAACATTGCCATTAGAAGCGTGTTTGAAAGGATTAAACATTGCGCCGGGACTGTTCCGCGAGGGATTTGGGTTTGAGACTTGGTTAGATTACGATGAGAAACTGCTCGAAGAGTTGATTGCATCGGCGGAATCCAAACAGCTCAAACAGTTACCGTCTCCAGTTTG
>JAYVUU010000194.1:0-10965 GCA_043787635.1 Synechococcales cyanobacterium | reverse complement strand
AACTTAAGAACTATTGGGGTGAGAACTGTGCCGATCGCTTCGCAGTCCATAGCTTTAGACATATTTCAAGCAGTATTGTCTTCCCGAATGCAATATCATCAGGAACTTCGCCAGTAGTCTGTGTAGATATAGGTAGGTGATATGGTGTCAGAGTTATGGAAAAGGTCGTTGTACCCCCGCTCGATTCAGTCAAAGCTTATTTGAGAGAAATTGGCCGCGTGCCTCTACTCACTCACGAAGAGGAAATAATCTATGGGAAACAGGTCGCCCGATTGACTGCGCTACGTCAGGTTCGATCGGACTTGGAAGTGGGTCTGGGACGGCCCGTGAGTCCTATGGAATGGGCCAGTGGAGCAAACATATCCGAAGCTCAGCTTAAACACCTGATTCAGCGTGGCGAACGAGCCACTAAACGGATGATCGAGTCAAACTTGCGATTGGTTGTGTCTGTTGCCAAAAAATATCAAAAGCGCAATGTCGATCTGATGGACCTGATTCAAGAAGGCACGATCGGAATGCAGCGGGGTGTGGAAAAATTTGATCCCAGCAGGGGATACCGATTTAGCACCTATGCCTACTGGTGGATTCGGCAAGCCATTACACGAGCGATCGCCACTCAGAGCCGACCGATTCGGTTACCGATTCATGTCACCGAAAAGCTCAATAAGCTCAAAAAAGCCCAACGCGAACTCAGTCAACACCTTGGACGAGCCGCCACAACTGCGGAACTTTCTATTGCCCTAGATGTATCTGTAGACCAGGTTCGCGAATATCTACAGCACAACCGCTTGCCCATTTCGCTAGACATGAAACTAGGCGAAAATTCAGATACTCATCTAGGCGATTTGTTAGAAGACACCGGATTATCACCTGAAGACTTTACTAACGCCAGCGCCCTCAAACAGGACATTCAAGGGCTGATGGTTCACCTGACTGACCAACAAAAACACATCCTTAGTCTTCGATTCGGCCTTATATCGGGACAGAGCATGACCTTGGCTGCGATCGGAGAAGAACTGGGACTCAGCCGAGAACGGGTTAGACAAGTGGAGCGTGAAGCCCTCAACCGCCTTCGTAAACAAAAACTCTCTATCACAGGCTATCTGGCGAGCTAGCTTGACGACTAACTTACAGCTTGAGGCATGGTCCGAAGGGTCCGGAGCGAATTGATGCACAGTGGACAATCGCAGCCAAACAGAGCGATCGAAGCATTGCTTTCTTCCTCAGAGAAATTAAACTCAGCCGGAGACGTGAGATGGTCTGTAGCGTAGTCTACAGGCTTAACCTTAGGTGCATTTTTTAAGGTACTAGCTTTTTCACAGACCAAATTGAATTGGCTGTGGCGTGACATCACACAGACTTGAGCTTCCGTGGCATTGCGATCGGGAACCCTGACATTTTGCTCGACGCTTTGGGCAGGCATGGCAGTTAGCCAACAGAAAGATGAACCTACCAAAGTGGGAAGGGCGAGTAGATTAAAAAGTAAACGAGTCATAGACTGAGTAAAATTGGTTGCATACAGAGTAGCGCGTTATTTGGGACCAGAACGAAGTTACCGCCCAAACTAGTGCTGAACGTCAGAATTCATCAACGTTATCCACAGCCCCAGTCAGGGTAAACAATTTCCCGATCGGACTAAAGCTCCTAAGGAAGAGCCTGAAACCCAATAGAGTAAGTGCTTTTATGGTTTCAACACTGCACCGACCCGGTCACTCTGATAAGTATAAGTAAATCAAATCACCCCTAACGATTACGAATCCCATTCATCTAACCACTCCATTGAGGTTGCAACCGTGAGTTTTTCCCGTAGTATCAAAAAAGAAGTCGAAGATCGCACGGGTCAACTTTAAAGCTTCGGTTTTAATTCGTCTCTTGCGGATGTCGGCAACAAGTTTCAGAACTAGAGGCACCTGTGCCAGTTCTAAATCTGATATTTCAAATCTACAGGGGATAACTCTAATGGCAACTTTCAAAGTTACGCTCATTAACGAAGCTGAAGGCTTAAACAAAGTCATCGATTGCGATGATGATGTTTACATCCTAGACGCGGCTGAAGAAGCAGGCATTGACCTGCCCTATTCCTGCCGTGCGGGCGCTTGCTCTACCTGCGCTGGTAAAGTCGTAGCTGGAACCGTCGATCAGTCCGATCAATCCTTCTTGGATGACGACCAAATCGAAGCGGGCTTTGTGCTGACCTGCGTGGCTTACCCCACCTCGGACTGCACTATTGCCACCCATCAGGAAGAAGCACTCTACTAAGTCCCACATTTGACTTGAGTTGAGCTTCAATTACAAGTTACATGTGCTTTTCTATGTAGAAAAATAACATTAGAGGGCGGGGGTGATCCATAGGATTTCTCCGCTCTTTACCATAAATACTGAATTTCAGGTCCGGTTCTGATAAGGTATTCGATACCTGTCGTTGTTCGGTCCGCTCTAGATGTCGAGCGTTTATCTGAGTGATTGCCATCTATCCAGGTAGTTTCGATCCCGTCACCCTAGGGCATATTGACATCATCGAACGAGGCGCACGTCTATTCGATCGGGTGATTGTCGCCGTTGCCCGCAATCCTAGTAAATCCCCTTTATTCACCGTTTCTAAACGCATAGAACAAATCAATAAAGCCATCGATCGTCTACAGAATGTAGAAGTTGATAGTTTTGAGGGATTGACTGTCAATTACGCTCAGAGCAAAGAAGCTACCGTTCTGATTCGAGGGCTACGGGCTATTTCAGATTTTGAAATGGAGCTTCAGATGGCCCACACTAACAAAACATTGTTTGATTCTATTGAAACTGTTTTTTTAGTAACTTCCAATGAATATAGTTTTTTAAGTAGTAGTGTGGTCCGCGAAATCTCAAAATTCGGCGGACCCGTACATCATCTTGTTCCTCAACACGTTGCTCAGGATTTGCACCAATGCTACGTCAAAAACCAAAAGCCCCCGACGCAAGAGTGCCTGAAAGCGCAGATACTGGTGGAACCAGTCTTGACATCCAACGAGAGCTAAACCGTCTGGAGGAGATGCTTCTGGACAGTCCTCGGGTGCCCCTGAGCCGTCGAACAATGATCGATGAAGAAACCTTCCTAGACCAGCTTGATGTGATTCGGCTAAGTTTACCTGAGGCGTTTGATCAAGCGGAGTTGATTTTGAGGCAAAAAGATGAAATCTTGGCCCAAGCTGAGCAGTATGCCCAAGAAATTATTGCAACTGCCGAGCAGCAGGCCGCTCAGATTTTAAATGAAACGGGAATTCTCCGTCAGGCAGAATACGAGGCTCAGCAGATTCGTCAGCAGGTTCAGCAAGAGTGTGAATTGACCCACAGTCAGGTAATGGCTGAGGTGGAGCAGTCTCGCCGTCAAGGGTTGCGAGAGCTGGAAGAAGCGCGGCGCGGTGCGATCGAAGAAGCTGAGGACATTCAAAAGGGTGCAGACGAATATGCGGACAAGGTTCTACGGGATATGGAAGCCAACATGGGCGAGATGTTACGGATTGTGCGCAACGGTCGTCAACAGCTTCGGATTAATCAGCCGGAAAATCGGAATGGAGCTGCCCGATCGGCCACTCATTCCCAAACACCCCCGATCGCGCCTTCACCCGTTGATGGAAGAAATAGTGCACCGCCTCGCCCACCTGCCACTCGTCAATCGACACGGCGATGATGGTTTAATTAGCTAGATTTTTCGGTTGGGCTGGGGAGGCTTGCCCGACTTGTTTCGAGATTTCAGGATTATAGAGTCGCATGTAGTTCCAGTAGTTGGCGAACACAGACTTGACATAGCCCTTGGTCTCGTCGTAGCGAATCGATTCAACGAACTCATCGGTGTCCTGAATCTTACTTTGGCTGACCCAATCACTGACGGCACCCGGTCCAGCGTTGTAGCTTGCGACGGCTAACATGGAGTTACCTTGATAGGTCTTGTGGGTGAAGTCGAGATACCAGGTTCCAAACTTGATATTGTCATCGACATTTTCTAGTGTGTAGTCTTTGACTTTGATTTGGCTGGCAATCTCACTGGCGGTCTCTGGCATCACTTGCATTAGTCCTGTTGCTCCGACCACGGATTTAATTTTGGGTTCAAAGCGGGATTCTTGACGAATTAATGCGGTCACTAACATAGGATTGAGTTTACGATCGGCGGACCAGGTGGAAATAGTCTGCATATAGGGGAATGGATAGAGCGCTTGCCAATAGGTCATTTCTTGTTTGAGACTTTGGACTTGCTTTTGGTCTTCGGGCGTTGTGCGTTCGTCGAGGTGGCTGATCATAAAGATGCCGTCCAGATTATCGCCAACGCTCAGGCGCATTACCCCGTCTGTAAATTGTTGGGCGACGGAGGGTTGGACGCGAGATTGATACTCCACTTGCCAATGAGACCACGCCTCTTGATCTTGGCCGAGGTGATGCAGTTCCTGCAGAGTTTTCGATCCCGTGGACAGTTGACGACCAAGCTGGGGCGGTGTGATTTGGGGTGTTAAGTCTCGAACGGAGTTGAAGTCACCCACCTTCCAACCTAAGAATGAAGCCGATCGCCATGCGTAGTAGGAGTCAGGCCGAGCTTGTAGGACGGCTTGAAAATGCTTCGTTGCATCCGCACTTTGTCCCCGCTTCATGGCCCATTTTCCGGCCCAAAATCCAGCTTGGGGAGCCAATTCAGCTTGAGGGTTTCCGGTTATTACGGCATCGGCCCACTGCTGGGCGGTCTCGAAGTTGTTGGCTTTGGCGTATTGTTGGGCGACGGTCCATCGCAGCTCGGCGGCGGATTCGCTGACGGAATGTTGCTCTAATAAAAGTTTTCGAGTTTGACTGGCGGCGGTTGGGTTGTTGAGTTTTTCTTGGGCATTTCCTTTGGCTAAGAGCGCTTCAGGAGCTTTGTTGGCATAGGCGGCCAATATCCGATCGGCGTAGGCGATTATTTCTTGGGGTGTTTCAGCTAGGGAAATCAACCGAGTTAAAGACAGTGCGGCTTCTGGGGTGCCGGGGAAGGATTTGATGACGTATTCATATCGATCGCGACTGCCGGATTTGCCTGCAAGATGGAAACCACGAGCCGATCGGTAGGCGGTGAGGGCGCTGGTAGGTGAGAGGGCGTAGGCGGCAGCGGCTTTTTCATATTTTTGGTTTTCCCACAGACCAAAGGCGATCGTTTCCCATTGTTGGGGGGTGAGTTGTTTGGCAAAGGTTTTGGTCAGTTGTTCGGTCCGATCGCTGTAGTCTTTGGCTTCTAGGTCGTGCTGTGCCAATTGAAGTTGGAGGGCGAACTGTTTGGGATCTTGTTTGAGACGTGCTTTGGCGAGGTCGATCGCTTTGGGATGGGCTGGAAATTGGGCGAGGAGTTGGTCTTGATATTTTTTGTCCTGTTGACCTAGGAGGGCTAGAGCTTCGGCGGTGGAGGGGTCTTTGGGGGATTGCTGAAGCAGTTTCTGGGCTGTTTTTAGGGCTTCGGGCGTTCGGTTGGCGGCGAGTTGGGACTGGGCACGTTTTAGTAGAATGGGTCCACTGAGAACGGTGTAATCTTTTTCTAAGTCTTTTAATTGCTCTAGTGCGCCCTGGGTGTTTCCTGCACTCAATAGGTCAGTGGCTAGAAGGTACCGCGCTCGATTGCGATCGAGGGATGGGCTGTTGGTTTGGGCTGTTTTTTTTAGGAGTTCGGCGCGTTGCTTTGGGCTTTGGGTGATGAGGGGTGTGACGATCGAGCTGGGGGAACCGATGCGATCGGGGTTGGGGGTGTTTGCGGATTTCCCAAAGGGCAACAGTCCAGCGAAGTTGGCACCTTTTTCGGAGCCTGGTTTGACGGTGGTGGAGACTAGGATCCCGACCCCAAAGGACATTATGGCTAGCCCACCCACGATCGGCACCCACAGTTTTCGAGGCTGTTGTCTGAATTCTTTAAGACTGAATCCTTTAAGCGAGTCGAGTGACTTCTTCCACATAATCGTCGGCTCCGAAGGGTACGGGAGATTCCCCGAACTCCTTATAGCAAATTTTCAGCAGACACTACCTCAAATCTTCTGTCGCAAGTGGTGATGGTTGTCCAGACCTGTCGCAATTTTGTTAGATTTGGGGAACAATTAGAAATAGGGTTGTACTTGTCATTGACCTTGTTGTTCGTTCACTAATCCCCTGTTTCCCGTGTCAAAACGAATTATTTCTCAACCCTTGCCCGTAGATATTCGTAATTGGTCGTTTCGTGGGCTGGACTGTCAGGGCTGGGATTTTTCGGGGCGAGATATTCGGGGATGTGATTTTAGATACGCTAAATTGAATGCTGCAAACTTCAGTAAAGTGATTACTGGGAGAAGTAAAAAACAACAGATAAGAGATATACTAATCATAGTCGCAGGCGAATGCGCAGTCGCAGTCGTAGGCGCAGTCGCAGGCGCATTCGCATTCGCAGGCGCAGGCGCAGGCGCAGTCGCATTCGCATTCGCATTCGCATTCGCATTCGCATTCGCAGGCGCAGTCGCAGTCGCAGTCGCATTCGCAGGCGCAGGCGCATTCTTGGCGAGGAACGCGATCGATGCTTTTGCAAAAGGTCAAACAGTTCAAGGAATTGTTTTTAGTGTGCTGGCGATCGTATTCTTTATATGTGCAATTTACTTATCTCGTGAAGCAATTCAAGAATTCAAAAATGCAACGGGAACTGATTTCTCAGGGGCGATCTTGAAATCTGTCGATTTTACAGATGCTGTACTTAATAGTTGCAAATTTGATAATGCAGAAACTAGTTATGTGAATTGGAAAAATGTAGCTGGTACGCGGTCAGATATTGATTTTACTCACACCCGAATGCAATTGCTAATCAGCCGGAAAGGTGCAAATGGGATGTATCAAAATTTGGACTTGAGCGATCGAAATCTTTACGACATCGATCTAATGAAAGCCAACCTCAGCGGCGCAGATTTCACAAATTCTAATCTTCAGAAAACCGATCTTCGTTTCGCCAATCTCTCCAACACCAAAGCAGGCGGCACCGACTTCAGCTATGCCAAATTAACAGGAGCTTGCATCCAAAACTGGACCATTAATTCCGATACAAAATTTGAGCAGATTGAATGTGAGCATATCTATCTCACCCCTGACCATACGCCTAAAAATCGTCGTCCACTCTGCGGCAACTTTGAACCCGGTGACTTTCAACTATTAGTAGACAAATTTGCTGATACGCTTGATTTCATTCTGCGCCGAGGCACCGACCCGGTTGTGTTTCGTCAATCCCTGAGTCAATTTGAGCGCGACAATCCTGAAGCCCGAATCAAAGCAATGGTTGATTTAGATTACGATCGGGTTCTAGTCCAAACTACCGTTCCCGACACCACCGATAAAGTCAAAGCCTTCGAGCAATTCCAAAATAATCAAGCTGCATTCCAAGCCGCACAAGGAGAAATCCGCTATCTTGAAGGCAGACTGGAAGAGAAAGACAACAGCCAAAGTATGATGGAACGGCTTTTTGTTGTTCTCAAACCAGATAAACCTGACATGAGAGTCATTCAAGCAGTCAACCCCACAGGAGACCTGATGCCAGACAAAAGAATTCAATACCAAACAGGTAACAATTCCAACATTGCGATCGGTGGTTCTGCCATCAACAGCGGCCAAGGCGCAGCGGCAGCAGGTGACATCAGCGGCAACCTGACCATCACACTTTCAGACCTCGCCACCACCGAAGACCCAAAAAACAAAGAACTCGCAACCCTTCTTGATCAAATTAAAAAGACCATTGAATCGCCCGACTGTGAACTAGACGATCGGTATAAAAAACGCGCCCTAGAATACCTTGATAACCTAGCAAACCTCGCCAAAGAAGAACCCAAAAGCAGAATCGAGCAGGCTAAAAACAATCTCGAAGATCTCGCGGATGTTGCAGACAAAGGTTCAAAAATTTCCACATTTGCCGAGAAATGTTTCCCAACGGTTATGGTTGCGATCGGGGCGTTGAAACTGTGGTTCGGGATTTTATAGTATGAATCAAGCTCCATCGGTTTGTATTGGCACTGAAACCCGATCCCCCTAGCCCCCTTGAAAAGGGGGAACAAGAGTAAGGCTTATTTCATAGTCCCCCTTTTTAAGGGGGATTTGGGGGGATCGGGTCTACCTGAATGACGAGGTTCAGACTTGTGTATACACAACAGCCAAATCTTCCAGAGAGGACTCGATCGCCTGGATGAATTCACTAAAACTTTTTCAATCTCATTCAGCTTGTCCGCAAGATTAAACCGCCTCCGGGCATAAGCCTTAACCCGATCGCCCAAAAGCTCCACTCCATTCCCCCATCAGCCTCAAACCCTAGGTGTGAAAATGTGACTAAAAGTACAACTTTGCAAATTCTGTGCAAAATGGAGCTATCTAAGTTGAACTAAATTGATAAGAGAATCTTATGTCAGAATCACTCATCCAAAAATTATTAGACGATGTCGCTCAAGCCTTCGATCGAAAAGACTACCGATCGGCCACCATGGCCCTAAAACAACTCTGGCAACTCCAGCCCGAAAACCCTCAAGTCCAGCTCTATCGCGGCAAACTGTACGAAGTCGCAGGGAACCTAACTCAAGCGAGCAGCACCTACAAACATCTGCTAAAAGCATTGTCTACGCCCAAAATCATGGCCCAAGCGCGCCAAGGACTCGATCGCGTCGCGCTTCTGGATCAAGAACAACGACGACGCGAAGTAGCCCTTTCTATCTCGGCTCCCGACCAAGACCAACAAGGTCTTCTGATCTTGGAAGCGATCGACCCAACCCATCGCACGGCGGCGGCTCAAGCTCTGGCCCAAATCATGAATGTCGATTCCTACAGTGCCCAAACCCACATGCCAAGCCGAGGTTGGCGGATCTATCGGATGGGACCGATCGGCGAAATGAAGCTCTACGGTCAACAATTAAGAGCACAAGGCATTCCCTGTTTTTGGGTCAAATCGGCTAGCTTTGAAACGCCCCAACTCTTTCAAGTGCAGTTAGTCCAAGCCGAAACGCCTAAGGTCGAACTGATTTGTATCAACAGCGACCGCCAGACAGGAGCCGTGTCCTTTGATTGGTCAGAAGTGGGTCAATGGGTCAAAGGTCGCCTGCCGATTCTAGATCGCCCCCTAGAGTTCGATCCCCTGCGCCGCCAAATATCCGCTCGATCGAGGCAAGAAGAGGTTCGAGACTTCGCCTTGGTTCTAGACCTACATCTACCCGCTCGCAATTGCATTTTACGATTTTGCGATCGGAATTACCGTTTTGACCAAGGCATAGACTTCACCCCCGATATTCCCCTGGCTCAAACCGTCACCCGATCGCAGTGGAACGGCATCGTCCAATGGATTACTACTGAATTACAAGCACCGAATACGGCAACGCTTTGGGATGATTTCAATGCCTTCCGAGAAACCGCGATCGAATTTCCCCATTTACTCAAATCGATCGACCCCGGATTTTATCTTCAGGGTCAAGAAAACAGTCGATTTAACCCCACCTTTCATCTGTACAGTTTGCTGGCATTTTGCAAAAAATCTATGCCGTAATGAAACCTACGTAACAGAAATAGTCAGACCCCAGCGATCCCCGTAACTCAAATCGCCAGGAACTCTCTAATTGTTATTTAATCTTTAGCATTGCCACGGTTTCAGCTTCGTAATCTTCTTACTATAGGTAAAGTTACGAAGATTCAGTTAAGCATCAAGCATCACTCACAGCGTTTCACCCAAAGCCGGATGAACGGGAGATTTTTCAATATGACTATCGCCACAAAACCCACAGCTAACCCGATTCTCGCGATCGAGGCATTGGGCCAAAGCATTTGGATGGATAACCTAGCCCGAGATTTAATTGAATCCGGTGAACTAGCCCAACTCATCGAAACCAAAGGATTATTGGGAGTCACGTCAAATCCTGCAATCTTTGAAAAGGCGATCGTCGGCAACAAAGTCTACGACAGCGCCATTGATGCCGGAATTAAGGCCAAAAAAACGTTGATGGAAATCTACGAGTCTTTGGTGTTTGAAGATATTTGCAATGCCTGCGACATCTTCCGAGGCATATACGATAAGAGCAATGCCCTCGACGGCTACATTAGCATCGAAGTCCCACCGACCTTGGCCGCCAACACGCAGGACACCATCACCGAAGCGAAACGCTACAACAAAGTCCTCGCCAAGCCCAACGTGATGATCAAAATCCCTGGAACTCCTGAGGGACTCGCCGCCGTCACCGAAGTGATCGCCGCAGGCATCAACGTCAATGTCACCCTGCTATTCTCCCTTCAAAGCTACATTGACACCGCTTGGGCTTACATTGTAGGGCTTGAAAAACTAGCCGCAACGGGCGCAGATATTAGTAAAGTTGCCTCCGTCGCCAGTTTCTTTCTCAGCCGGATTGACATCAATATTGATGCCCAGCTTGACAAGAAACTAGCTGTTGTGGGCATTTCTGACGAAACGAAAGCCAAGTTAGAAGGCATTAAAGGTAAAGTCGCGATCGCCAATGCAAAAATGGCGTACAAAGCCTACAAAGAAATTTGTGAGAGCGATCGGTGGAAAGCCCTAGAAGCCAAAGGAGCCAAAGTTCAGCGTTTACTCTGGGCCAGCACGGGCACCAAAAACCCAGACTACAGCGATGTCATGTACGTCGATGAACTAGTGGGAGCCGATACCGTCAATACGCTTCCCCCCCAAACTATTGATGCTTGCGTCGATCACTGTAATGTCGGCGATCGGATTGAAACCAACGTGGACGAAGCGATCGCACTAATCGCCAGCCTGAAGGATCCAGATGTGAACATTGATTTAGATGCAACCATGGCAGATTTATTGGCAGATGGCATTGTTAAATTTGTCCAACCCTTCGACACCTTAATGAAAGCATTGCAAGCCAAAATTGACGCGATCGCCGCTGCTTAATTAAGAGAGTGCTTTGAACATCGTAGTTGTCAGATAGACCCGATCCCCCTAAATCCCCCTTAAAAAGGGGGAGTATGAAATAA
>JAYVUU010000193.1:0-5604 GCA_043787635.1 Synechococcales cyanobacterium | reverse complement strand
TAGACAGCTCGGTTAGTGGCATCATCTGGCCGCCCATCTTTATCCCCCCTGACTGCACCGACAAACTCATCCCCTGCACCATCAGAGACCAGACTCCTGCCGCAGTCGTCAGGCGCACAACTGCGCCCCCGCTTGTCGCAAAGACTTCCGGCAGACTACGCCATATCCCTGTCGTTACGCTGCTCCCCGATTGCTGCTGCTGCCCTGCTTGCTTCATTAGCACCGTCGCATTGGTTATGTCATCTTGATTTTCAAGATATAGGGTTTGACCGCTTGGTAAATCACAGCTATAAATCACAAGGTCATCCTTATTTAATAAAAAATAGAACTAGATTTCGATCGAAACATCAAGCTAAGACGAAGAAATGAAATTAGCGGCAGAACGTCAATTTGTACGAATCTACAAACCAAGGAAACTTTGGTCTACCTACCTTTATTTCTACCCATTTGCAAATTTTTTATCGAGCCACAAATCAGAACTTGACCGATTGCAACATACTAGACGAGTTTCATGATATTTCGTAATTATTACAGTCAAAAAGTTACCAATTCAGGACTTAAATACAAGATTAAGACGATCTACTACAGACATTTTTGGCTTAGTTTTCCCCGTCTACAACAAACTCGATCGCCATATTCTGCGATCCCCCAAACTTCACCTGCATTCCTGGAAAAAGCTGCACTTCCTGGTGGTTTATTTTTTGCCAACCTGTAGCATCTAATACCCAGGTGCCATATCGGGATACATCTTTCAGGAAATAGGTCGCCTCGTCGTCGTCAGATGTCGTAAACCCGTTACGACAGAATAGCTCGGCGTGGCGACGAGATACGCCCGGATCTCTTAGTACCACATCATTTTCATCGCTGATCCCCACACTCATTCGACCACCGCGCAAAGTCCAGGTCTGGGTTTTGTCGATCGATCGTAATCCTGCCACTGGAACCCGTTTAGCAAACTGAGTTGGGTTCATAGGAATTTGGGTCAACCCTTGTGCTAAGGGTTTGACTAATTCTCCATCAAACTCAGGGTGCATATACAACACTGGAAGGGTCCAAGCTTGTTGATTGAATTTGAATAAAGTCAATAGATTTTGACGGGCGATCGCGACTGCATGGTCAATTGATAACCGTTCTGCTAAGGCTTGAGCAAAAGTTTCAATAAAGGCCAATGCCTCATCATCGGTGATGGAATCCCGCATGGCCAACACCGCCGGAACCCCGTGATGCAACAGCACTTCCGCTAAACTACTACGGGGAATTGTTTGTCCCGATCGTTGATCGGGTAACGCTCCCCAGCAAGCATTAAACACTGCTAATTTCACACCAACCCTGACCAACACCTGAGCCAATTCAGTCCCATTGATAGTCGCCGTCGGACTCAAAAACAGCATTCCGCCATCGGGAGCCGGAACCCCGTGCCCTGCATAAAACAGCACATTGTACTGACCAGAATTCAATTTCCCCAGCAGCTCGGCGGGCGTAGGCTGCACTAAGGTGTCTACAAAGCATCCAGCGGCTGTCGCAAAATGACTGACATTTTCTAGCACCTTACGAAGGGCCAACGCTTCTTGTTCGAGACGTAATCGTACTGTCCTAGTTTCGGAACTAGTTTTTTGGGTAGCTGTGATTGCGGGTCCATTGGCGATCGTGGCATCTTGCCCCAAGACGACTAATACCTTGACTATCTGGTCCGATCGCATCGGAGGTAATGCCCCGACATCGGTAATGGTTCGGCTAAATAATATCTGCTGCCCTAGGGCGATCGCAGGCATTCCAGGTTGAGCCTGCATAATTTCCCAGGGAATCCCAATCAAATCGGGATCTCGCACATCTAAGCGGACTCGTAACGGCTGATTTCGACCTATAGCAATGCCTTGGCTTTGATGTAATGCGGTTTGAATCGTGCCACTAAACAACCATTGCCAAAGGTAAATTCCTAGGGTTTGCATCAATCGGACGCTGTAGGGCAAAGCCGTTGCGGGAGTCTCTATTGCTGGCGATCGGTTTTCCTGCGCCACCACCCCAGACAAATGAGGCAGCATGGGCACCGATCGCACTGCAAACATCTCTTGCCAAGCGCTCCAAACCTGGGCCATGGCTTCCTCCCACAGAACATCTTGCAGCAGATATCCGGCTCGATAGGGCGCATTGATCACATGCACCGCAAAATGACTCGCCCCCATGGAAACCCCAGTGGCTCGAAGACGATCGATCGCAAGACTTAGAGAGGGAATGGTCATGGAAACGCACATCAGGCAACTGTAGACACCCCTCTATATTATTTCCAAATGCGAATGTTTCTGAGAACCAGTGTTTTGACCTTCTTCTAGCCAATACGAGCGGCAATGTTGGAGTCACTGTTAGGATCGCTGTTGAAATGACGATTGCGCACTGTACCGTCAATGACGAGAGATTTTTGGAGTTGACTGACGGCGTTTAGAGCTTGTTCTCGGCTAGTGCTATGACCTTGGGCTTGGAAGAGTTTAGCGGATTCTTTTAGGTCGCGAATGGCTCCAATCCGATCGCCTAACTTGGTCCGAGCGATGCCCCGATAGAAATAGGCTGATGCATCCTGTTCTTTTAGCATAATCACATGACTAAAATCTTCTACTGCACCCATTTTATTGCCCATTTGCGATCGGGCTAGACCCCGTTGGAAGTAAGCTTGATTGCAGTTAGCATCCGCATGAACGGCATAGCTATAGTCCTCGATCGACCCCATGGAATTGCCCAGTTCTGCCCGAATGACCCCGCGATTGCAATAGGCGATACTGTTGCTGGGGTTGATCAAGATGGCACGGTTTAAGTCAGCAACAGCTTCATCTTTTTTGCCGAGTTCATACTGAACTAATCCCCGATTGTTGTACGCAATATCGTGATTAGCATTGATGGTAATGACCTGGGTATAGTCCTCGATCGCCCCCTGTCGATCGCCCAATTCAGATCGGGTTAAGGCACGGTTGAAATAGGCATCTACATCAGTTTCAGATAGAACGGGATTCTTAAAACGATCGTTCAAACTTTGTATTACATTCAGGTCTGTTGTTTTAAGACCAACGGCCACACGCGGAAACACGTCACTTTGTAAGGTCACAGATTGAAATCCGAGAACGGCATAGCTCCGATCGCAGACTAAGAAGTTCTCCTCGGTTCCTAGAACTTTAAAGCGAAATTGGCCGCTGTACTTTTGATTGAGTTGGGTGAACTGGCTGAGTAAACGCTGTAAAAATGACTTGCCACCACTTAAAGGATTACTTAGAGGATTACTGCGTTGATGGATATAGCGCGGCTGATCAATTCGTTGGCGTTCCCCTAGATGACCGATGCCCACATCCAGCTTTCCGCCCCGATCGAGAAAAGCATAGAATTTCTGAAGCATTGCACTATCCAGCACTTCGCTATCGACCTGCGGGAATACCAGCACGATCTCAGATTGTGCATTGTCCAACGCCTGCTCTAGTAGCATTCGACTATTGGACGGGTGAGGGACTTTTGCATCAGTTGAGTGCAGGTCAAAGATCAATTCATAGGGAACTACATCCCCTTGACCGCCCGCGATCGTCGTCACTTGGCGACCCAAATCTTCTAAGTAACTGTCCTGTTGATCAAGCCGATCGCCCAGGAATTTCATTTGATTGCGAAGCGCACCGAAATCTAGCATTTCAGGCAATCGATTGATCCAGCCGTGCAGTTGCTGCTGCTGTTCTAGCGTTTGGGTGAGGGTCTGGATGCCGTCAAGTTGACCTTTGAGAGGAGTAAGCCGAGTTTCAATGAGGGATTCCAGTTGGGTTTGAAATTCGAGTAGTTCCTCGTCCGTCGGATTATCTGTCTTTGCATCAAGCTGCTGTTGAAGTTGAAGAACGGTTTCGCTTAGAGCCGCAAACTTCGCCGCTAGGTCCGGATTGTTCGATTGTTTGTGGGGTGTAGCCTCATTGTTGGTACGGGTCTTGCGGACAAAGCTGGCTAGGGTTGTGACCTGTTGGCGCAAAATTTTAGTGGTGACGCGCAGTGGCGCAACAGATTCGTCCACATGGTTGACCCGATGACGAAATTGTTCAAGTTCCTCAAACAAGCGCTTCATTTCCCGACGGGGTACCAATTCGCTGACCAGTTGCATCATGCTGTCCAGGTCTTGTTTGAGGCTGGCGGTGTCCATGGGGTTTGGCATAGCGTTAAATCGACGGTTGATGTAGTCGATTTGGCCCTGTAGCATTCGTAACGTACTGGGCTTGTAGATGCGGCTGATGTCTTCGAGTCCGGTTTGTAGAGTATTGACGCTGCCTTGAAGCTGTTTCAGGTTGCCATTGGTTTCGCGGAGTTGCTCGATCGACACGCTGCGTTGAAGGGTTCCGGTAATCCGATCGATCGATTCTAGAATCCGGGATTGCTGCACCTGCATGTCGTTCATATCCGTCTTAAGGTCGCCGACCTCGTGAGACTCAAGGGCGCTAAGACGTTGATCTAGTTGACCATGGAGCGCGTTTAAATTCGCATGATTTTTTCGCGTTAAGGCTTTACGCAGACTGGCCAAATCCCAGAAGGTCGGCAAGCCTTGAATTCGCCGATCGAGAACTTCAAACTGTTGATTGACACGTAGATCAACCTGGGTAATTTGCTCCTGGCTTTGCCTCAAGACATTCTGATCCATCCGTTGACGGTTAATCATGTTTAACATCATGAGAAAGGAGACGGGGGCGGCGGTGTAGGCAATTTGTTGGGTCGCGATAGATGCGATCGAACCCAGACCAGATCCCGCGAGGAGTGCATATTCGGTTACGTCGAGCCACTTTTCGTTTTTCATTCTAGCTATGCTTCCCTGATGAGTCTTGGGGCAGAAATTTCGTACAGCGTGTTTAATGCTACCGATAGATTTCTGCGCTTGATAAGTACACCTTCATTTCTACATACAGAGATTCCGGTTATTCATCAGGATTATTTGTCTAGGATTATTCCGCTGCGTAGATGTGATCTTCCCCTGTGTTGTCAGTGCTTTTACGTAGGATGCCTGAAACTATTGGGTTGTGCTAAAGGTTGTAAAGTAGAGCAAACAAACAACACAATTCCAGATTATTTCTCAAGTTATGAAGAAATTGAGCACGCTAATTTTTGATGTCGATGGGACGTTGGCTGAAACTGAGCGGGATGGTCATCGAGTTGCATTTAATCGGGCGTTTGCGGCGAAGGGGTTGGGGTGGATGTGGACCGTACAGCAGTATGGCAAGCTCTTGGATGTGGCGGGGGGGAAGGAACGGATTACCTATTATGCCGATCGGGTTGTGCCCAATTTTCGATCGCCCACCGATATGAATACGTTTGCGTCGGAATTACATGCATTGAAACAAAATTTTTATCGTCAGTTGGTATTAGAGGGTTCTATTGAGTTGCGGCCCGGAATTCGGCGATTGATTCAAGAGGCGCGGGAATCGGGCGTAAAGCTAGCGATCGCAACAACGAGTTCTATGGGAAGTGTAATAACGTTATTACAAACGGCGTTGGACAAGGAAAGTCCAGACTGGTTTGATTTAATTGCAGCGGGGGATATTGTGCCAGCAAAAAAACCAGCGCCTGATATTTATTTACATGTGATTCGTGAATTGCAGCTTG
>JAYVUU010000192.1:0-14682 GCA_043787635.1 Synechococcales cyanobacterium | reverse complement strand
ATATGGGGGACGATCGGTCAATTTTGTGGGCGGCGATCGCCGCGATCGCCCTGTTGTTCGGTGTGTTGTGGGCAGGACAGTAGGTATAGAAACTGCGGTCCCAATCCACTCAATCTAAGACGTTATGGACCGCTGACAAGGAGCGCAAACGCCATGAACCGATAGCTGGCAGTCGAGAAGTTGAAAGCCTTCTTTGTCTGTTATCTTGGTTCCGATCGTCAAAATTGAGTCATGTTTAAATTCAATCACCGTGCCACATTTAGTACAGATCAAATGATGGTGATGGGTGGTACGCGGGCCATTCAGTTCATAATATTTGTAGTCGTCGCCTAGATCTAGCTCTCGCAGAATCCCCATCTGCGTCATTAACTTTAGAGTTCGGTACACGGTGGAGATGCTCACATTTATCTCTTGTTCATGGAGCATGGTGTGGAGCGCTTCTGCACTGAGATGCTCGCCGCCCGGTAACTCTTGGAAAAATGTCAGAATTTTTTCACGCTGAGGAGTTAGCCGTCCCCCCTTTCCATTGAGTTCGGCTCTGAGTGCATTGGGGTTGTAAGAAGAGGTAGCCATATGAATGCTTGGCAAAGGGTTGGAACTTTTAGTCCGTTCTCAATAAGCTTAGCGATTGATGGAACTATTTGCAAGTAGATACGAATTATTGAGAATAAGCGTCAAGTCTGACTACTCAACAAGCGCTGTTGTCCGGGCGATAAATCCTGCTTCGATTAGTGCTTCGACTGTACTCACATCGTCCTTGACTCGGAACTGTGCCCCAAATCGAACGAACTGTTGACGCTGCTGAGCAGAAACGATCGCGACGACTGGAACTTTACCGCTGCGATCGTCGCCATTTTGCGATCGTAGTATTTCACGAATTTTATTCTGTCTCTGAATATCGCAGGCCATTTTAATGTCCAGTTCAACCATCACCATTTTTACATTTTCAATAGATTGGGCATCGTCAATAATAAATTGAGTTTGATCATCTTTTCGATCGACCGTTCCCCACACCATCAGCCGCGCATCGGGCTTCATCAAATATCCAACTTTCACAAAGGATTTCGGGAAGACCACCGCTTCAGATTGCCCCGTGAGATCTTCCATTTGAATAATACACATCGCATCGCCTTTTTTTGTGGTGACGGGCTTCACTGTTGTAATCATGACAATAGCGCTGACATTTGCTTTTCCTTGAATCTCCTTAAGGCTGGACAAGTCGATCGGGGCTAAAATTTTAGAAGGCCGCTGGAGTGCTTTAAGGGGATGATCTGAAATATAGAACCCAAGAATTTCTTTCTCGAGTCGTAGTCGCTCTTGTTTGGCATAGTCATCGGTTTTCGGCGCTTTTGGAGCAGAGTTAAAGGCTGGACTGTTAGTGGTTGTGGACGCGCTGGAGGGTACATCGAATAGACTTGCTTGACCAACAATTCGATCTTTTTCGCGAGATTGTGCCCAATCGACCACGAGTTCAAGATCATTAATTAATTGCTGACGATTGATTTCGACGGTATCAAATGACCCGCAGTAAATTAAGGCTTCTAGGGCACGTTTGTTCACCATTTTTGAATCAATTCGATCGCATAGATCCGCTAAAGATTTAAAGTCACCTCCCGATTCTCGTGCTTTCAAAATTGCCGTTACCGGACCAAGTCCCACATTCCGCACGCCTGTGAGTCCAAACAAAATGTTGTTATCAGAGGGCGTGAAATCTAGGTCCGATCGGTTGATATTTGGCGGTAATACTTCAATGCCCATGGACAACGCGGAGCCAATATAGCGTTGAACTTTTTCTTGGTCGCCGCTATTGGAGGACAGCAATGCGGCCATGTATTCAACGGGATAATGTGCCTTTAGATAGGCGGTTTGATAGGTAACATATCCGTAGGCCATGGAGTGAGATTTGTTGAAGCAATATTCAGCAAACATGACCATTTGATCAAACAATCCGGCGGCAACTTTTTCAGATACACCATTTTTTTTCGCCCCTTCAATGAAAATAGTTTGGTGTTTTTCCATTTCCGCTTTCTTCTTTTTTCCCATCGCCCGCCGCAATAGGTCTGCTTCCCCAAGGCTGTAGCCGCCTAAATCCTGAGCAATTCGCATGATCTGTTCTTGATAGACCATGATTCCATAGGTTTCATTGAGAATGGGTTTTAGTAATTCATGTTCATATTCAATTTTTTCACGACCATGTTTGCGATTAATAAATTTAGGAATCAGTCCAGCATCCAGTGGTCCCGGACGATAAAGCGCTAGTACTGACGAAATGTCATCAATTCCTTCAGGTTTTAGTTCTTTTACAATTTGTCGCATTCCCGATGATTCTAATTGAAAAATACCTTCGAGATTGCCTCTTCCTAAGAGTTTATAAACTTCTGGATCTTCTAAGGACAAATTGTCTAAGTCAATGTCTTCCGATCGGTAGGTTTTCACTAAATCCACTGTTTTCTGAATCATAGTGAGATTCTTCAATCCCAAAAAGTCCATTTTCAACAAGCCCAGCGCTTCAATATCTTCCATATAATATTGAGTGAACACCGCGCCATCTGCATTTCGCTGCAAAGGAACAATTTCATCCAATGGATCTGCCGCAATCACTACGCCCGCCGCATGAATCCCGACGCTTTTGTTTGTTCCTTCAATCCGAATAGCGGTATCAATCCAGTCTTTATAGGTAATCTCACAGCCGGGAATCCGATCGCCGCTATCATATTTATCTTTGAATTCCTTGGCAGGGGTTTTATCCGAAATCATGACGGGAAGTTTAGTCGGTTTCCCCCGCATAACTGGGATCATTTTGGTCATTTTGTCGGATTCAGAATAGGGCACATTCAACACCCTAGCCACATCTTTGATTGCAGCTTTTGAAGCCATGCGGTTGTAGGTAACAATTTGAGCAACGCGTTCTTTACCGTACTTTTCAGTTACATAATCAATCACTTCTTGACGACGATCGATACAAAAATCAGTATCAACGTCTGGCATTGATTTACGTTCCGGATTCAAAAAACGCTCAAATAACAATCCATGATGGACGGGATCAATATTGGTAATTTCTAGGGCATAGGCAACTAATGAACCCGCCGCCGAGCCACGACCCGGACCCACGGGAATTCCTCGGTCTCTAGCGTATTTAATGTAATCCCAGACAACTAGAAAATAAGCATCGAAGCCCATTTTTTGCATCATTGTTAGTTCATATTCAACCCGATCGCGGTACGTGGATTCAATTTCTTCGCGGGTATTCACTTTAAACCGCTTAAACATTCCTTCCCAAGTCACTTTTTCAAAGTAAGTGGCCATAGTAAAGCCTTCTGGTACTGGGTAATCAGGAATTCTTGGTTCACCCAAAAGATGATAGGTTTCAATTTTATCTGCGACTTCTAAGGTATTAGCAATGCCTTGTTTTACAATGTCTTCTGGCAAATGATCGCGAAATAACCAGCTCATTTCTTCAGCAGATTTCAAATATTCAGTTCCTGTATACCGCAAGCGTTTATCTTCTGAAATCAGCTTTCCAGTTTGAATGCACAGCAATGCATCATGGGCTTCAGTGTCATAGCAAGAAATAAAGTGTGAATCATTAGTGACAACAAGTTTAATATCTAATTCCTGAGCAATCCGAACAATTTCAGGATTCACGACCCGTTCTTCAATCAATCCATGATCTTGAATTTCTAAATAATAATCATCTCCCCACCGCTCCTTATACCAAGCTGCGACCCGCCGCGCTACATCGGGTCGATTTTGAATAATGGCTTGGGGAATTTCGCCGCCCAAACATGCGCTGGTGACAATTAATCCTTCACGATATTCTTCTAAATATTCTTTGTTGACACAAGGTCGCCCAAAAATGCCTTTTCCCTGCTGACCTTTGAGATTTGAAATGGTGGTCAGCTTGACAAGATTACGATAGCCGATGTCATTTTTGGCCAGAATAATTTGGTGATAACGAGGACGGCGTTCTTGTTTTTCGATGTCGCCATTGATCACGTACATCTCGTTACCAACGATCGGCTTAATCGGTTTCCCTTTGCAGACTTTGATCAGCTCCACGGCTCCATACATCACCCCATGGTCGGTCAGCGCGATCGCAGGCATATTCAACTCTAGAGCGCGATCGATGAGCTGAGGCAACTGGCTAGCACCGTCGAGGAGGCTGTAGTCACTGTGGATGTGGAGACCAACAAAAGACATCAAACTTGCTCCGGTACGTGAATCTTTGGCTCAAAGGCGATCAAGATTATAGCCACTATGGCTAGTAGTTCAATGCCAAATTTTAATCCCATTGGATCCAGTGATGGAGTCTGGCTTGTAAAGGATTATTTACAATCTCCATCGGGCTTTAACAGTACATATGAATTGATTTAAGATCAAGTCTTGACTTTTGAGTTAGGGTTTCTGCTTTACTTAGGTTGCTGTTGTGAACTATTTCTAAGCTTATGAATCCGACGATCGACTTGATGCAGACTGTTTTTGCTAATCCACCAAAGCCATTTGATCCAATTAATCAAACATTAAAGGGGTGGGCAGTATTTTGTCTGCGCGATCGGGGGTTTGTGATTGTTACGTTTTCACCCAAGTCAGACTTTATCGTGTCGTCGAAGTCGGGGGATTTATTATTTAATGTGACACAAAACTCGGAGGATGTGGTGGAGGGTTCTATTGGTTGGATTGTCGTTTTAGCAGATGGAACGGCGACAGTGGTGGCTTAGCCTGTTGAAATATCCACTAAGATTCAGTGATTCACATACCATAGGAAAAGTTGATCTTAAAATAGGAGCACATCCATGAAAAACGTGATTCGTAATCAATACCGCAAACTGATTCGCAATTCTAAATATCGTTGGATAGTTATTATCGCGTCTGTTGCTTACATTGCCAGCCCTGTTGACTTATTGCCAGAGTTGTTTACGTTTCCAGTTGGGCTGATTGACGATGGTCTAGTGGCAACGCTTTTGGTGACGGAAGTTGGAGCGATTCTTACGGAAAAAATGAAGGCGAAAAAAGCAAGTCGTTCAGGTACAGGTTCGGATGACTGATGGACACCATAACGGGAGAAATTTTGAGCGATCGGGTTTAGACTCTAGCAGTCTCAGAGGCGGGACGGGCGACAAGTCCCCGATAAGGCTCGGTTGCAAAAGGCCGATCGGGTTCGGTTAGCAAAGCCCGATCGCAGCTCTCAAAAAATTCAGCCTTGTTCTGTGCTCGTCGCATTTGATGTAAGAAATCACCTTTGGCATCAACACCTTGAGCAATATAATTCAAATACATTTTCATATAACTCACCCGCGATCGTTCTGAAATAGTTTGGGCAATTGGACTCTGGTATAGCCGATCGATGTAGTTGCGGACTTGGGAGAGTGAAATGATAGAAATTGGCTGACCCGCTAAGGCTTGTCGCAATTGTGTGAAAATCCAAGGATTACGAATGGCGGACCGACCAATCATTACGCCCGCTGCTTTAGTATAATTGAGAATCCGTATGGCGCTCTGGGCAGAGGTTACATTGCCATTTGCAAGCACTGGACAATTCACTGTTTTAACCGCATGAGCAATCAAATCATAATTCACTGTGCCGTGATACATTTCCTTGACTGTGCGACCATGCAAACTTAACAAGTCAATTTGATGATGATTCAATAAATGAAGAATTTTATCAAAGTTTTCGGTATCGTCAAATCCAACACGCATTTTTACGGTCAATCGTCCGGGTATCGCCGATCGTAATTCTCCCAGAATCCGATCGACTTTTTCTGGATCTCGTAACAACCCACCGCCTACATTTTTACGATAAATCCGAGGAGCCGGACAGCCCATATTCAAGTCTACGCCTGCGATCGGATATTGACTTAATTGTTTTGCAGTCCGGACTAAATCTGGAATACTTTCCCCAATCATTTGGGCAAAAATTGGCTGACCTGTCGTATTGTTTACGATCGCATCTAGTATGCTTTTGTCAAGTCCAGATGTGGCGTGAACTCGAAAGTATTCAGTAAAAAAGTAGTCAGGACAGCCATACTGAGCAATCACATCCATAAACGATCGATTCGTTACATCCTGCATGGGAGCTAGGGCGGAGCAAGCTTGTCCAGAAATTCCAAAAGACATAACAGAAAAATAATCGGGGTAATCATCTTACCGCTAGTCATTTATTAATTACAAGGGAAATAAGTAGTGGTTTTGAACCTCGATACTTACCTTGCGTCCCACTTCATAGTTCTCACCGATCGGGCAAGTTGCTAATATCGTTTGACCTGAGTTCAGTACTAATTCATAACAGTATTCACGACCTAAGAATTGCCGATCGCGGATTACAGTATTACTTCGATCGTCCATTTTAATCTTTATATCTTCTTGGCGAATCATTAACACCGCCTTAGATTTTTGGTCAGGATTGATCAGGGTTTCGATCGCTTCAAATTCACCAATTTCTGTATGCCAAAATCCCGATCGAAATGTTGCCTCAATAAAATTAGCCTGCGTTACAAAATCAGCTACGAAACGTGAAATAGGCGTTTGATAGATTGATTCTGGTGTCCCGACCTGTTCTAAGCTCCCATGATTCATCACCGCAATTCGATCGCACATTGATAAGGCTTCTTCTTGGTCATGGGTCACAAAAATTGCAGACGTTCCCGCATTTTTCAGAATCGATCGGATCTCCTGTCGTAGTCGTAACCGCACCTGAATATCTAAATTACTCAACGGCTCATCTAACAAAATCATCGCAGGTTGTGGTGCTAATGCCCGCGCTAATGCGACTCGCTGTTGCTGTCCTCCCGACAATTCGTGGGGATACCGTGACTCCAACCCCGATAGCCCAACACGATCGATCGATTCTTGGGTCAAGGCTTGAATTTGTGCAGGTGCAAATCGTTTTCGACTAGTTTTCTGAAGTCCAAAGGCGACATTTTGGGCGATCGTCAAATGGGGAAATAGCGCGTAATCTTGAAACACCATGCCAATATTGCGATGTTCCGGCGCGACGGATTGATTAGATGTTGCAATCGGTTCGCCCGATAATTCAATAGAACCTGAATTCAAGGTTTCAAATCCGGCAACCAGTCGCAATAATGTCGTTTTCCCACATCCCGACGGACCCAAAAGCCCCAGAATCTCCCCTTCTTGCAACTCCAAAGAAACCTGATTCAAAACGGGCAGTGAATTACGATCGAACTGTTTAGAAATTTGATTAATTTTAAGAACGATCGTTGAGTCGGACATGAGAAGATAGTACTAATTGAATCTGTATGTCATTATTATAAATCCTATGGTTCGCAAACTAACAACCTCTGCCGCACAAGTTCCATCTCAATCATTCTCGATTTGGACGATCGTAACTATTGCGTTAGCCCTATTAATGATGTTGCCGCTAGTTTCAGTCTTGACTAGTGTTTTTTCAGACACGCGATCGGTTTGGCAACACTTGATCACAACAGTATTAGGAGAATATATTCTTAATTCTCTAATCCTAATGGTAGGAGTGGGTGCAGGTGTGGCGATCGTCGGAACAGCTTGCGCTTGGCTGGTTACAATGTGCCAATTTTGGGGCCGATCGTTCTTTCAGTGGGCATTGTTACTTCCGTTGGCGGCTCCGGCTTATATCTTGGCGTATACCTATACCGATTTATTAGAATATTACGGACCCGTTCAATCTATATTGCGACAATGGTTTGGCTGGAAGAATGCTCAAGACTATTGGTTTCCCAATGTTCGATCGATGCCAGGAGCGATCGTCATGTTTATTTTAGTGTTGTATCCCTATGTTTATCTACTCGCCCGATCGGCTTTTTCAAATCAATCATCCATTACATTAGAAGCCAGTCGGAGTCTAGGCTGTACGCCCTGGCAGGGATTCGTCAAAGTCGCCTTACCTATGGCGAGACCTGCTATTGTGGCGGGATTGTCACTAGCATTAATGGAAACATTGAATGACTATGGAACCGTTGAATTCTTTGCAGTCCCAACCTTTACTATAGGCATTTTTCGTACTTGGCTCGGTCAGGGCGAACGCGCTGCCGCTCTACAACTTGCCCTACTGCTATTGAGTTTCATCGCTGTACTTGTCATTCTTGAGCGTCAATCACGTAATCGCCAGCGTTTTTATCAAACTAGCCAAACGACTGAAATCAAACGATATGTGCTGCGTAATTGGCATCAATGGGCTGCGATCGGAATTTGTGCTGTTCCAATTGTTCTAGGCTTTGGTATTCCGGTTACTGTTTTGGCGTTTCTAATTAAAGGCGATCGATCGGCGACCAGCACGAGTGACCCAAGTGGTGATGGGGACTATGGCACAGCCACTTCAGGCGAGTTCTTGGCAAATGCCCCGGATCCATTTTGGGGCTATGCAATTCATAGTTTTACCCTAGCCGCCACTGCCGCCACGATCGCAGTCATCATCGCCATTATTCTCGCCTATGGTCAACGGCTACAACCCTCAAAACTCAATCGTTGGGCAATTCAGGGGGCGACTCTGGGTTATGCGATTCCGGGTGCTGTGATTGCGATCGGGGCGATGGTACCACTGGGTAACTTTGATAATGCCTTAGATAGTTGGATGCGATCGCAGTTCAACAGTTCAACAGGATTGCTGCTTAGCGGGACTATTTTTGCCTTAGTATTTGCCTATCTAGTCCGATTTCTAGCCGTGGGTTATGGTGCAGTTGAATCTAGTCTTAATAGCATTAAGCCCAATCTCGACAACGCGGCCCGAAGTTTAGGGTTGAACACAGTGAAAACGCTATTCCAAATTCATTTACCCTTAATGCGCAGCGGATTAATTAGTGCTGCAATTTTAGTATTCGTTGACGTGATGAAGGAGTTACCCGTCACGTTGATCATGCGACCGCTTAACTACGATACGCTTGCCGTTCGCGTTTTCAATCTCGCCTCCGATGAACGGCTCTCCGAAGCTGCACTTCCGGCTTTAACCATTGTATTAGTCGGTCTATTACCCGTCCTCGTTCTCAGTTGGCAAATGGGCAATACTATTATCAAACGTCAGCGTTGAATTAAGAGCAGGAAGCCGATCGTTCAACAAGGTCACCATTTGCTGCAATAGATCTTGGCTTAGGGTGTTCTGTTGCTCTTGATTCATACGCGGTTCATACCAACGTTGCCGATAGATCAACTCTAATTCACTTCCCACTTCTGAAAAGTAATCCATTTGCGCGGCTTGCAAGCCAACGCAGGCCCGATAAATAATTAATGCCATAATCGCGACAATCATTCCACCCGCTGTGGTAATCAACGCCTCCGCAATGCCTTGAGACGCTTTCGATAGGTCCACATTTCCACCGTTACCGCCGCCAATATTCAAATTAAAAAATGTCGCAATCAATCCTGTTACAGTGCCCAATAGTCCGAGCAACGGCGCGATCGCCACAATAGTTTCCAGCAGTTTGTCACACTTTCGCATCTCAATAAATTCCCGATCGCCCGCTGCCACCATCGCCAACTGAAAGGTCTCCGGCGTAGGTTGATTCAGCCGTAATGCCGCCAAAATAAACCGACCAATGGGCAATCGTTTAGCTTGCTCTGCAATGGTTTTTGCTTCACCGAGGTCATCTTGTGACACCTGCAAGATTCTAGAAACAAGCTGCTTCTCGCCCTGTATAGTATGCCACCAAAACCAAGTCCGCTCCAATGCACAAGTGATAGTCAGAACTGATAACGCTCCAAGGGGAACCATTAGCGGCCCGCCTTTACTAAGAAATTCAATAGTGCTAGACATAATCCAATTGAGACGAATAGAAACTTAAAAAAATAGGATACTCGATCGGAGTATCCCACTTAACTACATGAGGATTAAAATTTAAAACACGAGCCGTTGAATACTACTTCCAACCCGCCCGGTCCATCGCTTGAATAGCCCGTTGATTGTTCTTACCCAAAATCTCAGAGGTCATCACATCTTCCTTAAAGGAGCCATAGCTGCGTAGAACCGGGTCAACCTCAACGCGTCCTTTCTCAAGAGCTGGGTATTCATTATTGTTCGCCGCAAACATCTTTTGAACTTCAGGGGTTGCCAAATATTCTAGATATTGAATGGCCGCTTCTTTGTTGGGTGCAAACTTTGCTACCCCTGCGCCACTAATGTTGGTATGCGCACCGCGATTGAGCTTGCCATCGCCAGCTTGATTCGGGAAAATTATGCCCACTTTGCTGGCTACTTCACGATCTTCAGGCTTGGACGATTTCTCTAACCGCGCCAGATAATAGGTATTAGAAATCGCTAAATCGGCCATTCCTGCGGCCAAAGCTTGAATCTGCGGAGTATCTCCACCCTCAGGCTTACGAGCCATATTCTTCACGATTCCCTTCGCCCATTTTTCAGCGACTTCATCGCCATATAGTTCAACAATTGAACCCATCAAGGATTGATTGTAAATATTGCTAGACGATCGCACTAAAATTTTGTAATTCAAATCGTCACGGCCTAGATCCTCATAAGTTTTGACCCTCGATAGATCAATCCCTCTCTCCTTATTGTACATAATGACCCGAGTTCGCTTGGTGAACCCAAACCAAAATCCATTACTATCTCTCAAGTTTTCAGGAATGACCTCTTTCAGAATCTGAGAATCAATAGCTTGGAGGACATCCGCCTGCTGGGCACGATACAGGTTCCCCGCATCCACCGTCATGATCACGTCAGCCGGACTATTACGCCCTTCGCTCTTGACTCGCTCAACCAGTTTGTCCGCCGTAGCTTCAACAAGATTTACCTTGATGCCTGTCTTGTTGAAAAAGCCCTCATAAATCTGGGTATCAGACCCATAGTGACGAGCGGTGTAGAGATTCAGGACTTTATTTTGAGCTTGTGCCGATCGACCTCTGAATAACTGCTCAGACGCGATCGCTGCTGTCGCTGCACCTGCTGCCAGAAAAATCCGTCTTGTAATAGCCATGTCTAATTTTTGGAAAGGGTTATTTACTGCAATCTGTTTTCAATAATAACGCAAGTCAGTATCAATTAGAGGAGAATTATCCTTGTTTATTTTTTATTTGCCAAATCAAAGATTGCGCAAGTTTTAGTGGTCACATAGAACAGCCGACTAAATTCCCCAGAATTTTGGGTTGAGGACTCTAGTCGGCTTATTTTTAGGAATTGCCTTATTGCTAATCAATCATCGCCATTTCTAGTAATCCGGTGAACAATCCCATCCCGTCAATTCCTCCAATCGCAATATCAGCCGATCGTTCTGGGTGTGGCATCATCCCTAAAACATTGCCCTCACGATTGCAAATCCCGGCAATATTATTCCGCGAACCATTGGGATTAACCCGATCGTTTATTTCACCATTCACATCGCTATATCTAAAGATGACCTGATTATTATCTTCAAGCGATTTCAGCGTATCGTCATCAGCAAAATAGCAGCCTTCACCATGAGCGATCGGAATCGTGATCACTTGATTCGTTTCATAGTTTCGAGTCCAAGGCAAATCATTTCGTTCCACACGCAAAGGAGTCCGATCGCAGATGAAATGTAACCCCCGATTCCGAGTCAACGCACCTGGTAACAATCCAATTTCTGTCAGAATTTGAAACCCATTGCACACCCCCAAAACATACTTCCCTTGGGCGGCATGGTTAACCGTCGCTTGCATAGCAGGGGAAAAACGGGCGATCGCCCCACAGCGCAAATAATCACCATAGCTAAACCCACCGGGCACAATCATCACATCAATGTCATCAATATCCGAATCCTCATGCCAAACCAGTCGAGTCGGTTGCCCCAATAAGCCTTGAGTCACCCAAGCCATATCACGATCGCAGTTGGAACCAGGGAATACAATTACGCCAAATTTCATATTTTTTAAGTTGGGCTTTAGGGCTGGGCGTTAGAAATAGACGTTAGGGCTAGGCAGCAGACAATACTTTAAGGTCAAAGCGATAGTTTTCGATAATGGGATTCGCTAAGAGCCGATCGCAGATTACATTCAGTTGCTCCGTCGCAGCCGCTTCAGTTTCAGCCGAAACTGTTAGTTCGATGTATTTACCAATGCGAATACTGTCTACATTGTCATATCCCATATGCTTGAGACCAGACTGAACAGCAACACCTGCCGGATCCAACACAGAAGGCCGAAGCGTGACGTAGATTTGAGCTTGGTACGTTTGAGTCATATTGGCCGTCGATCCTTAGAAAAACACATAATGCGGCGATCGATGATCATTCTAAGGGATGCGGTACACTCAAATCTATAAAATGCGTTCTATATCTTGCGTCCCGATCGTCATGACTTCCCCTCGTCGAACCCGTAGCCAAACTAGAATTCTTGAATCTCTGAAGCAGATGGACCGATCGATTTCGGCCCAAGATCTCTACTCTGAGTTGCGACAACATGAAAAAAGTATGGGACTTGCGACCGTGTATCGGGCACTGGATGCTTTGAAAAAAGAAGGTGCAGTCCAAGTCCGCACCCTCACAACCGGGGAGTCGTTGTATTCATTGATCCAAGAAGACCGCCACCATCTCACCTGTTTGCAATGCGGTGAAACGATCGAGCTGGACTCCTGCCCAGTTCACGCATTAGAGAAAAAGTTCAGTGAACAGTATGGGTTCAAAATGAACTATCACGTCTTGGAGTTTTTTGGTGTGTGTCAAGGCTGTATGGGCGTTTGAACCTTACGTCTGAACCTACGATTGACGAGGCTGATCCGCGATCGCCATCATGCTGGCAATAGAAGCCGGAATACTCGCCGGATCCATGAACAACACTTTGCTGCTTGGATATTTACCGATCGTCTCGGCCATGTTCAAATATCCCAGCGCCATCAGCAACTTGGCCGCATCGGGAGCCGTTGGATCTGCCTTGAGTGCTTGGGTTACGATCGCTACCGATTCCGCCGTAGCTTGTGCCTTCAGAACCTGCTGTTGACGGTTGGCTTGAGCTTCGAGAATAATCCGTTGCTGCTCGGCTTCTGCACTCAGGACCGTCGATCGTTTGCGGGCTTCTGCATCCAAAACTTGCGCCTCCGCCCGACCTTGCGCTGAATTAATCGCCGATTCCCGTTCCCCTTCAGAAGTCAGAACCGCCGCCCGTTTTTTCCGTTCTGCCGACATCTGAAGTTCCATCGACTCCATCACGGCCTTAGCGGGAATAATCTCTTTAAGTTCAACGCGGGTTACTTTGATTCCCCAAGGCACGGTGGCGTGGTCGAGTTCCCGCATCAGAGCTTCGTTAACTTTTTCACGGGCGGTAAATGTTTCATCGAGGTCAAGTTTACCCATTTCAGCCCGAAGCTGTGAGAGCGCCAGATTAACCATGGCCATTTGAAGATTTTGCACTTTGTAGTACGTTTTCTCCATGTCCACAATCTTCCAGTAAATCACTGCATCTGCGCTAATAGCCACGTTGTCGCGGGTGATGCAGGTTTGGGGTGGAATGTCGAAAACTTTTTCACGGGTGGTGTCGCGGTAGGCAATAATTTCAACTCCCGGTATCAAAATATTCAACCCCGCCGGAAGTTTCCGATCAAACTGTCCTAACCGCTCCACCAACGCTTCGTCCCCTTGCGGAATAATTTTAACGGTCGCTAATGCAGCAGCAGCGGCCAATGTAGCAGCAATAAGATAGGCAAACATAATGTTAGGCTCCGTTAATCAAGTTAATTGATTCTATTGGTAAATTTCTGTTAGTAAATTAAAGACAGGCTAAGAATCAGGATTTGATACCGATTCTCTAGAGGAGTTCGCTGTCATGAGAAACAATGAGTAGTGTGCCCTGCCGATCGACCACCCGAACTTTTTGTTTGGGTTCAAGGTGAACTGTTGGGTCCTCAAGTTGAGCTGCCCACGATTGGCCCTCATAATTCACCCGTCCGGTTTCACCCGGAAGAATTTCGGTCAGGGTGTGGGCATAATCGGCATCCAGCTTACGAGACTGCGACCGGGGCCGAACAAAACTCTGGGATACCCAAAATAAGCCCAATGACAGAATCATCCACAACATCACCTGTAAATTAAACGGTAGCGACGAGGACGTTGGAGCCACGAGAAACGCACTCAAGCCCATCACCAATGACACAAAGGCAACAGGGGTCGCCAGTTCCAATAAGCAAAACCCGCTCCCGACCAAAAGCCACATCATTGATACATCAAACATAATTTAGACCTATTTGACCCTATGGGTCGTGTTGTTCAGATTGAGACGGTTTGAGCTGAACTGAGTCTTTAATGCTCCCCGCTCTGGAGAGACGGGGATTCTTGGTTCAGTGACCGGACTTGCTCTAACAGGTTTGCACCAATCAAAGTGGAGGACTGATCTCTCCAAGCGTTGCACGAGTCTAGCCTATAAGTTCCGGTATGCTCTACCGTACTCAATCCCCGACTGAGGATATTCCTAGCCGCGTTGTGATCGTTATCCATCACACACTGACAAGTATGGCTGCGAGTAGACAACGCTTTCTTCACGATCGCACCACAGCTAGAGCATTCTTAGCTAGTGTAGGCAGGATTCACCGCTACGGTGATCTTTCCAAGCACTTTTCCAAAATACTCTAGGAATACTCGGAGAAGATGTGTCGCTGATGGACTTAGCCAGACAACGATTTTTCACCATATTTTTATCAGATTCGCCGGAAAACCCTGACGCTTTAGCGCGGGGATGTAGAGGCGGGTGACTGACCAACGGGAAGGAACAATCGTTCTGCCACTGGAACTT
>JAYVUU010000191.1:0-9842 GCA_043787635.1 Synechococcales cyanobacterium | reverse complement strand
CAAGATAGATTGGAGAAGGGGACTGAAGTCCCACGAGTCGCTTACATCCCAGCTCTAAAGAGACAGGGTTTTCCGCTTTCCGGGTTTCTTTTATAAAATGGCGCTGAGGGCTTGATTCTGGGTGGAGGCGGGGACTTGACCGTTGACGGCAAGGTGACTCAGAAAGGCTTCGATTTCTGGAACTCCCATTTCTTTTGGATGGCGTTTGTTGTGAAACAAAATGTAACGACGAATCAACTGAATGTAGGTGTCTTCAGTCCGATAGGAGTAGTGTTTTAGGCGGATTCGGTCTTTAACTTGCTCTAATAGCTTTTTTGGTGGTTTTTCCATGGGGTTGATATTGAGAAAAAATCGGGATGGTATGAATATAAGCATGATAGTAAGAAACTTTCGTAATAACCCCAGGGAAATATACAGAAGTTTTCTATCCATTCCGCCTACGAGGTGGATATACGGAAACTTTCTGCCTAATAATTGTTAGAGTGCTAGACTTACCTTGTGAAGTCACTTGTTGGAAATGACTTCTGTAAAATTGAACTGAATACGGTTTTAGTCTATTTGCTGCAATTTGCTTTTCTCAATCTACTAGGTGAAGTAGTGGATATTTCTCGTTTGCAATATATCAAAAACATTAATGGTGGTGAGACAGATTGGGCATACAAGGAATATCCTCTTCACTCTTACTTTCCCCTCAACTTCAAAAGAAGTGATAAAGTTGAGACTCATGCTGCTAAGTTACCAAAAGGATCGCTGATTATTCTTTCTCAGAAGCCTCCGAGTCAAAAGCGATATCTTACTCATGTTGTTGAACTTTGTAACGAAAGCGATGAAGATGCGCCGCAGTGGAGTTCAGGGCCGTGGGGCATAGTCCGCTGGTCAAAGGTTTGTTGGGTTGCAGACTTCAGTAATGTTGATGCGATGCTCGTTGACCAAGATGTTATGAAAGTCGAATGGGGTTGGTATGACATAACAGCGAAGTTACTAACAAGTCGTAATTTGATGAAAGAGTGGGGTAGTATTGATAATCTGAGAGTACATTTGAAGGGAAAATTTATCTAAGCTGACGCACTCTAACAACCGCAATGCACCGGAACTTTGAGTTGTACTGATTTTAGCAAAGGTTGTCTGAGTCCGGTGATTGCGAACGTTAGCTGGATTAATTGCAAAAATCAGAGCATAGTAGTACTGTTTGACAATAGTAACGTTGCACAGTATTGTTGTGATTGTAACCTTCAAGTCTGATGAGACAAGGTTTGTCTTTGATGGCTTTACATCTCGCTATTATCCACCTGATATCCAAAGAATTGCTTTACGTAAGCTTCTCCTGCTTGATGCGGCAACATCAGTTAATGACTTGCGCATTCCACCGGGAAATCGATTAGAGAAATTGGTTGGTGATCGCAAGGGACAACATAGTATCCGCATCAATGATCAGTGGCGAATTTGCTTTGTCTGGACAGATGAGAACAATGCGGATCAGGTTGAAATTGTAGACTATCATTGAGAACAAAGTATGGACAGCAATCATCCGCTAAATATTCATCCTGGCGAAATTCTGCGTTTAGAATTTCTGGAGCCACTGGACATTACCCCCTATCGGTTAAGCAAAGATATTGATGTAGCTCAGACACGAATTAGCGAAATTTTGTCTGAGAAGCGCAGCATTACAGCAGACACAGCTTTACGTTTTTCAAGATATTTTGGTAATAGTGCTCAGTTCTGGCTGAACTTACAGACACAGTACGATTTACGTCAAGCTCAGGAAGAAAACAAAGAAATTTATAGCCACATTCCTGTAGCTCAGCTTGCTCATTTAACCTAGCTGAAACACCAGCTAACCAAGCCGTTGTACGCTTCCGTTCTAGGCTGTGGCGGAAAGGCGCACAGATTAATCCGATTAACCATGATGAGATTACCTTTCAGCAGGCAGCTGAGGCGTTTTTTGACCCGTTTCTGATTTTGATTGATGCCAGTCGCAATGATGAAGCAGAGATGCCGTAATTGGTCTATGGATACCCGCTACAGCTTGATCTCTGTTGTGCATGTCGAGCAAGAAGGCGATTGGATTTGGATTATTTCAGCCCGTAAAGCAAATCGGCAGGAGCGGAGGGAGTATGAAAATTGAATCATTAAGGAAGCGGTTGGATGAGGATCGGCCCATGACGAGTGTGACGATTCGGATGCCAGAGGATGTCATAGAGGACTTTGAGTGAGATTGTGCAAACAGCCAGTTGATCTGTATTTGCTAGCGGTACAAAAAACGGTTAGTGGAAAAACAGCGGGTCTTATCAGGCTCTCTTGGCAAAGATGATCGCTGATTTCCCCTGCTTCCAAAACTGATCTGTTAATCAACGTTGGATAACTTTTCACATCTAAAAAGCGGTGAAATTGTGTTCAAATCCCACCGCTTTTTCTAATTAACTAATAAATTATTGCCCACCTAATGTCTAGATTGAACTAGATATCTAAATCAGCCATATTCATGCGAGATCCGTAGGTTTCAATGAACTCACGACGCGGCGCAACCCGATCGCCCATTAACATTGTAAACACCCGATCGGCTTCGGCTGCGTCTTCAATCTCAACGCGCTTCAAGGTCCGAGTTTCAGGATTCATCGTGGTATCCCAAAGCTGAACAGGCATCATTTCACCCAATCCTTTAAATCGTTGAATGTTGTAGTTTGCATTGGCGGGGAATTCGGCAATCCGTTGCTTCAAATCCCGATCGCTGTAGCAATATTGATGCTGTTTCCCGCGCTCTAATTTGTATAACGGTGGACATGCAATATAGACAAATCCACGATCGACCATTTCACGTTTATAGCGATAGAAGAAGGTAAGCAACAGGGTTCTAATGTGCGCCCCGTCTACATCTGCATCGGTCATGATGATGATGCGGTGATAGCGAAGGTTTGCGACATCAAATTCCTCGCCTTTGATTCCTAGTCCTAATGCTGTGATTAGGGCTTGAATTTCAGTGTTCTTGTAGATTTTGGCATCATCAGTTTTTTCAATGTTGACAATTTTTCCTCGTAACGGAAGAATCGCCTGGAATTTACGATCGCGACCTTGTTTTGCTGAGCCGCCCGCAGAATCCCCTTCCACGATGTAAATTTCGGATTCAGACGGATCGCGAGACGCACAATCGGCCAACTTACCGGGCAATGTTGACGACTCTAGAACTGATTTACGACGCACTAGATCGCGGGCACGTCTAGCAGCTTCGGCAGCATTAAACGATTGAACCGCTTTTTCTAGAATGGTGTCGGCAATTTGTGGACGGAATTCTAAATACTCAGTTAAAACTTCACTGACGATCGAATCTACAATTCCGCGAACTTCACTATTCCCTAGCTTAGTTTTAGTTTGACCTTCAAATTCCGGGTCTGGAACCTTAACCGAAATAACCGCCGTCAGACCTTCCCGGATGTTTTCCCCAGCCAGATTCGACATATTTTCCTTGAGCTTGCCACGCTTACGAGCAATAGAATTCAAGGTCCGAGTCAGAACCGTTTTCAGCCCTTCTAAATGGGTTCCACCATCGATCGTGCGAATGTTGTTTGCGAACCCAAGAATATTATCACTGTAGGAATCCACGCACCATTGCAACGCCACTTCAACTTGCACATTGTTCTTTTCAGCATTAATGAAAATAACTTCTTCATGCAAATGTTGTTTTTCACGATTCATATACGCGACGTATTCTTGAATCCCACCTTCATAAAGGTATTCTTCAATGCGGAATTCACCGTCTTTTGTCGCACTCGATCGTTTATCCGTGAAAATAATCCGAACACCCGCATTCAGATACGCCAGCTCTTTCAACCGCCCAGACAACGTACCGTAATCAAAATCAACCGTCTCCGTGAAAATTGTATTGTCCGGCATAAAATGAACTTGGGTTCCAGTCTGGTCGCCCGCCCCATCTTTTGCAGCCAAATCGCCCATGGAAAGCCCACGTTCAAAGCGTTGGGTATGTATCTTCTGATTCCGCCACACCGTGACATCCACCCACTCAGAAAGCGCATTCACCACCGAAATTCCGACCCCGTGCAATCCGCCGGAAACCTTGTAGCCACCGTTGCCGAACTTTCCGCCTGCGTGGAGAATCGTCATCACCGTTTCCAGCGCAGACTTCCCGGTCTTACTGTGAATATCAGTTGGGATACCGCGTCCATCATCTCGGACACTAACGGATCCATCTTCGTGAATAATTACGTCAATATTTTTACAGTACCCGGCCAAGGCTTCGTCAACAGAGTTGTCCACAACCTCATAGACTAGATGATGCAATCCACGCGGCCCCGTCGTACCAATGTACATTCCTGGGCGTTTACGGACTGGCTCAAGTCCTTCGAGAACCTGAATCTGTTGAGCGCCGTAATCTTGAGTCATGAGGTGTGTGCTCCGTCTAGGCAGATTTGAAATTGAAGAAGCATGTCGAGAACATCTCGTTTGCAGAGATGCCAATAAGACGGTTCTTGACGCTTTAATATAACAACTATCCCCATCATCTTAACATGAAAGGGTTGTAGACGATTTTAAGCGGTCCTGAGAGGCATTTTGTGTGGGTGTGTGGCAAGACTATGCCAGCTGGCGTGACAGTAGATCAGGATTTGGGTCCGATCGTTCGGGTCCCTGCACTAGCAAATAGCCTGTAGCAAATAATAAATATGTCAGATAGTAGTTCAATAGTTTAGAAAAAATGCTAGCCAATAATTCAAAGGTATTCGATCGCAATGTCCCAACGTTTCCCCGTGGATTGATCTCGGTTTGCGGGGCGACGGCAACGGGGAAGTCGGGGTTGGGGATAGCTATTGCCCGTGAGTTGGGTTCTATCATCATCAGCGCGGACTCTCGGCAAATTTATCGTGAGTTCGATATTGGTAGCGCCAAGGTGACGCGGGCAGAGATGGCGGAGATTCCCCATTATTTGGTGGATGCTTACAATCCGACAGAGACGGTTTCGGCGGCAATGTTTCAAGACCAAGCCAATCAAATTTTGTCGAAGGCTACTTTGCCCTTACTAGTAGGTGGAACTGGATTATATTTACGGGCCATTACCCACGGAATGCAGATTCCCCGCGTTCCACAACATCGGGAATTACGATCGCAATTGGAAGCTTTAGGTCAAAGTTTTTGTTATCAATTACTTCAATATTTGGATCCAAAAGCCTGTCTCAAGATCCACGGTAACGATCGGATTCGCACGGTAAGAGCACTGGAGGTTTTTTATGTGACGGGGATTCCTATGACCACTCAACAGGGAGAGATCCTGCCGAGTTATCCAATTTTGCAGATTGGCTTAAGGTCAGATTGTTTGGACGATCGGATAGTTCGGCGAACAAGACAAATGTTTGAATTGGGGTTTGTGGATGAAGTCCAGAATTTGGTGGCGAAGTATGGGGATGATTTACCGCTTTTGAATACGCTGGGCTATCAGGAAGTAAGGCAGTATTTACGCGGTGAAATAAGCTTGGAAGAATCAGAAACATTAACGGTTATGCACACGAGACAATTTGCGAAACGACAACGCACTTGGTTCAATGGCATTAAAGAAATTGAATGGTTTGATGCTGATGATCAGAATTTGACCGATCGGGTTTTAAGTCGTGTGATGGAGTTTCATAAACTATAGCAATCCCTCGGCTTCCACTACTATGGAGCTGTATAGTCGAGTAATTTGAGTGTTCTGTATGCGTTTGCTCTGTCTTAGCAATGGCCACGGCGAAGATACCATTGCCATCCAAATTCTCAAGGCGCTTCGGCAACTCCCAAAGGCTCCCACGATCGAAGTATTGCCGATCGTGGGAGAAGGTCACGCCTATCAAAAACAAGGCTTTTCTATCATTGGCACGGTCAAATCAATGCCGTCCGGTGGATTTATATATATGGATCGTAAACAGTTGGCGAACGACCTTCAAGGCGGATTGTTTACCCTGACCCTAGACCAACTGAAGACCGTTCGAGACTGGTCAAAAGACTGTAAACGTAGGGCAGAACCCGCTATTATTCTGGCTGTTGGGGACATTGTGCCGCTGTTGTTTGCATGGCAAAGTGGATTGAACTATAGCTTTATTGGCACCGCAAAATCTGAGTATTATCTTCGAGATGAAACTGGATGGCACAAGCGTAACTCCTGGTGGGACGATCGGTTGGCCCGTCTTACGGGTGGCGTGTATCTTCCCTGGGAGCGTTGGTTAATGAGCCGCCCCAACTGTAAAGCCATTTTCCCCCGCGATCGGATTACGACTCAAACCCTGGCCACCTTCGGACTATCCGCCTACGATTTCGGCAATCCGATGATGGATTTGGAGGCTCAACCTGTCGTCTCTGACGCTAGCAAATCCTTAACTATTTTGCTACTTCCTGGCTCCCGTGCCCCAGAAGCTTATCGAAACTGGGACGTGATTTTATCGGGTTTGCAAAATTTGGCCGAACAGTTTGACGATCGGCCCCTAACATTTCTCGCCGCTTTATCTGGCGATCTCGATCGGGGCATTATCCACAGTGCCCTGATTAAAAACAACTGGCAACAGACCAACCATCCCGATCGCTATTCCAGACCCGATCGTCCCCATGAATTGACCCTAGGCATCGCAAAATTCTCAGACTATGCCCACACATCAGACCTGGCGATCGCCATGGCCGGAACCGCAACCGAACAATTCATCGGCTTGGGAAAACCTGCAATTACCTTGCCCGGTCAAGGACCACAATTTACGCAAATCTTTGCTGAAGCTCAAACCAGACTATTGGGGCGATCGATTATTTACGTAAAGGAAATAAACCAATTAGCCTCCACCTTACGTCACCTGCTACAAAATTCTGCACAGTTGACCGCGATCGCCCACAACGGTCCACAGCGCATGGGAGAATCTGGGGCCGCCAACCGCATTGCCCACAAACTTACCCAAATCCTCAGCAATCCATAACAATAGCTAAGACTCCCTATCAAGCTATCTCACCATGGCCTCGATCGCCCGCAAAAATCTTTTTGAAGATATTCCCCGCTTTCTCGTTGCCCAAGCTGGAATCATGTTCGCCGTTAGCTTAGTTACGATTCAACTCGGGATTTTAAAAGGATTCTCCCGATCGACCGCCGTGGTCATTGACTATGCCCGTGCAGACCTGTGGGTTGCATCCAAGGAAATGATGGCCTTCGAGCTAACCTCACCCATACCCGCAGATTACATCAACAAATCCATGACCATTCCAGGAGTCGATCGGGCTGAAATTCTATTGGTTCGAGCCGGACGATGGCGCGGACCCGATGGCAAACTCTCCCCCGCTCGCGTCTTTGGATTCAATCCTGATGGAGAATTGTTTGCGGGATGGAGATTATCTGACGGCAATTTAAATGCAATCAAGCAGCCCTACACCGCGATCGTCGCCAGTGGCGTGCAGAAGTCACTGGGGTTAGACGAAACTCGGACAGGCTCAATTGGTGGACTTCCAGTCACGATCGTAGGCACCGCCGAAGATGTCCAATCCAATGCCTCCAGCCCCTTTTTGTTCTCCTCACTAGAAACGGCTAATGCCTACAGCGACGCTGAAATCAACAGCTCTACTAACTGTATCCGCCAGCCCAATGGCGATCTCAATTGCACCAACAGCTTTAAAAGCCGTCCCCTTGGTCAAAAAAGCAGCGATCTCGCCTCTCCGAAACCCTTGAGTATTAGCGACCCGATTAGCTACGTCCTCATCCGAGCCAAACCCGACCAAAACCTTGATCAACTTAAGCAACGTCTTTTGAACGCCCTGCCCGATACCCAGATCCTAACTCAAGCCGAAATCGCCGCCGTCACCCGAAATTATTGGGAAGTGCGAACAGGCGTTGGTTTTATTTTGGGTTTGGGGGCGACGGTGGGCTTCATTGTTGGGATGGTGGTGGTAGGTCAAATTTTGTATGCCTCTGTTACGGACCATCTTCGAGAATTTGGGACGCTAAAGGCAATGGGCGCGTCAAATGGTGTGATTTACCGAATCATTATTGAACAAAGTCTTTGGATGGCGGTTCTTGGGTACATCCCCAGCATGGGAATTTGTCTAACGTTAGGACAATGGACGCAGATGACACGAGGGATTATGATTCTCATCGAACCCTCAACCGCCGCCGCTGTACTTCTTTTGACTGTGGTGATGTGTGTGGGTTCAGCCATTTTTGCAGTGCAAAAGGTAACATGGCTAGATCCAGCGATCGTCTTCAAAGCCTAAGAGATTGGGAAAGAATATTATGAAACATTTACTGGACTCAATACGTCTAAATGGGGAGGCATAACTAAAGAATTAAGAGTTTAAAATAGAGAACTGATGGTCAGAAGATTGAGGGATTGAGGTGAGACTATCGACAGCGTTCTAGTTAGTATTAGTGTGGGTGTGATGATCTGCTTACTTGGGGGGCGGTGCTAATATGACCGCGATCGACTTCAAGCGATTTTTTGGCAAAACGGCTCCATCGCCCTCCAGTCCAGCATGGTCAATGGTTAAAGAAGCGGCGGTCGTCGCTAGCCAGATCAACCTGATATACCGTAATGGAGGAGAAGAATTTAAAGCTCTCCAGGATGTCAGCTTGACGGTGAAATCTGGCGAAGTCCATCTTTTAATGGGTCCGTCGGGTTCTGGAAAAACAACGCTGCTGTCAATTTTGGCCGGACTATTGACCCCAACCAGCGGTCAAGTCTATCTGTTGAATGAAGAAATTACCCAACTCTCACGCTCTCGTTTAGCGGCATTTCGGCTTCAACATTTGGGCTTTATTTTTCAAAGCTTTAACTTATTTCCGGCCTTGACTGCCTGTGAGAATGTGGAAGTGGCGTTCCATCTCAAAGGCATTCAGCAAGCCCGTAAGCAAGCCATCGACCTTTTAGATCAAGTGGGACTGGCCGATCGCTGCGACCATCGTCCCCAAGACCTATCCGGCGGTCAAAAGCAACGGGTCGCGATCGCCCGTGCCCTGGCTGGAAATCCACAGGTAATTATGGCCGATGAACCCACTGCCGCCCTAGACTCCCAAAATGGTCATGCAATTATTGAACTTTTGAGAAACTTGGCGAAAACCAATAATCGAACCGTACTTATTGTGACCCATGACCCGCGCATTTTAGATGTGGCTGATCGGGTCACAACTCTAGAAGATGGAAAAATTGTGACTAAGGCGAAATCGGGATAGTGGGAGGTACGATTGTAAGCGGAGCAATGACGTTAGGAGCGAATATAGCACCCGGAAGAGCCGCAGATTTTGGCTTTAGCAGCTGATTCCGTTTGGCAAGAAAGTCCGACGCGGCATCATTAATATTCTCTCGTTGGGACTCGGCTTCAGCAGCTCGGTCCATAGTTTCATTGCCCCGCATCGCCCGATGAATCAACCCCATAATCGCACTGCTATTGTCGCCTCGCGTTGAAAATGGATCAGTACTGGCTTCAGGTCGTAGGTCTCCGGCAGGTAAAATGGGAGCCTGGGCGGGTTCGTCAGCGATTGCAGGAGATTGAGAGAGAGGAAGTAGGGAAATACCCAGTAACGCCGTAGAGACGAATTTTGAGAGAGAGAGTATGGACATGAGAAACACGCCTCAAAATAATGATTGTGGAAAAGAATTAGGCGAGACTAGTTGTTCCTCAGGCGAACCGCTCTGGACCCGCATGATTTTGATTTTAGCCTAGTATTCCTCTAATTATGAGAATTTGGGTATCAGTGAAATTGATGGCGTGGGTCAGATGATTCTCTGTTAATTAAACAAATATTCGATTGAACTAACCGAGCGATCGTTTTAATAAGGGTTGAATTGAATACAAACTAACAACAGCAAATGCGCTGAGCAATCCCAAACAGCCAATCAATG
>JAYVUU010000190.1:0-2299 GCA_043787635.1 Synechococcales cyanobacterium | reverse complement strand
TGTATAGTTCACTGAAATGGATTCAAGTTGGCGAATTGGAAATCTCGGTGCACCATCCCATCCCACCATTTCTTGTTTTAACCGACGGACCATCACCACTTGCAGAGATTTCCGATCGGGCGTAACTCCCCGCGCAAAACGTTGATTATTCAGTAACTCCAGTAATGCTGTAAAGCTTTCAGGATATCCATTATGCGGTGTTGCCGTCAGAAATAACTTATGTTCAAAATGAGGGACTAGCATCCGAATAGCTGAAGTTTTCATGGAGTCTATTGCATATTTCCCACTCCCTGAAGGCGCAACATTATGAGCTTCATCTACAATCAGTAGGTCAAATCGTCTTGGATAAATCGCCTCTCCCTCGGCGGGCAACAGCTCACGGAGTAGTCGCAAAGGCCGATCGCGTTTGAGAAAATCGATCGAAGTAATCAATCGTGGAAAGTGATCCCAAGGATTGATATGAATGCCACGCGATCGGCGTAAATCCTTCATCAATTCACTATCAACAATCCGGAACTCTAACCCAAACTTATCTCGCATCTGATCGCGCCACTGTACCTGAAGTGCCGATGGGCAGACAATCAGCACCCGCCGACATCGATGCCGAATAATCAGCTCCTGAGTCACCAAACCCGCTTCAATTGTCTTGCCCAGTCCCACATCATCCGCAATCAGCAAACTAACCCGTGGCATCTGAATTGCCCGCACAACTGGGTCAAGCTGGTAATCCTCGATGTCAATCCCACTCCGAAACGGTGCTTGCAGATTCCGAATATCTGCCGAAGACGCAGCCCCCCATCGTACTGCATCCAAGAAAGCATCCAATCGCTCTGGCGCATCGAAGCCATCGGGCCGTGGTAACTCGACCCTTTCATACACATGCGCCCCCGGTTCAAGCTCCCAAATGCTTTGAAGCTCCTCACCCATAGCATCATCTTCAATCGAAGCTAAGGTGACAAGATGCTGCGATCGTTGAGTTTTTTCAAATAAAAGGCTGTGTGGAATGGCTGCTCGTCGAACATCCGTCACGACATATTGCCGCTGGCGTAATCTAACCAACTGTCCGGGTTCTGGAATAGTACGAATCACGGTCATGGCAAATGTCTACTGAAGTATCATTTCTAATTGTATCTGTGGCTCATACTTTATCTCAGATAAAAACAATTAATTTAAATCTTATCCCACAAATAAGATTAATGAGGTTAGTCATGAAAGTCGATCGCAGCAGTTGATCATCGCCAAACGTGTTGATTGAGTTGCTGTCCAGCTTGAATTTCCGTGTTGCCATAGCAGCTTTTATTATGCGTGACTTCTTACCAAGTACTGTTACTTCGTTCTAGATGAGAGGGAAGAGTCGATGGATTATTCAGTTTAATACTTCTTGTCTACTTAGAAGACTATCTCAAACAAGCCGCAGAACAAACCAAAAATTCTACTAATTGTGGATTTATTGGGATCGTAGATACCCTGAAAATAGTTCTTGAACAAGGTTCATTAGTATGTTCTTGTAAGTGTTGTGAGCGTATTGGTGATGCTGTCATTGCGTTAGATGCTCTTTGTCATTTGCAACTGGAACATACCGATCAAGCCTCTGATTACCTATATCTGCCGATCTTTCAACCGCACTGCAAGCACCCGTCAGAAACGCAGATTTTGCATAAATCGTGATCAGTATCGGCTTAAGCATCTAGCTTGCGAGTGCGATCGGTCCCTCGTCTTTAATCTCCCAATCTTGTCCTACGCAAATCCCATTTGTAGTACAAGATTGGGATTCATAATCGTTGAACCGATCGCGCCCATCGCTCCAAAGTCTTATCCTGCCCCGCCGCTTGATAAATCGCTGGAACCGAATTTTCCAGCCGTTGCCCCTTCAAAATGCGCTGAATCCGATCGCCCTCCATCTCCATCCTCTGTGCCGTTTCCAACAGTAAAGAATCAGGATCTCCCGCGGTCGAAAATCCCATCATTTGCGTCCAATTCACCCACCCATAGAGTTCAAGTGCAGCGACGAGAAGACAGTAAGAGCGATCGCCATACACATTCACCCCACTTAAAATTCGCTGGACACTACAACAAACCACCTGAGTTAAATGAGGCACCCCGCTCGATCCCATTTGATAATTGCCCCTTTCAAACTGCCTAACCACTTTGGGTTTTTGAATCGATTGAATTCCGATCGTCCCAAAGGACTCAATCAACATCGGTTCTACTCGTTGAATGGATTCATAGGGATTTCCAGAGGGTCCGATCGTCGGAGCCAACACTGCCAGCCGTCCAAATCCCAACAATTCTCCAACAT
>JAYVUU010000189.1:0-8435 GCA_043787635.1 Synechococcales cyanobacterium | reverse complement strand
CATTCTGTTGAACGAAGGCATCCGCGCATGGATGGCGACTCAAGATCAACCCCACGAGAAGTTTATTTTCCCAGAGGAGGTTCTGCCACGTGGTAACGCTCTCTAATCAAAATTTTGCAGGAACTCGCGACCAAGAATCCAGTGGATTTGCTTGGTGGTCTGGTAATGCACGTCTCATAAACCTATCCGGTAAGCTGCTTGGTGCCCACGTTGCCCACGCTGGTCTGATTGTGTTTTGGGCGGGTGCAATGACGCTGTTTGAAACGGCACACTTCATCCCTGAAAAACCGATGTATGAGCAGGGCTTGATCCTGTTGCCACACATCGCAACTCTTGGCTGGGGCGTTGGTCCCGGTGGTGAAATCATCGATACCTTCCCGTACTTCGTCTCAGGTGTGTTGCACTTGATCTCGTCGGCGGTTCTAGGTTTGGGTGGAATCTACCATGCAGTTCGTGGTCCTGAAACGTTGGAGGAATACTCCACGTTCTTTGGCTATGACTGGAAAGACAAGAACCAAATGACAAACATCATTGGGTATCACCTCATCCTGTTGGGTGGCGGTGCATTCCTCTTAGTGGCGAAAGCAATGTTCTTTGGCGGTGTGTATGACACTTGGGCACCCGGTGGCGGTGATGTTCGAGTCATCACTAACCCAACGTTGAATCCGGCTGTGATTTTCGGTTATCTCCTCAAAGCTCCCTTTGGCGGCGAAGGCTGGATCATCAGCGTAGACAACATGGAAGACCTGATTGGTGGACACATCTGGATCGGATTTATCTGCATCTTCGGTGGAGTCTGGCACATCTTGACCAAGCCATTTGGCTGGGCACGTCGTGCATTGGTCTGGTCTGGTGAAGCTTATCTTTCCTACAGCCTCGGCGCGTTGTCCTTCATGGGCTTCATCGCAGCGGTCATGGTTTGGTACAACAACACGGCTTACCCAAGTGAATTCTTCGGTCCAACAGGTCCAGAGGCTTCCCAAGCACAAGCAATGACTTTCCTCGTTCGTGACCAAAAGTTGGGTGCAAACGTTGGTTCTGCTCAAGGTCCGACAGGTCTTGGTAAGTACCTGATGCGTTCTCCGACTGGCGAGATCATCTTTGGTGGTGAAACCATGCGGTTCTGGGACTTCCGTGGTCCTTGGTTGGAGCCTTTGCGTGGACCGAATGGTCTGGATCTTGACAAAATCAAGAACGACATTCAACCTTGGCAAGCTCGTCGTGCGGCTGAATACATGACGCACGCACCTTTGGGTTCCTTGAACTCGGTGGGCGGAGTTGCAACCGAAATTAACTCGTTTAACTATGTGTCTCCTCGGGCATGGTTGGCTTGTTCTCACTTTGTGTTGGGCTTCTTCTTCTTGATCGGCCATCTCTGGCATGCAGGTCGCGCACGTGCGGCAGTTGCGGGTTTTGAGAAGGGTATCGATCGGGAAACTGAAGCAACGCTTTCTATGTCGAATCTAGACTAGATTTCTTTGGAATCTAGTTTTAATTAAGAGCGGCTCCTAGATTTCTGGGAGCCGCTTTTGTTTGTGATTCTAGAAATTAGACCTTACTTCAAACTTAATAGTTCAATCATTTCTCCTTAATGAAAATGTTCTATGTCCTGTTGAAAGATCAGTATTCGGGGCAAGTTATCCCATTTGTCGATGCTCCCTAACGTCACGCTCTCCCGTAGAATGGAGCGTAAGAAATTCAGTTATGGTACTCAGTAAGATTCATGGATATTCGGAAGTTTTTCCAGCAGTCATCTGGGAAGTGGTCGTCAATTAAAAGTAGCCACCACGTTGATAGCACTACGCAGCAAAGCGGTAAGTCCACTTTACAGATGGTATTGCTGGATCCTGATGATGCAGCTGTTGTGGCACTTTGCGAGAAACAGGGTGTGAAATTGAGTGCGGTTTTGGGCGCGGCGCGGGTAGAGTGGGATGGCTATATGGAAGGCGAGACTAAGAGTCAAAAAGGATCGCTAGTGATGGTGGCGACGGGTGACTTGATGGTTGGGCGAATATATCGATCGATCGGGAATTTTGGAGTTGCGGCTCCCTATAGCGACTATTCGTTTGCTGAGGGAGAGGAGATTACGTTTACGACTGAAGCGGACGGAGTGACCGCAGTAGAACGGATTTGGTTTGAAAGTGAGAATGTACGACTGAGACATACTAAAACTCGTCGTTCTGATGGCAGCAGTACGATCGCATTTTGTTCTGAAGTTCGGTTAGGCGTGACCAAGCCCGCGGCTGAACCGATGCCGTCTGCATAAAACACCTGTTTAAATTAAAAATGTTTAATTAGACTTATTTAAGTTGAGACACTCAATATGTACATAGTTCAAGTCGCTTCGGAATGTGCACCTGTTATTAAAGCGGGTGGGCTGGGAGATGTGGTGTATGGATTAAGTCGGGAATTGGCAATTCAAGGTCATACTGTTGAATTGATTTTGCCAAAGTATGACTGTATGCGTTATGACCATGTTTGGGGATTGCATCAAGCCTACGAAAATTTACAAGTGCCTTGGAATGGCGGGGTTGTAAGCTGTACGGTCCATTGTGGGTGGGTGTATACGGCGCTATGTTTTTTCATTGAGCCACATTCCGAGGAGAACTATTTCAATCGGGGGGTATATTATGGGGAAAGTGATGATCCCATGCGATTTACTTTTTTTAGTAAAGCGGCGTTAGAGTTTTTGTCGGTGGGTAATAAACGCCCTGATGTAATTCATTGTCATGATTGGCAGACTGGATTAATTCCAGTGATGTTGTATGAAATGTATGCTTACCATGGCATGGAAAATCAGCGTATTTGTTACACCATTCATAATTTTAAACATCAAGGTATTTCAGGGGTTCAGATATTAGAGGCGACGGGGCTAAATCGCCCTGATTATTATTTGCAGTACGATCGGATTCAAGATAATTTTAATCCTTTTGCTGTTAATTTTATGAAGGCGGGGATCAATTATTCAAACTATGTCAATACTGTTTCTCCGCATCATGCTTGGGAGGCGCGGCATACTGACATTAGCTGTGGGCTTGGGCATACTCTGGAAATCAATCAATCAAAGTTTGGGGGGATTCTGAACGGGATTGATTATGTAATGTGGAATCCCGAAGACGATATTTACCTATCAACGACCTATTCTGCGGATGATTTCGATGGGAAGTTGTTGGCGAAAAAAGCATTACGCGGTCGATTGATGTTGGCGGATGATGAAACAAAGCCGATCGTGGCGTTTATTGGGCGATTAGATGAACAGAAAGGGGTGCATTTAGTTAGCCATGCTATTCACTATGCCTTAGACCGAGGCGCGCAATTTGTGTTGTTGGGTTCTGCGACAGAATCGGGGATTGATGATTTGTTTCGGGCAGAAAAGAAAGTATTGAATGATAATCCAGATTGCCATTTAGAGCTTGGATTTAATGAAGAGCTGTCGCATTTGATTTATGCGGGTGCAGATATGATCGTGATTCCTAGTAATTTTGAACCCTGTGGTCTGACTCAGGTGATTGGGTTGCGCTATGGCATGGTGCCGATCGTGCGGGGTGTGGGTGGATTGGTGAATACGGTGTTTGATTGGGATTATGAAGAAACGCGGCCTATTAATGAACGCAATGGGTTTGTATTTTATCAATCAGATACGATCGCGCTGGAATCGGCGATGGGGCGGGCACTAGATTTGTATTATCTGAATCCTGTGAAGTTTCGGGAACTAGCTATTCAGGGAATGCGAGCTGATTATTCGTGGGCGGCATCTGGAAAGCTTTACGCAGATGTCTATGAACACATTCGCCATAAATAAACTTACAATGGGGGCAATCATAAGTCGTAATAGTTAGGTTGGCGCATGAAGGTTTTAGGAATTAATGATTCATTGCTTGACTTTTCTGGAGAGGGATTGGCGATCGGATTGTTTGAAGATAAGCTTGAATTGATTGGAGATTTAAAAGCCCTAGATGAAAAGCTTTCAGGGTTGGTGTCTGAGGTTATTGCAGAAATGGATTTTAAAGGTAAACCCGGCAGTAGCATTGCGACGCGAGTGATAGGTGTGGGCTTTAAAAAGCTGATGATCTTTGGCTTAGGTAAATCTGATAAGTTGAAATTTGAAGCAATTCGTAAAGTTGCTGGCAACATGGCAAAAGCGGCTCGCCGTGAGAAGTGTAAAACCGTTGGCGTTTCCCTTCCAATTGTGAATAGTGATGCTGCGAGAACAGTTCAAGCGATCGCCGAGGGCGTTGAATTAGCTTTATACAAAGACCTGCGCTTTAAGTCTGAAAAGGATGAAAGTACTGTTGTTGAATCTGTAAGTTTGATTGGATTTGCTGGACAAAAGTCGGCGATCGAGAAGGCTAATATCATTTGTTCTGGTGTATTCCTTGCCCGTGAACTGGTCGCTGCGCCTGCCAATGTCATTGATTCGGTTACCTTTGCTGATATGGCAATAGAATTGGCTAAAACCTATGGTTTAGAGCTGAAAATTCTAGAAAAAGCGGATTGCGAAGCTTTGAATATGGGTGCATTTTTGGGAGTCGCCAGAGCATCTGACATTCCGCCAAAGTTCATTCATATGATTTATAAACCCGCTGGAACACCGCGCAAACGGGTTGCGATCGTCGGTAAAGGATTAACGTTTGATTCGGGCGGTTTAAATTTAAAAGTCGGTGCGTCATCCATTGAAATGATGAAAACTGACATGGGTGGCGCAGGGGCGACCTTTGGGGCAGCGAAGGCGATCGCACAACTGAAGCCCGATGTGGAAGTGCATTTCATCAGCGCCGTGACTGAAAACATGATCAACGGTAATGCGATGCGACCCGGTGATATTCTGACCGCCTCGAATGGAAAGACCATTGAAATTATCAACACTGATGCTGAAGGTCGGCTAACGCTGGCTGATTCGTTGGTGTATGCGGATAGGTTGGGGTTAGATGCGATCGTAGATCTGGCAACCTTAACGGGAGCCTGTGTTGTGGCATTGGGGAACGATATTGCAGGGTTGTGGAGTCCTGATGATGCCTTTGCGGATCAACTGATGGCGGCGGCAGAGTCAAGTGGTGAGAAGCTGTGGAAAATGCCCTTTGAAGAATCCTATTTTGAAAGTATGAAATCTCCCATTGCAGATATGAAGAATATCGGGGCGAGAACGGGCGGGGCAATTAGTGCCGCAGTATTTTTAAAGCAGTATGTCAAAGATACAACCTGGGCACACATGGATGTTGCAGGTCCGGTCTGGACCGATAAGGACAAAGGTTACAATCCAACGGGGGCAACGGGTTACGGAGTGCGGACGTTGGTAGATTGGGTTCTGGCTTGATGACTTGATTTTGATTCAAAGATCTAATTTGAATAGTCTCTCGGTTTCCACTTCGGATTCTGGGGGACTAGCTTTACGAGGAAATAACATTTTTCTGGGATTAAAACAGACCTAATTGTAATTAATGCCGTGCGATCGGTCCATTGTTCAAGTTGCTTGTCTACATCTAAAAACTGCAATCAATTGAACACGTCTCCGAAACTAGGGTGTCTTACGAAATATTCGTGACATGCTAATACCTGTAATCAGTAAACCCAATAGTCCCAAACCATTTAGGATGGGATAAAATCCTTGTAAATGAAAAATTTCGCCCGTATGCAATTTTAAAATAAAACTCCGACTCACGCCAAGATTGAGTGACCATTCTGCGCTCATGGTGGTTGCCATTCCGGTTAAAATAGTGAGTAATAATGGCAAACAAAGGACGATCGCAAGAGTTCTGTGATATTTACGAAACGATCTATTGATATGCATATTGACGCTCAATATATTGCTTGTGGGGACTGAATCATATTTAGTTTATACTTAACAGAGCTGTTTTTTGGGAAGTATGTAATGCGATCGTTGCAATTTTTATCAGCGGGTATTTCAATGTTAACCTTAGTCAGCTGTAGCAGTCCGGAAGTAAAGCCTGTTGAGAAATCCTCTACTGTAACGAGCAAGACAACAGAAGTAGCAAAGCTCTCTGGTTTTTCGGGAATGCAGGATGTAATTGGTAAAACTAAAGCTGCGATCGAAGCGAAGAATTTCGACCTAGCCAAAACTGAATTTGCAAAATTTGAAACTTCCTGGAAAACAGTTGAAGATGGTGTAAAAGTTAAATCGAAAACCACTTATACTGCGATCGAAGATGGTACGGATACCGTTAATAAAAAGATTGCGGCTAAGGATGCTCAAGGCGCGATCGCAGCATTACAATTACTCAGCAAAGATATAACTTCTTCTAAGTAATTCAATTTCAATTCAGTTAAAAAGGGAGAGAAATCTCCCGGAGCTGTTTAGGTATAACTGAGATTGAGATTTGCAACTGACCAAATCATCTCACAACATGATTTGGAAACTGTTTAATTAGGGCTGGAATTGCCGGACATGGAGTTCGATCATCCAATTGTTCCGGCTTACTCCAAGTAAATGGCCCTCGCTTCGCCGCCGACATCCAGAGCAAACGTTTTGCCCGTGTCATTCCCACATATAGCAAACGGTATTCCTCCGCCTGCTTCAACTCCTCCGATCGGTTCCATGCGCTCGGCAAACTTGGCAACGGCTTTCCATGAACAATCGCCCGAATCTGTGCCCGTGCAACTTCTGGTAGTGTAAATGGTCCTAAAAACTTCGCTGGACCAGGAACATAGAGCTTCCCTGGAATCATCGCCTCATGTAAAAACGGAATAAACACATAGTCCCAATCCAACCCCTTTGCTTTATGCATGGTAATAATGGTCACCTGTCCCGATCGCATATATCGGTTTTCATTTGATTCTGCCATTACAGGTTCAAATTGTTCAGATATTACAACTTCACTCAAAATTGCAATCAACTCGCCCAATGAATTCTCTTTTATTTGCTGTGAAAGCCGCTCTGATAGCTTGTCTGTTGTTGCAAGTTCGGCTTGATCATAGTTCAAGGTATAGGCGAAAAATGAAATAAGTTGATACAGTGGCAGCTCAATTCGCGACTTCAAAAGACTGCGACAAACACGGCTAGCCTGTTGTGCCTCATGGCTTAGTTCAGGGTCGATCGGACTGGGATATAAAAACTGTTCAGGGGCGGTGACAATTACATTTAAATTCTGGGTCGGAATTCGTTTATGGGTCATGAGAATAATCAATGCCGCCTTGAGTAAATCTGGAGAATGGGGCCGATCGCAAAATTTCAGCAACGCCAACATTTCAGCAGGAATAGGCGATCGGCGTTCCTCTTCTCCAACCTCAAACACATCTAAACCAGGACGATCGGGTGTATTTGGAAAAAGTCGTCGTAATTCACTCGCCACAAATCGACCCTGATCATTGGTTCGGACCAACACCGCCGCACGACGATCGGGATCCATTGCCATCAATGCCGTGATTCTAGTCCCAATCTTTACAACAGATTCATAGGTATCCTTTGGACGAGCAATTTCAAAGCCCAACCCAACCGGCTCAGGATTTGCATCCGGCTGCGGATCATCTTCAGAAACAGGCTCAATCATTTGCGATCGAAACGGCAACTCCTTACCCGCCTTGCCCTGGGTCGCATTGGCCCAATTCAGCAGATAGTTTGCCGCGTCCAAAATCACCCGACTACTTCGCCCCGCCTGCGTCATCTGCGCTAGATTACCTTCTGTTTGACATTGCGTACAAAACGATCGGAAAAACACCGGGTCAGCGGGCGTAAACGTTGAATTAATCGCCTGATTTGGATCGCCCACCCGAATCAAATTTTGCACATCACGCTGCACATCACCCAGCGTCTCACTCCTAGTCGCCAAGATTTCCAACAATCGCGTTTGGAGTGGACTGGAATCTTGCGCCTCATCCTCAAACACCGCAAACACCTGCGATCGCCACACCAGACAGGCCGCCGAATTCTGTAATACCCGCAGCGCCCCCAAAATCATCTCGTCATAGTCGATCCAACTGCGCGATCGTAACTGCTGCTGATACTCCGCATAAAGCCCCGCCGCCATAGTCAAGACTGAATAATCATCACCACTGGCGCGCCCCGCTCTAGCCAAATCATCGGGCACCAGTCCAGATTTTTTCGCCTCCTGAACCACAATCATCGTTAGCGCGGGCAACACCTCCGTCCGCAATACCGATTGCCTTCTGAGCCGTTCAGTCTCCTCGCCATCAAACTGCACTCCCAGAATTAACCGTTCATAGAGCTGTGAATTCTCAGCAATCCATTGCTCAACGGTCCCGCGCAACAGCCGATGATTTTGGCTGACCGTCGTCAACATCGTATCGTCCGTAATCCCTGATAACTCTGGGTAACTCCGAGCAATAGACCAAGCTAACCCATGAAGAGTCGTGGCAAGAAATCCACCCATCGGTAAGTCTAGTAGCTTCAGGCGCTCACGAATTTTCGACTTCAAATTTGCGGCTGCCGATCGAGTAAACGTAACCAACACCAACTGAGC
>JAYVUU010000188.1:0-8118 GCA_043787635.1 Synechococcales cyanobacterium | reverse complement strand
TGTAAGTGGGGGAAGGAAACCCAAAAAATTAGCCACCCCGTTTACTTTCGCAGCGCAAAACAGGGTGGCGTGGATGCTAAAATGCACCGCAGGCTACCGAGCTGGTACGTACAGCTGGGGGGTTAAGCGATCGTGTTGGTGTTGACGCACCGGACGATCGCGCTATATTTCTTGGGCATCCGCAGAATGATTCTGCATACTTAAGACTTGAGAATGCGATCGGATTTTGCGTCAAGCGTAGTCGAGTGGGCTTCAAAGAGATTCGATCGGGTAATTCTCTCATCGTGCAGCAGTTATTCCATGTCTCATGAATTTACAAAGCTGACGGAGAGAATGGGGGGCGATCGTGTCTGGTCTTTATTCTGCGCCATATCAAAAGCAATCGCTAACCACTGAAATTTTAATACATGAAGTCCGATCGACGGTGCCGCTTTCGGTTTCTCCCTGTGAAGATGTTGAACATCTACGAGCTATTATTGCTCAGCAACAATTTATTAGTGTGCGATGGGATTGTGCAATTAAAGCTAAAAATCAGCAATTCTAAAATTCTAAGTTCAAAAATCTGAGCGTCTAAAACCCAGTTGCTCTAGCAGCTTTTCTGGTGGCTTTTCCACGGGGTTGATATTGGGAAAAAATCGGGATAACCTGACTGTGGTAGCGATTACCTATTACTATAATCAAAAAATTATAAAGTAGGCTTTCTTTTACAATTGAATAAAACTGGAGTTTTCTCTTTGAGAGAAACTTGATTTATATACTTTAAGATATTTGAAGCTACAAAAAAGGCTAAGTTTACAGGAACTGCATTACCAATCATCTGCTCTAAATTAGTTTTAGTACCAAAGAACTTAAATGATTTTGGAAAGGTTTGAATATAACTTCGTTCTATTGTTGTTAAAGGTCTGATTGTTGAAATGTCAATATTTTGTGGATCACCATTATGTAGTTTGTAATTTGGTGGTATTGGACGATTGACACCCCTAATTGTCGGACTTGGCTCATCAATTGAAAATATTCCTCTCCGAGCATAGCTTCTAGGATGTCGATAATAATATTGAAGATTTAAACTATCTCCAAGATAGTCTCTGATTGTCATTGGTTGATTTGATAAATTATCTCTAAATAAATCAACTAAAGAATTTTGTTTTAAGCTATGTTCGCCAATCAAAAAGAAACGTGATCTTGATTGAGGTGTATTACAGAAGGATGAATCTAAAACTATCCCCAACAAGGTATAGCCATTATTTATAAACTGTTTAGATATTTGCGTGAGAATATTGCTTTTGGTAATTCTTTGTACGTTTTCCATCACAAACCACTGAGGTCTAATTTGACAAACAATATTAGCAAAATTATAAGTTAAATTTGCTCTACTACCATTCATATCTCTTTTCCCAGCACTAGAAAAATCTTGACAGGGAGGTGCACCAATAATCATGTCGGGATTATACTTTTGAATTATTTTAATAGCTGTAAGTTCATCAGTTAAATCCTGAAAAATTGTTGGATGATCAAAATTTTCTTGATAGATATTTAGTGCGACATCCCAATTATCTATTGCAGCTAAAATTTCAACTCCTGCATTTTGAAAACCAAGAGATAAGCCACCACAACCACTAAACAAGTCAATAGCTGTAATCATAAGAATAACTCTGGTGAATTGAAGATAATCGCGTCAAATCGACGTTCTGGACTAAGTAGATTTTGTCCACCACCCAAGATAATATGTTTAATTTCGTCCTTTTTGACTCGTGGGAACGTCAAATTCTCACAAGACATATATGGATTAGTAACATTCCCTGCTGAAGCAAAAGCTTTATCATTTTTAGTGTTGTAAGAAAGCTTATCGATAATATCTTTATAGTCACATCTGCCATGAAGACAGATATCTGACAACATTTTATAAAGCCAAATACTTGTTCTGGTTTGGCGAGTTATTTGTATTACTGAACTATCATTTTTGGATATTTGAGAGATAAACCAAGCAAACGCTGCATCACTCCATGCAAAAACATCAAGACAATGCTCAGCAAGCTTAGGAGACTTGCCAACTGTCTTCCAGATTGGCTGTAAAAGGAATGGGGACTGATTTCTTTCAATGTCTAGGCTGATATTGGAGATACAGGTAATAATTTCGGGAATACAGAGAACTACTTCTCTTGCATCTGACCAATTATCAATACTCACCTTGCTAACTCCAATATGCCTCTTAACAATCTCAAGATTCGTATGAGCTATGCTAGCAGCTAAATAGACAATCGTGTCAGGTCTAACGACGATTTCAGAGCCAAATTTATTATCACTTAAATTACAAGTAGCATTGTCAGGTAATGCTGTTAGCTTAACTTCTAATCCCCTTAAACATTGACCATTTGAACGATCTTGAATTACTAGATCGGTTCTTGGTAAAGTCCCAATCACATATTTTTGAAATGGAGTATGTTGCGCTTCAAATGCAAAATAAGTATTTTCAGCGTTTGGCTTAATACCAAAAATATCTGTAATAGAAACAGAACTTATGCCAAACTTATGACTATTAATGGATATGTAATTTGCCTCAATTGCCCTGTGATCGAGATAGCAAGATAATGAGGCTGGGAAGCTGGAATTAAATTGATTTTTGCCCCAAGATTCTACCTTTGTAAAATCTCGATTTGAATTACCTAGACCAAATAGACTAGCTTTTTCTTCCATTATAAATATCCTAAACTGTCAAATTCCATGGCAGTCTATCACGTTCTGTTGGGATACTGATAGAACGCAATAATGTCACCTCATTTCAGTTGTAGTAATGAAATAGCGATCGCCCATCATAAATTTGAGAACATAAATTTTGATGCGATCGCAAAAATAAAGAATGAATAAGAGATCGCGACACAGCAGATTGTTGGAGCGTACGGAATTGTGACTCGGCAGCAATCAGAGAACTTAACTAATTGATTAACTACAATACAAAGTAAACGTAGTCACCACCGATCGAAATTCAATGACGATTTAATTTATAAAATGGCTTTTTCACAACAGTAGCCGGATAAAGTTTTCCCCGAATCTCCACCTCCAAAACTGTCCCAATTCTCGCAAGTTCAGTCGGAACATAGGCGAGCGCCACCGGATAGCCCAGCGTTGGCGATAATATCCCACTCGTGACAATGCCAACCTCAGCGCCCCCATTCATAACCTTATAATCATGTCGGGCAATATTACGGCCTGCAAGCTGCAACCCAATCAACCGTTTAGTCACACCTTGAGACTTCTGAGCCTCCAGAGCCGATCGGCCAATAAAATCACCCTTATCCCAATGAACCAACCACCCCAACCCCGCCTCTAATGGCGAAATACGATCGTTCATATCCTGACCATACAGCCCCATCGCCGCCTCCAGCCGCAACGTATCGCGTGCGCCCAATCCACAAGGTACAACCCCAGCATCAAGGAACGCAGTCCAAAGCGATCGGCCCACCTTTGGCGAACATAACAATTCAAAGCCATCCTCTCCCGTATAGCCCGTCCGCGCCACAAAAACAGACTCGCCATCGTAAATTGCATCACCATGTTCAAACGCTTTCACCCGATCGAGTGGTTTTTGTAAAATGCGTTCAACATAAGCGGCGGACTTTGGTCCTTGTACCGCAATCAAAACCTTAGACGGCGACAAATCTTCAAATTCAAGCTGGCTTAAATCTAAATGGTGCAACATCCAGTCCTTATCTTTATCAATGGTTGCAGCATTAACGATCGCAACCCAAGACTGCCGATCGCCCTCACCACCTTGATAATAAAAAATTAAATCATCAATAATCCCACCGTCAGAATTCAGTAGAACCGTATATTGAGCCTGACCGGGTTTAATCCGCGATAAATCAGACGGAACCAGCGTTTGAATTTGGTCTAGAACATTGCCTTTGAAGGTAAACGCGCCCATGTGGGAAATATCAAACATCCCCGCACTGCTACGAACGGCCTGATGTTCTAGAGTAATGCCGCTGAACTGCACAGGCATCTCCCACCCCGAAAAGCCGATCGCACGGGCACCCCCCATCAAGTCAAAAAGAGGCGTGCGTTTGAGATTGTCGGTCATGGTCAATCCTAGTTGGTAAATTGAATACGTTTGATGAATTCGATCTGAGGGGTTTAGGTCCGTTTGGGTCTAAACTTTTCTATTGTACAAAACCAAGTCGCGTCATGATTCATACCACTGCAATTCTCGCCATGAGTGCCGATGGCAAGCTGACGGACTACAGCAAAGCGCCCTCTAGTTTTGTCTCCAAGGACGATCAAGATCACTTAGAAGCACAGATTGCCGAAGCGGATGCAGTCCTGTTTGGTGCGGGAACTCTGCGGGCCTATGGAACGAGTATGTCCGTCCGATCGCCCCAACTCATCCAAGCCCGCCGCGATCGAACCCAGCCCGACCAACCCTTACAAATTGTTTGTTCCCAAAGTGCGGACTTAGACTCAAGCTATCCATTTTTTTCCCAGCCTATTCCCCGTGGCTTGTTGACGGATGCAGCAGGGGCGGCAAAATGGGGCGATCGGCCTGAATTTGATGTAGTGCTGGCAGCAGAGACCTCACCCTTTGACTGGCGGGTAATTTTTACAGAACTAGAAGAATTGGGAGTCAAAAAGCTAGCCTTGCTGGGCGGTGGACAACTCGTCGGATCGCTTTTTAGTGCTGGACTGGTGAATGAATTGTGGCTAACGATTTGTCCATTGATTTTAGGAAACTCACTATCCCCAACGCCCGTCGCTGGCGATGGATTCTTGATTGAGAATGCCCCAAAATTACAGTTAATTCAGTCATTAGTTGTGAAGGATGAACTATTTCTACACTACAGAATTAAGTAGAATCTATTTTTTAGTTCTAGAGAATGCTAGGGGATTCCTAGAAATCCGCTATGGTAAAAATAGGAATTGTAAGTAGTCATCTTTTGGGTAGGTTCAAATGCTTAGAAGCGTAACGCGACGTAAAATGATGGTCAGCAAAAATCTATCAGACCTCTATCTGCTTTTAGGTCTAATTGGACTTCCGATCGTAGTCTTACTCTTTTGGTTATTACAGAGCACAAATCCCAATTGGACTGCTCAAGTGCTTAGTTTATTTCCTGGTTCCACCGCATCCCGATCGGCGGATAGTTTGGGGACCAAAAATAAAACCAACGTCAAAGTGCTACAACCTACCCACCGCGCCATCTGTGAAACCGGACGAGATAGCTTGAATGTTCGTTCAAAGGCCAGCCTTTCCACCCCGATCGCAGTCATTCCCTGCGGAGATGCCGTGGCGATTACTGGCACTCCCGTCTGGCGTGATGGTGAATCTTGGTCGCCGCTGGCCTATCGAAATGTGCAGGGCTGGTCAGTGAGTCGGCTATTGCGGAAGATTTAGAATTGAACACTAACAGTTGTGTTGCCTGTTGCATTCTAATCATTCAACAACAGGCAACATGATTTGCTCAAGTCAAGTCTTGGAACAACGGAGAACTGAGATATCGTTCACCAAAGCTCGGTTGAATCATAACAATCAATTTTCCAGCATTCTCAGGTCGCTGACCAATCACGATCGCCGCCTTCATCGCTGCACCTGCCGAAATCCCGGATAGCAGCCCCTCTTCCCTTGCCATTCTTCGACTGAACGCAATCGAATCCTCATCGCTCACCACCACCACTTCATCAATCATCGCCGTATTCAACACCGACGGCACAAACCCGGCTCCAATGCCTTGAATCTTGTGTGGACCTGGCTTTCCACCCGACAACACAGGGCTATTAGTGGGTTCGACTGCGATCGCCTTAAATTCAGGTTTGCGCGCTTTAATCACTTCAGCAATCCCCGTCAAGGTTCCACCCGTCCCCACCCCAGAAATCAAAAAGTCCACTTGCCCGTCCGTATCATTCCAAATTTCTTCGGCAGTGGTGCGACGGTGAATAGCCGGGTTTGCGGGGTTCCGAAATTGTTGCAGCATATACGCTCCAGGGGTCGTATCCACAATGCGCTGTGCCCGTTGAATACAGCCGGACATCCCCTCACTTCCGGGCGTAAGTTCAAGTTCAGCACCATAGGCCCGCAGCATCGATCGGCGCTCAGAACTCATCGTTTCAGGCATGGTCAAAATCAAACGATAGCCTTTTGCGGCTGCAACCATCGCTAAAGCAATTCCAGTATTGCCAGACGTGGGTTCTACGAGAATAGTCTTACCGGGCGTGATCAGTCCTTCTCGTTCTGCGGCTTCAATCATATTGGTGCCGATGCGATCTTTCACTGACGACGACGGATTCATGCTTTCGAGCTTAACGACAATTCGGGCGACGCAACCTTCGGCTTGAGGAATACGATTAAGTTGAACGAGGGGAGTGTTGCCGATTAGCTGGGTGATGTTTTCTGCGATTCTCATAATGTTCAGTATGTTCAGTTTAGATACAATTTGAATCAAATGTAATACATTAAATTGAGTTCGCGCTTAGCTTGAGTCCGATCGCTCAAGTCTTGCAAACTATATCGCTTCAGAACCGCTTGTGCCGCTTGGTTTGCTTCTTGCCAAAGTTCGCCAATGACAACAGATTCTAGAAGTGTATTTTCGCATTGTGGTTCTTGTTGTTCAGTCCCATCTAAAGAACTAAGAATTTCAAATAGTGAAATTTGGCGAGGATCTTTCACTAAAATATATCCGCCCTTTGCACCCCGCAAGGCTCTAACTAGTCCAGCACGACGCAGGATGGCGAGAAGTTGTTCTAGGTACCGATCGGGAATGTTTTTTTCAGACGCAATTTTCCGAATTTGAATCGGTTCGCCGCTCTGATAATGAACCGCTAGCTCTAGGAGTGCGAGAAGTGCATACTCGCTTTTACAGGACAGTTCCATGACAACTTCTATGCGACGTTCACAGTATACCCCGGTTTTCCGAACGGAATTAAGTGGATTAGAGTACCTGAAGAGACCTCGTTAAAATCAAAACCCCGATCCCCCTAGATCCCCTTGAAAAGGGGGACTATGAAATAAGCTTTGATCTTGTTCCCCCTTTTCAAGGGGGCTAGGGGAATCGGATCTCTCCTCTCACGACATTAGACTTACAAAAACCCTTCTTATGCCGCAAAGTCAGCCGAGACCTTTGCCGTTGCCATGGATTCCACTAAGCTACGAACCACTGCAATCATGGCAATCTCGCTATTCAGTTGATGAATGGCTGACCCAACCCCAACGCCCGCTGCACCAGATGCGATCGCTAAAGGCGCGGTGACGCTAGAAATTCCGGAGGCACACAGAACCGGAACCGACACTGCACGAGAGATCTCGTAGGCTGCGGCCAGCGTGGGTGCAGCTTTTTCAATTAAGCCCAAAACGCCTGCACTCGTTGGAGCCGAGGAGGTTCCCCCTTCAGTTTGAATCACGTCAGCACCTGCATCTACCAAGGCTTCGGCTAAGGCGACTTGCTCAGATAATGCCAGAATGTGAGGAACCGTCACCGACAGCATCACCGTTGGCAACAAGGATCGAGTTTTGCGGGTGAGTTCTAGGACTTCCGCTGCGCCAAAGGTTCGACCTTGAGCATAGAAGCTGTCAAAGTTGCCAATTTCGATTAGGTCTGCACCTGCCTCAACGGCCATGACAAAACGTTCTGGGTCTACAGCGGACACGCAGATGGGAAGGCTGGTTATTGCTTTAGCCATGCGAATTAAGTCTGCATCTGCCGCAATGTCTACAAAGGTCGCGCCGCCGAGTTCTGCCGCTCTAATAACCGCTGCCACATTGGTCCGATCGAAGTTTTGCAGTCCGCTAATGACCTTGAGGGCAGTCCGATCGCTGAGAGCCGAGTGAAGTGAAGCAAGAATAGTCATGGGGATTTCATAGATATAACAGTTCAGTCATTTTAGAGCAAAGCCATAATCATGAATGAACTATTCTTGCGATTGATAAAAATGGGACGATCGAACCGATCGTCCCATTTAGTCACCCGAAGGGCTTCGCCACTTAGCGGAATCCCACAGAGGCTTGCCAGACGAACGCTAGCAGCAAAAAGAACACCGGAATCACCGGGAGAACATCCACCAAGGGATTGAACATTGCGTAGGCTTCAGGCAGTTTTGCCAATAGCATCATTGCTTCCATGGTATTTATTCCTTCTC
>JAYVUU010000187.1:0-11167 GCA_043787635.1 Synechococcales cyanobacterium | reverse complement strand
TGACGTTGCCTCCGGCGATTAGCCATGATGCCGTGTATTTGGATCTTAAACTGCCGGGACGCGAGGAATTAATACAGGCGGTTCAGACGGTGATGCGATCGTTGAGGAGTAGGTCTCGAATTCAAGTTGAATTGCAAGATGCTGATATTCCCCGATTGGTTCAGGCGTTGACGGGAATGACTCTGAAACAGGCGCGGCAAGTTTTGGCCTATGCGGCAATGGAGGATGGAAAACTGACGATCGAAGATGTCGATAGCATTGTAAAGCGCAAAGCTCAGGTGATTCGTGAGGATAGTGTTTTAGAATTTTATCCGGTGGATAATACGCCGCTGCAACTCGGCGGTTTTAATGGGTTGAAGCAATGGTTAGCGCGGGCACAGCTTGGATTTACGCCCCAGGCGCAAGCCCTAAACTTGCAGCCGCCTAAGGGAATTTTAATTGTGGGAATTCAGGGCTGTGGGAAGTCGATGTCGGTGAAGGCGATCGCGAAGGCTTGGCGGATGCCGTTGTTGAAACTGGAGGCGGGTCGGATTTATGACAAACATGTGGGAGAGTCGGAGCGCAATTTTCGCAGTGCGTTGAATATGGCGGAGTCAATGGCTCCGGCGGTGCTGTGGATCGATGAAATTGAGAAGGCGTTTGGACAGTCGGAAAGTGATGCGGATGGTGGGTTGTCTCGGCGGTTGTTTGGTTCGTTTTTGACGTGGATGCAGGAGAAAAGTCAAACTGTATTTGTGATTGCGACGGGGAATGATTTGTCACGAATTCCGCCGGAGTTGTTGCGTAAAGGTCGGTTTGATGAAATCTTTTTTGTGGATTTGCCCGATGCTCAGGAGCGCGCTAGTGTATGGCAGATTCATTTGACAATGCGAAAACAAAATATCGCGTTGTTTGATTTGGCTCAATTGGTGATGGCGACAGAGGGCTATAGTGGGGCTGAAATTGAACAGGCGATCGTATCTGGTCTTTATGCGGCGCTATATCAAAAGCAATCGTTAACCACTGAGATTTTAGTGAATGAAGTCCGATCGACGGTTCCGCTTTCGGTCTCTCGTCGTGAAGATGTGGAACATTTACGAGCCATGGCTCAGGAACGATTTGTCAGTGTGCGGTAGGGCTGACCTGTAGACACAAGTCTGAAAATCGCTTTTTGAATTTGAAACTGCTGGTGTGTGATAATGTGCAGTAAGTTTGTACTTAGGGTACGGTATGGCAACCAATCATTCAATGTCCAAAGACAATCGATCGCAAGTTCAAAAGGTTCTGATTCAAACCCTTTTACTGAATCTATTGGTGCTGGGCATTAAACTAGTCGTCGGATTCATGACGGGATCCCTAAGCCTGATTGCCGATGCTCTGCATAGCCTGACCGATAGTGCTAATAATATCCTGGGTCTATGGGCTAACCGATCGGCCTCGCCCCAGCCCGATCGAGAACACCCCTATGGTCATCAAAAGTTTGAAGCGGTGGGAGCTTTGGGGATTGCGGGATTTCTGAGTATTGCTTGCTTTGAGATTTTGAAAGGTGCCTTCGATCGTATTCTCCATCCCGCCGCCCCCACCAAGATTGCAGGGTCTGAATTTTGGTTTTTAATTCTTGTATTAGCGGTCAATATTTTTGTTGCAACCTACGAGCGACGGGAAGGGAAACGCTTAAATAGCAGTTTGTTGATTGCAGATGCGTATCATACCTTAAGTGATATTTGGGTCACGATCGCGGTCTTAGTGGGTTTGGCTGGCATATGGCTTTTTAACTGGCAATGGTTAGATATTGCATTAGCCTTTCCAGTTGCGGCGTTAGTCATGTCAAGCGGCTGGACGGTACTGCGGGAAAATTTGCCTTGGTTGGTGGATGAATCCGCGATCGCGCCTGAACATATTGCAGACATTGCCCGATCGGTTCCCGGTGTATTGAATGTGCATGATATTGCATCACGGGGTGTGATTGGACGACAATGTTTTATTGAAATGCATTTGATTGTAAAGCCCTCAGAAGTGGCCGAAGCTCATGCGATTACAGAGGCGATCGAAGACAAGCTTGAACAACGATTTAGCCCAGTGCGTATTATGATTCACGTTGAACCGCCAAGTTACCGATCGGAGCAATTGAGTTATTAGAGATTATTAGTATTGAAGACTAATGGCTCAAATCATCATAAAAAAGCAGAGAAAGCGATCGCCTTTTCTGCTGCGTTAATCATGAGAAATTTAATTGATAATCACTTAGTTTCTACTAGCCAGACTTGAGTCAACCTGTCCAGCGAGTAGTCACGCACTAAACAACGTTGTTATTGCATAGGAAATACACGAGAAGGCGGCCCTTGAATTACGCCTATACCAGTTGAGCCAGGACCGACAACTTTGGGATTCCCTGCAATTCTTGCTTGAATTTCTGGGTTGTTGGCAAGCTCAGCAGCAGTAGCGGCATTGTTGCTGATAAAAGCATTACCAAACGCACTGCCACTGGGGCTAGAAGTCAAACTAGCGTTTGATTGAATTGATCCACCTGTCACATTGAGCGTACCAGTTAGAATAACACCGCTGGAAGTAGATGCTCCAGTACCACCAGGATTAACAACGGTTTGAAGATTAACTGGTGTGTTGCTAAAAGCAAGGAATTGACCCGTGCTAATTAAAGACCTTCCCGTTACAACACCTGAAAGTGAAACAGATGATCCCGTTTGTACCAACCCAGATGTGGTGAGACCTGTAAGATTTGATCCAGTAAGCGTTGCAGCACCTTCAAAATTCTGAATGTTGCCACCACCTGCCAAATCTAATTTCAGCGATGTTATATTTATACCTGTCAAAGAGTAGGTCGGAGCTGGGCTTGTCTGATCATAAGTTAAAGAACCACCAATGGTTCCACCTGTGATTTGAATTTGCGCCTGGGAAGGATCTGCGGCTAGCAATGAGACGCTACTTGCGGCTAAAACGATTAATGCTGTAGGTAAAATCTTGTACATAGTTCTATTTGCTCCGTGTATTGTATGAAATGCAAAATTTAGAATGTGAATGTCGTTCTGAGAGCACCGATCGTGACCGTATCACTGCCTGCACGATTACCAGGATTGAAAAGAAAGATTACTCCTGGAGTGATACTAATGTTATCAGAAAACCTATACCGATAGAACAATTCCACATGAGTACTAGAAGCATTTTGTCCACCTGGCGTTCCTAAAGTATTGCTGTTAAACAAATTAGGAATATTACTGGACGCGCTCAAATTACTACTTGTGATTTTAGGAAGTTGCCCAACATAAAGACCCGCCACATCGCCCTTACCAAATAGATCGGGAAATGTTAGGTAAGACATCCAATTAAAAGTTTGGACACTTCCTGTAAGAGCCGCAACTGTAGAACTTGTAAAGCCAAACCATCCCCCAATGTTTAATTTAGGAGAGACTCGCCAGTTCACAGTGCTACCAACAGCATCCGTATTCACTTGAGCAGGGCCAGTTGGAGGGAACGCAATAATGTCGTCGCCAACCCCTGTTCCTAGAGAACCAAGTATTGGGCCACTAGAATAGGACCGTAGATAGTAAAGTGAAACATCTAAAGCCTTGGCGGGTGTCACTACCAACTGTGCACCAGTCGTAAATCCACTGCCAAACAGACCTCCGCTACTTGATGGGTTAGCAGGCGAATTGGCAGCATACACCCCTTGTAGGCTGATAGCATCGCTGATTTGCCAGTCAAATCCAAGGCCACCTGTAGTACTCCCCACCCCTAAAATAGGGTTCCGTTGAGCAAAAGCAGAAATGGCTCCTTGCCCAGCGCTTTCATAACGGTTAGACCCACGAAACACACTAACAGCACTGACTCCCAAAGGACCCGCAACGATCGCGAAGCGGTCACCCGCAAGAAATCGATAGGATAAGTCGCTGAGTATGAGTGAGTTGTTTGTGTTTGTCTCATAGGCTAACCGAGTAAACGAATTATTTAAAGAACTCGTTCCTATGGCACCAGTGGAGGTGTTGCCCGCTTGCAAGCCCATCAGTAAGATACTGCGCCGATCGAACTGGGTTAATAAACTTAGTTGAACATTAGTCCCGAAGGTTATTTCTGTTCCAGTATCAGGAGTATTCCTAGCGCCTGAGCCAAAAATACTGGCGGTGTTCTTCGCCCGTCCCTGCAATCCGAAGATGGCTTGACCGTATAGCTTTGTCGTTGTGGAAAATTGTTGGGCTTCAAGTTTAGAGGTCTTCACCTCTAGAGCATCCACACGACCACGAAGCGCCACGAGTTCGGCTCCAAACTGTTCTTGGAGCTTTTGCAGTGTAGCAAGATCCGCTTTACTGACCTTATCGGTCAGACCGATCGCGATCATCTCATTGATTTTGTCTACACAAACATTCAAACCAGCAGCAAATTCGTAACGACTGATTGCTCGATTGCCCCGAAAAGAACGATCGGGATACCCCGCAATACAACCATAACGCTCAACTAAAGACTGTAGTGCTGTAAAAGCCCAGTCAGTAGGACGGATATCGGTGAGTTTGGAGACGGAGTTAATCGCTTCATCAGTTTTGACAACCGAATCAGAAATTAGCCCTTCGTCTTGGGCTGGGCTTGCAACCATCGCATCATTGCTGATGGCTTGGATTATGCCAGAATTGCTACTAGTAGCTGTTTCAGCCTGAACGACTTGTATTTCTGCATTAGCACCGTTGCCAATCAAAACAGTGCAAGAAGACAATAGGCTAGCTGATAGTAATTGACGGACTTTCCTAGACCGATAAGATTTTCTAACCAACTTCAAACTCCTCCTCATTTTGGCGTGAGATTTAATTTGCCCGCTGAAGTCTGTAAATTTTAGTTGAACCCCAAACTTCTGCCAGCCAATTCATCTGTCGCACGACACTGCGCTCAACGTAGCATCCGTTGCCTCGGAAAAAGGTCGGAAAAAGGTCGGGAAAAAAGTCAGGTTATTCCGCAAGCATTCTCCCGATCGTCGTCGTTTTTCATGGGCACGGTGCTTGTAAATAGACTTGGAGATCAAGTGGTAAGGAGTGAGTTTTTCGTTAGGTTTGGGGCACGGCGAGCCATGCCCCTACGGTAATTGGAATCCGGATCTGTAGGGATATGACCTGCCGTGTCCTAAACTCAATGAGATAGTTTCAAGTATTCAATGTCTTAATTGAAAATATTGGTCTTATTGAATCCTCGTTCCTAAATATTTTCAAACATCCCATCAAAATAAACGATCGCTGTAAATGATCGTAAATGTCGCAATGGTAGTAATTAAAATCGCTGGATAAACAATCCAAGACACAATATTCAAATACCTAAATGCTTTTTTACGCCCATCTTTTTCTAACTTAGTTCCAATTACAGTCACCAGAATCGGGAACAAGCATAAGCAGAAGTAAACATAAAACACATATTCCATTGCAACGGTGTAACCGACTTCAGGGAGTTGATTATTAAAGGACAGTAACAACACAATCCCGGATAGCAATGCAGAAGCAGGGGCCATCGTGCGTGGCACAAACATGTTGTAGGGAAAGAACAAGCAGCAATAGGTTAAGAGCGACAGTAAAATCAACGGCAACACATTCTTAGATAAGAATACTAAGGTTTTGCGCTGAAATGTCATGCGAATGCTTAAGCCGGGATACTCAACCTGAGCGTTGGATTGGACCAAATCAGGATCGCCTTGTGTAGACGTATTGCGCGAAGAGTCTTGGAAATAGGTAATATCTTTGAAATTCCAAAGTTGCAGTCCTTGAAATGGCTTACTCTCCGCATCTTTAGCTCTGGGCAGCTTCAGTCCAACGGTATCGATCGCATAGATTAGCCGCTCTGTGGATAGATTGGGATTGTCGAAACGTAGATTTAGTTTTTGCGAATCGAAGGGATAATCACGAAAATCAAAAGCATTCCGAAACTCACCACGCACACGATAGAGGCGATACTTCAAACCATTGATTACTTGCGATTTTAGCGGCGATTTCCCATCAAATACAGGTGCCGTCGGATTCACGCTATTAGTAACCGCATCGGGGAATTGGATCTCTGTGGGTTCATCGTTGCCGTTATACCGGAACCACACATAAAAGTCGGCGGTAAAGGTTGTCTTATCAATTCGGTTGAGCTTGTTAATATCTAGCCCTGCATAGACTACACGCTGCCGCCAAAAGTATTGAGCGCCCGATTGAACGATGTTTCCGGCCTGGAGTTCTTTGGGTAAATTAAGCCGCTCAGGGTTAGGAATCGGTGTAAATTGTTGAGACGCTGAAATTAATTTTCGATCTTGGAATTGGGCAAGACGTACAGGCTGATCACTGTTTCGATCGCTGTTGAAATACAACAAGCCCGTTAACCCACGAAGCCCTACCTTGCGGGTGTTGAGGTTCGCTAATGCCTCTCGAACCTGTTCCCGATCGTTCTCTAAACTTCCAGCTGTTAATTTAGGATTAGCTTTACGAATTGCATCTATTGCAGCGATCGTGGCCTCATAAAACTTAGCCCCAACGTAAGACGGAGTTTTATTATAAGTTTTCTGGTAAGCCGCTAAAAAATCTTGAGCATCAGCGCCTGCACTATCAAACAAAATTGGCAGCGGCACGTACATGTTATCGGTAAAGAATCCTTGTTTTTTCTTCTCTTCATCGTACTTTTCAAACCGCTGAGCAAAGGATTCCCGGCCTAATGCTTGTTCACCGAGAAGGCTATTTTTTATGCCCTTTTGTTTCAGCGCCACCAGAAAGTCTTCAGCGACATCCTCTTTTGACATCGTCAGAAACAAAATTCCCGCTTCAGGCTCGGCGGCGATTTCATTAACGACTTGCTGCACTGATGCTTTGCGATTGTTTGGATCAGAGTCGATCGCCCAAGTTTTCTGAATTTTACCGTTACCGTTGGCTTCAAAGGCAGACTTAATCACCTGAGACTGCGCCTCTTCATTTTTGCTGGCCTTGTCATAAATCACGCTAGCTGTTTTGAGCTGAAGGACTTGCTGCGCGTACAGTGACAGGGTTTTAGCAAGGTCAGGATTAGTGTATATACTCCGAAAATAATAGGGTCGATCGATCGTAACCTGGGGACTATTTGCCGTGCCTGTAATCGCAGGTAGTTTGCGATCTTGATAAATGCTGCCTGCGGCGATCGAGGCATCAGACGATCGATGGCCTAACACCACCAACGCGTTACCTTTGACAATCTCATTCGCAACTTGAGCCGCGCCGTCAGCCGTCCCCTTGTCATCAAAAACATTTAATTTAAGCTGATGCCCATTAATCCCCCCGCCCCGATTAGTCGCATCAATGTACAGCTTGACGCTATCGACAATCTCTTGACCACCACTCGCACCGTCCCCGCCTAAAGGGGCCGCTACCGCTATTTCGATCGTATTGTCTGCGGCTCTTAGTATCTGCGGATATAAGCCCCCCAGTGATACCACCATTAAAAGAGTGGTCAGGACGATCGCGCAAAATTTCACAATTGCTTTACCCATCAGACTTACAGCCGCCCTACTTCAAAATTAGCTTATTGACAACGATCGGCACATTGTAGAAGACATTTTCCAACACCCTCATATATCGCTCGTTTCGTTTTCAACAATACATGAAGGAGTCATCTTGGATATACCGGGATCAGGAGCGCTGTTGTCTGAGACAAAAATTGAGTCATTTCGATCGCAACGTGGTCTGGAAAATGATAATGAAAAAAGTGTCGTCCATCGGGTATTGAGACAATCCGATCGCCTGATTTCATGAATGTTGTCCAAGCTTGCGCAGCTTGAGGAGAAACAATAAAATCTGATTCGCCACCACATATCAACGTGGGCACCTGCAACATCACTGAATCTAAGTTCGCAATCTTATACAAAGAATGGGGCGAAGGTGACGAAGCAAGATCATTTTGTAGTAAGTTGACTAACGTTTTGGTTGAATGGGGCGAAGATCCAAATAATTCCCGTGAGAATTGAGCCAACACTCGCGATTGGCTACAGCGCGTGGTCAGTCGCTGTAAATAATAATGGGCGTGCCAAGTCAATCCGGGTTGCGGTCCAACGCCCAGAAGCGTCAATGTTTTCACAAATTCAGGCACACGCTCTGCTGCATACATCGCCACTACACCACTAATGCCATGCCCTGCTAAGTGGATCGGCTGTTTGGATTGTTTGAGATAGTCCACGAGTAAATTGACCGCTTCGACCAAGGAACTCGCTTCATCCTGACCTTGTTGGTATTCCCATCGAGAGACGGCATAATTTTTATTTAAAGTTTTCAATAACGGCAAATCAAAATATTTTAAGCTTGGACTCGCACTCACCCAAAGCAATGAATCTTGCGAGGAAGTAGCATTAGTATAACGAGTTGGATGGAATGCACGAAAGGATGGGAGCATAGACGACATGAACAGAAACCTCGCTAATTGCTAGCCGTATAATGAATTGTCAAGAATGAATCGTTATGCCGCGCAAACTTGCCCAGCCAACTATTCAAATTTCAAATAAAGAAGCCTACGATCGCGCACTTACAGGAATGAGAACGCATCAGACCACTCACTTCATGATTGCGATCGTAGACCTTATTTTCCTAGAGAGAACGAAGCACCTACAGCCAAACGTATGCTGTTAAACAGTACAAGCCCCAAGCCTGAATCAGGAACGACCATAGGTAAAACTATCATGTTGAGACCCAGCATTGGCATCTTTAATTGAGATTAGCTATCAATTAAAGAACTAAAAGCAGTATTACACTTATTGCTATTTTATGTCAATAACTTCTTGCTTACTCATGCAAACAGAGAATAACTATGCCTCGGAAGGTCGATCCATTACGTGATCTAACACCCAATTGCGCACACAGAGTCACATGCACAGACAGTGCTAAAACTTTCCCAGAATCTCGGCGGCGCTCTAGAATAGACTACTAATAGTTACAACGAGTATTCGGTATAGTTCCATGGCAACGCATCCCCCAATCCTTAGCGGTTCTGAAATCCGGCAAAACTTTCTCAGGTTTTTCGAGGAGCGCGGACATCAGCCGATCGCCAGCGCTTCTCTCGTGCCGGAAGACCCTACCGTGCTGTTGACGATCGCGGGGATGCTGCCGTTTAAACCAATTTTCCTCGGTCAGCAAGCTGCATCGGTCCCCCGTGCCACGACATCCCAGAAGTGTATCCGCACCAATGACATCGAAAATGTCGGTCGCACGGCACGGCACCATACTTTTTTTGAGATGTTGGGGAATTTTAGCTTTGGGGATTATTTCAAAAATCAGGCGATCGCCTACGCTTGGGAATTAACAACACAGACGTTTGGGATTGCGCCAGAAAATGTTGTTGTGAGCGTATTTGAAAATGATGATGATGCGTTTGAAATTTGGGAAAAGGACGTAGGAGTTAATCCTAAGCGCATTAAACGGATGGGAGCAGCAGATAATTTCTGGGTGTCGGGTCCGACGGGTCCATGCGGGCCTTGTTCTGAGTTGTATTATGATTTCAAACCAGAGTTGGGCGACGATAACATTGATCTCGAAGATGATTCACGGTTTATCGAGTTCTACAATCTTGTATTCATGCAGTACAACCGAGATGTTGATGGAAAACTAACGCCGCTGCAAAACAAGAACATTGATACGGGAATGGGATTGGAGCGAATGGCGCAAATTTTGCAACGCAAGCCTAATAACTACGAGACCGATTTGATTTTTCCGATCGTACAAACCGCTGCAAACATTGCCGGAATTGATTATGAATCAGCGGATGAGTCGGTCAAAATATCACTCAAAGTAATTGGCGATCATGTGCGGGCTGTTGTCCATATGATTGCGGATGGGATTACGGCTTCTAATGAGGGGCGCGGTTATATTCTACGTCGATTGCTGCGGCGAGTAATTCGCAGTGGGCGCGTGTTGGGCATTAGTGAAGTGTTTACGACCAAAGTCGCTGATACTGCCATTCAATTATCAGAATCCCAGTATCCTAATGTTCGCGATCGGGAGCATTTTATCAAACAAGAAATGGAGCGCGAAGAACAACGATTTAGAGAGACACTCGATCGGGGTGAAAAACTATTAGCTGAAATTATCGATCGCTCTTCTGACCTTATTTCTGGTGAAGATGCGTTTGTTTTGTATGATACCTATGGTTTCCCCTTGGAATTGACGCAAGAAGTTGCCGAAGAACGTGGACTGACCGTTGATGCAGACGGCTTTGAAGTGGAAATGCAGAAGCAGCGAGTTCGTGCAAAAGCAGCCCATAAAACAATTGATTTGACAGCTCAAAATGCGATCGCAGATTTAGCAAAAACGGTGGGAGAAACTGAATTTCTGGGCTATGTTGAATCAAATAGCAGCGCGAAAGTCGAAATGATTTTAGTGAATAGCCATGCTGTGAATCAAGCCGAAGCGGGCGATTTGGTTCAATTAGTGCTGAATCAGACTCCATTCTACGCAGAATCGGGCGGACAGGTCGGCGATCGGGGTTACTTCAGCGGCGATAATTTGCTAATTCGGATTGAGGATGTTCAAAAACAGAATGGGTTGTTTGTCCATATCGGTCAAATTGAACGCGGCACTTTGTTACTCGGTTCAACGATTACCGCCCAAATCGATCGGGCCTGTCGCCGTCGTACCCAAGCCAATCACTCTGCAACTCATTTATTACAATCCGCATTAAAATTAGTAGTAGACAGTACGATCGGACAAGCTGGATCAATGGTGTCATTCGATCGTTTGCGATTTGATTTTAATTTGAACCGTGGTGTGACTGCTGATGAACTACAACACATTGAACAACAAATCAATCAATGGATTTCAGAAGCCCACGCTGCCGATATTGAAGTGATGCCGATCGCATCCGCTAAGGCTAAAGGCGCAACCGCAATGTTTGGTGAAAAGTATGGTGAAACGGTTCGAGTGATTGACTTCCCTGGAGTTTCTATGGAACTTTGCGGCGGAATTCATGTGAACAATACGGCTGAAATCGGTGTATTTAAAATTATCTCCGAAGCGGGCGTTGCAGCTGGGGTCCGACGGATTGAAGCGGTAGCGGGTCCAGCAATTTTAGATTACTTGAATGTGCGTGAATTGGTCGTCAAAGACTTGAGCGATCGGTTTAAAGTCAAACCCGAAGAAATCAGCGATCGGATTACGGCGATGCAATCTGAACTCAAAGACAATCAAAAACAAATTGCGACTCTAAAAGCCCAGCT
>JAYVUU010000186.1:0-26186 GCA_043787635.1 Synechococcales cyanobacterium | reverse complement strand
AAACCCGATCCCCCTAGCCCCCTTGAAAAGGGGGAACAGGAGGAAATCTTAGTTCATAGTCACCCTTTTGGGGGATTTTGGGGGATCGAGCCTTTCCTTAGTTTCCAAACGCCACCGTTCACTTTTAGGATCATTCCATGCTGCAAATTCGCCGTCGTCCGCCTGCGCCATCTATTTCGGTTTTGGATTTGGAATATCGGATTGATACTCCAGAGTCAAAGCCTAATCACATTCTCGAAGAAATTGTTTGGAATAAAGAGAATGAAGTCGATCAGATGCGAGAGAAACTTTCTCTGGCTGAAATGCAGAAAAAACTCGCCCATGTGCCCGCAACCCGTGATTTTGTAGCGGCACTACGATCGGGAAAAACATCCCCCGCTGTCATTGCCGAGGTCAAAAAAGCATCGCCCAGTCAAGGCGTAATCCGAGCCGATTTTGATCCCGTTGCGATCGCAAAATCCTATGAACTGGGCGGGGCATCTTGCTTGTCGGTGTTGACCGATGCCAAGTTTTTTCAGGGGAGCTTTGAAAATCTGAGTCGGATTCGCAGCGCTGTAGACTTGCCGCTGTTGTGTAAAGATTTTATTTTGTATGCATACCAAATCTGCTGGGCCAGAGTTCAAGGGGCGGATGCGGTGTTGTTGATTGTGGCCATTCTGCCCGATGAGGATTTACAGTCATTTGTAAAGATTGCAAAGAAATTAGGGATGACCGCATTAGTCGAAGTGCATGATCTCGCTGAGTTCGATCGGGCTTTAGCCTTGGAGGGCGTGGAGTTGATTGGGATTAATAACCGGGATTTAAAGGATTTCTCGGTCAATATCAATCTCACGGGCGAACTGGTGGCGGCACGACAAGATGCGATTAAGGCGAAGAATATTATCCTAGTGGGAGAATCCGGGATCCATACTGCTAGCGATCTAAAGACGATCGCGGATGCAGGAGCCACCGCCGTTTTGATTGGGGAATCATTCATGCGACAGAGCGATCCGGGTCAAGCCTTGGCGAAACTTTTAGCAAGTTGATGGAGACGGATCATGGTTTCCGGGGCTTAATAGACCTAGGAGGATTTTAATTCGCGATCGAATCGAATCATTGTTTCACTTCTCTGCTGTGCGGGTGTACTCTATGTCAGTTCCATTACCATCTCATATTCATTACGAGCTTCTATTGCAAATGCTAGAGCGCCAGTCCTTGTTTGCAACCAATGAGTACCCTCGCCAACGGGCACAGGTCCAGCAGCTCATTATTATGTTGAGAAAAGCGCTGACCCAACAAAAGCAAATTGAGGAAGACCTCGAACGTCTTCGTATTCCTGTGGAGTATCGTTGGTCAATCAATCAAGATGTTCCTTCCCCCGGCGACTAGATCGCTCCCAATCATGGTGGAATTCCCTGAATCTGTGCCATCAGAACAGTTCTTAAACAGGACACTTAATTCGACAATTCTCGATGCTCATCAAACCGCATCGTCATTGCTAAATTGTGAATTGTTACCAGAGCAGCTTTTAGAAGATCTTACGGCTTCTATGGAACTGATCCAGCATCAGGCCGATCGAATTGCTCAACTAGAACGAGCTTTGGATCAAACATTAGTGCAGGTTCATGATGTCCGATCGCAGCTTGTGCGACAAGAATGGATTGAAGAACAACTTGCGGCTACGGAAGAGTTTGCTAATGTTCAACAGCAGGCCATTTTGCATTTGAAAGGTCGGATTGACGATCGGACCTCAGAATCGATCGGCAGTTCTTCCGTTAAAAATAGTGCTGAAACAACCGTAGCCCCAAATCAAGGCGATATGAGAGCCACACCATCGGCTCGACTGGAAGTACGCTATGTGCAAGCCCAACAGCAAATACAAGCCCTTTCCCAGAAATTGCGAGAGGACTCAATTCAATCGGCGACTTTAACAGAAATGACCGAGGCTGAGCGGGAGGAAGCATGGTGGCGCGAACAGCTAGTGACATTAGAAGTTGAATTGTCTAAGCATCTGCAAACTCAAGCGTTTCTTCAACAAGCTTGTACTGAAATGGAATACGATCGCAGTCTAGACCAACGTCGTATTTTAGAACTCGGAAATCAAACGGCTGAAATGCAAGAACAAATCCTGCGTCAAGCTCAACAATCTAATGAATATGAAGCCGCTATTCAACATTGGAAAGATCGGTTTTATCAACTTCAAAATCAAATGCTGAGTATTTTGGAACTGTACGACCAACTCAGTGAACCGATTCCCGACGCAATTGCAAATCTTCTCGACTCATTGCCGCAGCCGACGGTTTCTGAACAAATGCAAAGCCTCCGCCGAGCGTTACCCCGCCGTCATGATCTCCCTGAGTTTTTGCAGCGACGACGCGGTGGACGCAAGAATTAAACAACTACGATCGCAATCTAGGAGTCTTCGGTTACAATACTGACCATTACTTGGTGCATTCTACAATTTTTTCGATAACTGCCCTTAAGCGGCGAGATAGCAGTCTTTTTGCTGACAGGTTTTTTATGGTTCGCTCTGCTCCTCTTTCCTCCTCGTATACATCTCGACCTTTACGAAATCCTGCTCCGAGTGAACTGCCCCCATCGGCTCGAACCATTCGCAACGCAGCTCGCCGCATTCCCCAATCCTCTAGATCACCCGTGGCGATTCCATTAAGGGGACGCTCATTGCGATCAACCCTCAAGCCTATGCCCGATCGGATGCCGCTCCCCGTTTGGCTCCGTGCCCTAAAAAAAATTGAGAATCTCTCTGTCCTTGTTGCCTTTTCTTTAGTGGGCAGCGCAGTGTTGACCTATGGCTGGGCGGTCTACTCTCAGCAGCTCTGGGGAAAAAATTACAGTCGGCTTGAGACCCTGCGCCGCGATGAGCGTCAACTTTTAAAGGGAAGCGAACTGATGAAAAACAATATTGCCCGCCACAATGATCCAAAGCAGTACGGACTCGTGCCTCGCAGCTCCGAGCACATCGTGATCATGCCCCCGGCTCCCCTTCGGCCTCCTCTCTCCACAGGTAACATCGGTCCAGAATCTAAGACCAAACCCATCGCGCCGATCGGGTACTAACATCATGGTTCGTCCCTACCCTCGCCGCTCGATCGCTCGTCAAGTTGTAGCATTGCCTGAAGCTAAACCGACCCTGCTTCGCCTGCGGGTGGTCTGGATGCTGCTGCTCGTGAGCTGTGGTTTACTAAGCCTTAATTTGATGCGACTTCAGGTTTTTCAAGCGGCTGACTTATTAACTCGTGCAAAACAGCAACAGACAACCTTACTAAAACCATTCACCCCTCGCCGTTCTGTGGTCGATCGGAATGGTAACGCGATCGCCATGGATGAACAGGTCTATACTGTTTTCGTTCACCCGCGATATTTCGATAAGAAAAGCAATCAAGAGGTCGCCAACCTACTCGCTCCCTTGGTCAATCAAAATGCGGCTGACCTGCAAAAGAAGTTTGATGGCAGTAAGACCGGAATCAAACTAACAGATCAGTTAGAAGAAAATACGGCTCAACGGATTAAAGATCTGCGGATTGACGGGGTTGACTTTATTCCCGCATCTCGCCGAGTGTATCCACAGCAAGATTTACTGGCGAATATCACGGGCTACGTTGACCTTGCCCAAAAAAGTCAAGGCGGTATCGAAACCACCTATGAGCAGCTCCTCAAACCCCTAGAAAAATCAGTTCGGCTGAACAAAACAGGCAGTGGCTCGATTTTGCCGGAAGGGGTGCCCAATGGGTTTGTCCATCAAGACGATCGGCGACTTCAGCTCACGATCGATAATCGGATGCAGCGGGCAGTTCAGAAAATTGTCGATCGGCAAGTCGCGACCTTTAAGGCGAAACGGGGCTTGGTAATTGTGATGGATTCTGAGGACGGATCTATTTTATCCATGGTCAATAGTCCGACCTTTGATCCCAATGAATATTGGAACGTCAAAGATCTGGCCGCGCTGAAAAATTGGGGTTTGACCGATTTATATGAACCGGGATCGACCTTTAAGCCGATTAATGTGGCGATCGCCCTAGAAGCAGGCACCGTAAAACTTGGGGATTACTTTAACGATACGGGAAGCATTACCGTAGGAGGCTGGCCAATTAACAACTCAGACAATGCGGCACGGGGTTCATTGAGCTTGACGGACATCATGCGCTATTCCAGTAACGTGGGGATGGTTCGCATTGCCCAAACTATGCAGCCCTCGGTCTATTACAGTTGGTTGGAGCGGGTGGGCATTGGTCAGTATACGGGAATCGATTTACCCTTTGAGGCTCAAGGCTATCTGAAGCCCCGCAACGTCTATATGACTTCCCCAATCGAAGCCGCGACGACGGCGTTTGGGCAAGGGTTTTCTATGACCCCGATTCAGCTTGCGAAACTGCATTCTATGCTGGCCAATGGTGGAAAAATGGTCACGCCTCATGTTGTGAAAGGGCTTTATGACAGCCAAGGACGACCGTTCTGGGAACCAAAGCAGTCGAAGCCAAAGCAAATTTTTTCACCTAAAAATACTAAGGCGATTCTTAGGATGATGGAGGCTGTGGTGGATAGTGGAACCGGGAAAGCCGCCCAAGTGCCGGGATTCCGAGTGGCGGGAAAAACTGGGACGGCGCAAAAAGCAGCGGAGGGCGGCGGCGGCTATTCGGACTCTCGATTTATTACTAGTTTTGTGGGAATTTTCCCGGTGGATAATCCTCGCTATGTGGTGTTGTCTGTGCTGGATGAACCTCAAGGTCAAGCTTACGGGGGAACGACTGCTGCGCCTATTGTCAGTGAGGTGATTAAGGTTGTGGCTGGGATCGAAAAAGTGCCGCCGAGTAAACCGGATCCGTAAGTTGTGAGATTGCAAAATCATCCATTTCAGTTTTTGTTGCGATTTGAATGGTGTCTGCTGACGATCGCAGCCCTAGGCGAACTAATTCAGATCCCGCCGTTTCGAGTACCACGCGGTGTACCTCATGAACCCGGTTGGAATTTAGCCATTGTTTTGATTTTTGTTCTGACGAGTTTACGCTTGCCAAGTTCTAATTTGCGGCGATATTCTGCGGTGACCTATGGTGCTTTGTTGGTGGGGTTGCTGACGACCGCGGCGTTTGGCACTGGGTTTAGGCTGTTGCCGTTGCTTTGCATTGTGGTGGTGTTGCGCTGTGGGGTGATGTTTGAGGCGAGGATTTCTTGGGTGTTGGCTGCTATTACTTTTTTGACGGGGGCGGGGGCACAGATTTATATGATTACTAATTTTAGATTGCCCCGATTAGAGCAACTAGCACTGCGACGATCGGGTACAAGCCGTCCCGATCGTCCTCCTGGTCTTTCGCGGGTAGAAATGAATGAGCTGGTTGTGTCGAGACTGTGGACTACGACGTTAAGTAGCATTTTGCTGTTGGGGTTGGTCTTACTTTTTGTGCAGGTATTACTCGGTACGTTGTTGGCGGAGCGGCGGAGTCGGGATGCGTTGGCGGGGGCAAATACTAAGTTGCGGGATTATGCGCTTAGGGTTGAAGCACTGGCTACGGTACAGGAACGGAATCGGATTTCGCGGGAAATTCACGATTCTCTAGGTCATTCTCTGACGGCGTTTAATCTCCATCTTGCGGCGGCTCTGCGGTTATTAAAAAGTGATCCGGTGGAGGCGGAGGAGTTGTTGAGGGAGGCAAAACGCCTTGCTTCGGAGACGTTACGATCGGTGCGGGAGTCTGTGTCTAGTTTACGATCGGAGGATCCGCTGAAATCTCAACCGTTAACCATCGCTCTCGAACTATTGCTGCAAGATTGGTCTAGATCTACCCAGGTTGTCCCGATTTGTGAAATTGATGCGATTCTAGCTAATTCTTTGCCGGAGTCGTTGCGGGTGGCGATTTATCGAATTGTGCAAGAAGGGCTGACTAATATTGCAAAATATTCCCAGGCCAAAGCGGTAACAATTGGTTTAGAACGATCGGGTCTAGATGTGCGGTTGGTGATTCAAGATGATGGCGTTGGGTTTGTCCGATCGCAGACTCAGAGTGGGTTTGGCTTGCAGGGGATGGAGGAACGATCGTTGGCGCTGAATGGGGTCTTGACGATTAGGACGGCGATCGGGCAGGGATGTTGTATTGAAGTCTTATTTTCAAATCCGGTTTAGTTTCTTTAAGAGAATGGAAAACCCCCATATTTGGTGATGGTTTTATCAATGTCGTTCATGGTTTCTATGGTTTCTGACAAAATGGAAATAATGTTTTGATAGTGAACTAAATCATCAAAGCTTAGTTCTCGTCCTTTGCGGTCTTTGAGCCATTTTTGACAGACTTGATAACCACCAATATGGAAGTTCCAAATGTGGGGCGGGATATTGGCAAAGTATTGCTCTGAGTTAATCCAGATTTGTTGTTGGGTTTCGTTATATTTGACGTGTTCGACTAGGTTAGAACCTGACTCGGGATAGCTGCTGATTTCGGTTCCGGTGGCTTTCATTAAGTGAAGTTGAACTAATTTGTCACCTTTGTTGGCTAGTTCCCAAAACAGTTGTTTATTGCTAGTTAGCGGGACTCGTGGAAAGTCGATTTTGAGGAATTCGGCATAACGTTGGCGATAGTCTGGAGAATGGAAGACGGCGTAAATGTAGTTAAATATGTCTTCTGGTGCGAAGGTTTTAATCTGATCGCCTTTGCCATCGGTGAGGAATTCTAAACCTAGTTTTTGGGAAAGTTCGGTAATAAATTCTGGGGCTAGGTTGGGGCGGCGATCGTTGAGACTGTTGGTGGATTCGGTTCCGATTAAAATAGGAACATCAGTGGGATAGAGATAGAGAGGGAAAACAGTTGAGCCGTCTTTAATTTCCACAAAAACCGCAGGTGTTGGAGTGTCAGAAACAATAGAATGCCTCCAATCTTCTGATTTAGTTTGACGAACAGTGTTAATACATAAATTGTCTTTCTTAAACACATGATCAACTAGTTCTCGCCTAGGATAATCCATAGCTACATGACTAAAATAACTGTAACGCCAATCAAAAGGGCGATATGAAATCCTAGTTATTGTTTGTTTCCATTGATTATCTGAACGTATTTCCTTTCGAGCCTTATCTAAGTGCCAGTCTCTATTATCATTGATGTCATATTTGCGAGAATACTCTTCGTTGGATAAACTATTTTCTCTAATCTCTTGAAATCTTTTAATGATAGTTGATTCATCAAAATCAACTGCAAAATGATCGCGATGAGTTTGAAAACCTAGAACATGAGTACTCATAATCTCACTGATTTTCCAGAACTGATTATATTCTTCTCTAAGATCTACATTTTGAGGCTTAAAAAAGTAAAATGGTAAATCAGGTTTTAACTCTTGCCATTCTGTAGAATTAAAACTATTAGCTTCTAGCCAATGATACTTACCAGCAACTAATTGCTTATTCTCATAAAGCTCTCTCTTGCCCCATAAATCAGCATGATAGACAGTGGCTAATTTCTTTGGAATATCTCGATACTTGATAAAAATTCCGATCGCAACCCCTTGCTGAATATCAAATACATTTTGGTCGGGAGAACCATCGGGAGAAACTTCTTTTTTCTTACTATTTCCGTGCAAATCTAAAATATAAATCTCATCAAAAGTCTTTAACAAACTTTGACGCATCCCTCGAAACGTTGGATTGTCTAGATATCCATGACTAGTAACAAAAGCCAAGATACCGTAGCCCGTTTGCTCAATTCTCCACTGACTAAACCGAATAAACTTCACATAGTCATCATTTAGCCATTTAGAATTTCTTTCACCCAAATGCTGACCGTCAACCTCAAAATAACTATCAGTTTTCGTATTTGAAATAGAATCTTTTCCATTCAGCAAACTCTTAATCCATTCACCAGTATTTGCAGAATGTCCAGAATAAGGTGGATTACCAAGAATCACCATTACAGGAGTATCTTGCTTAACCCCTTTCGCCGCCTCTGCCTCATCACGAATCCGATTCATAAACCCATCCGCCGCAGGAATTTGAAACGCCTCTTGTAAAGTATTCGTCAAATAAATCCGCAAACGCTCATCCGAACTAAAGTCATAGCCCAAATCTTGAAGCTGTAACCCCAACTTCATATGCGCCACCGTATAGGGAGCCATCAACAACTCAAACCCAAACAAACGCGGCAACAAATGCTGACTCACATACCCCGACCACATCCCCTTCTGCTTCTTAAACCCCTCATAAATATGCTCAATCACACCATGCATAAACGTCCCCGTCCCCACCGCAGGATCGAGAATTAGCACCCTATGCATATCCGCCCTCACCCTAAATCCCTCACCCTGAGGAGAAGGACTTTGATCTTCTCTTTCTCCCCTTCTCTCCTTGGGAGAAGGGGCTGGGGGATGAGGGCTAATCTTCGTACTATCCGCCAACCCCTTCTTAATCCCAAACTTTTGCTTAAGAATATAATCCACACTTCGCACAATGTACGAAACCACAGGCTCCGGCGTATAGTAAACCCCGCGTGACTCGCGCATCTTCGGATCATATTCCGCCAGAAACGTTTCATAAAAATGCACCACCGGATCTTCCCGACGACTCCGCTTACCAAAATCGCTCAAAATCCCCGACATATCCGTTTGCTGCAAAATACTTGCCAGCGTATCCACCGCCCAAGTAATCCGATCGTCTAGTTCCGAACCCGCAATCTGATTAAAAATCCCCCGTAAAAAAGGATTCGTCTTCGGCAACCGAAACCCCGCCGTCTCCCGCGAAAAAGAACTCACCTGATCCGTATTACACCGCGCCGCAAACAGCCCATAGCAAATCGTCTGAGCATACATATCCGCAAACTGCTCCCCCGTCAAATCCCGAATCAGTACCCGTTGAAAAGACTCCAACTGTTGCCGCAACATCCCACCCCGATCGGCATCATTCAGCGCCGTATTAATCGCATCCCGAATCAACTGCGCCAATGCCGCCATCCGTTTCGCCAACGCCTTCGGGGTCGTCACCTGTACAACTTGAGTTAACAAAAATTGCCGCAAAATCTGATCAACTTGAACAATTCCCTCAGGGTCAGCCTTAATCTTTTTCTGCTTATCAAACGTCGCAATAGTCGCCGCTAACCGTAACTCCCCATCCACATACCATCGAAATTCTAAATGATCCGTAAAAATCAAATTCCCCAAAGCATTCAAATAACGCTTCATTTGATCCTTCTTCTCAAACCCCTTCAGCGACACCCCAATATCCTTCGCCTCAATGTGCCCAATCTCCAACATCCCCTGACTAATCAAAAAATCTGGCGCACCACAAGCAATCCGCTTCGGCTCATTCACCGCCAAAACATTCTCACCAAAAGACTCCAACAACGTCTTCAAAGCAGGACGATACGTATGTTCCGTTGCATTACCCGTTTGATAAATCCGCGTAACATCTTGCAAATAGGCCTGAATTTGATGAGTCATGAGATATTTTCTACTGTCAGGCTATTCTAGCAACAAGAACAAATTTAGCGAATCAACTCGGTGGGTAAAAATATAAATGATTCGAGTATTTTTAGTCGATGATCAAGCCTTAATTCGTCGTGGTTTACGATCGTTGCTCAAGCCCGAACCCGACCTACTCGTAATGGGTGAAGCAGAACAGGGTGAACTCGCCCTCGCTGCCCTAAACGCCCTAGACCCGATTGATCGACCTGACGTAATTTTAATGGACATCCGAATGCCCGTCATGGACGGTGTGGCGGCAACAGGAGCGATCGTCTCGGCATTCCCCACCATTCGCGTCCTGATTTTAACCACCTTCGACGACACCGAATATGTGACGCGGGCATTGCAGGCAGGTGCAAGCGGCTATCTCCTGAAAGATACTCCCGCTGAAGAATTAGTCCAAGCGATTCAGTGGATTAACAAAGGCTACACGCAACTATCTCCGGGACTCGCGCAAAAGTTAGTGCAGGATTCACAAGTCTCTGCGATCGTTGAACCAGAAAAACCGTTCTCAGAGAAACCAATAGAATCGGGTTTAAATCCGATCGTAACCCTCACTCCTCGCGAACAAGAGGTTTTGCAGCTAATTGCCAGCGGATCTAGTAACCGCGAAATTGCACAGACGCTTTATATTTCTGAAAAAACGGTTAAAAATCACATTACCAATTTACTAATGGGTCTAGGACTACGCGATCGGACCCAAGCCGCAATCTATTACCACGAACAAGCATCAGGCTTGAAATCGCTTAGACCACCGGGCAATAAATTAGACTAAGGTGGAAACTCCAAGTTCAACAAGATACCTAGAATCGTTATCAGCCAGACCCGCCCCTCCTAAAATCCCCTACGCCCTTCGGGCAGGCTACGCCACAAAAAAGGGGACTATGAACTAAGGTTTGCTCTTGTTCCCCCTTTTCAAGGGGGCTAGGGGGATCGAATTTCAATGCAAATAGAAACAGATCAGGGGGTGTACACAGCAGCCCAATCCGATCGGCTGTGATAGCCGAAATACCCTTGCAACGCATTAACCTGTTACGATTAAGTCCGATTATTTTTGATCATCTCAAACGAGCTATTTAGAGAGGATAGATCCTTGCCACGTCAATACTTTTTCACCTCTGAATCGGTGACTGAAGGGCATCCTGATAAAGTTTGCGACCAGATCTCTGACACCATCTTGGATGCGTTGTTAGCTCAAGATCCGACGAGTCGGGTTGCGGCAGAAGTCGTCGTCAATACGGGACTTGTACTGATCACAGGCGAAATCACCACAAAAGCGGATGTAAATTTCATCAAGTTAGCACGGGCGAAACTCGCTGAAATTGGTTACACCATTGCAGACAATGGTTTTGCATCTGACAGCTGTGCTGTACTCGTCGCCCTGGATGAGCAGTCCCCTGACATCGCTCAAGGGGTAGATAGTGCCTCTGAAACCCGCGTCGAACTGAGTTCCGAAGAACTCGACAAGACCGGAGCAGGCGACCAAGGCATCATGTTTGGGTTTGCCTGCAACGAGACCCCCGAACTCATGCCTTTGCCCATCAGCCTTGCCAACCGGATTGCCCGGAAGCTGGCGGAAGTTCGGAAGTCTGGCGAAGTGAATTATCTTCGTCCCGATGGTAAGACTCAGGTGACGGTCAAGTATGAAGGCGATCGGCCCGTTGCGATCGACACCATTTTGATCTCCACCCAGCACAACCCCGGCGTGGATCAAGAACAAATCAAAGCGGACTTGATGAAGTTTGTGGTGATTCCTTGCTTTGCAGACTTGGAGCTTAAACCCACCGACGCGACTAAGTTTCTGGTGAATCCCACAGGTATTTTTGTGGTCGGTGGACCTCAAGGCGATGCGGGGTTAACGGGTCGTAAGATCATCATCGATACCTACGGCGGATATTCTCGTCATGGTGGTGGTGCATTCTCCGGTAAGGATCCCACAAAGGTCGATCGGAGTGCGGCTTATGCGGCGCGCCATGTGGCTAAAAACATTGTGGCGGCGGGTCTTGCAGACAAGTGCGAAGTTCAGTTGAGCTATGCGATCGGGGTTGCACGTCCTGTGAGTCTTTTAGTTGAGACCTTTGGTACGGGAAAAATCGATGAGGATAAGCTGACGGACTTGGTGGAAAAACACTTTGAGCTGCGTCCTCTGGGCATTATTCAAACCTTCAATCTGCAAAATCTTCCCGCCGACCGGGGTGGTCGGTTCTTCCAAGATGTGGCGGCCTATGGTCACTTTGGTCGAAATGATTTGGATCTTCCTTGGGAGAAGACGGATAAGGCTGAGTTGCTGAAAAAAGAAGCGGCGGCTCTGTAGGGTTGTGTTGTGAAACGATCGGTCTGAAGTAAGCCCAGGACACGGCAAGCCATGTCCCTACAGATCCTGCTTACAAGACCCGTGGGGGTATGGCTCGACGTACCCCAAACCTAACGAGGAGAGCGAATAAACTTTACAAATTTATTTAATTTCCCTTCCTTAGAAACGGCGACTTCTAGAGTCAATCTATTTTATTAATGTCTAAAGATTGGGAGGTCCAGTAATGAGAGCCTCCCTTTTTTTATGGATTTTCGTGAGATTTTGTGCGTTCTGGGTCATCTACGGGAAAACTAGAAACAAACTGTAATGGGAGCAAAGCTGGGATGGCGACTGTTAGCGATCGGGATATTGAGAAATTTTATAAAACGCTTGAATTGCCCTTGAATTCATCCAAAGCAGACGTAAAAGCCGCCTACCGATCGCTTGCTCGGAAGTATCATCCCGATCGTTTCACCGGAGATCCCGACAGACTCAAGGCTTCCGAGGACCGCCTTAAAACAATTAATGAAGCCTACGCATTTCTAAAGACCTACGACCCACCCGCTCAGAAGCCCAGAACTACCACAATCAAGTTCAATGTCAAAGTTCAGACTGTCAGAAATCCAACCGATCGGACTCCTGCCGCCTTTGTTAAAGAAGCCCAACACTTTCAGTCGATCGGAAAACTTCAAGACGCTCTGATGGCATTGGATACTGCGATCGCCCTTCAAGATGATTATTATCCTGCCTATGATTTGCGGAGTGAAGTTCGTTTTACATTGGGAAACACCTATGGATCTGGGATGGATTTGAAGCGGGCAAAACATTTTCGGTGGGTCTACAAGAGTGAAGGTCGATCGATCGACTCTCCGACAAAATCGAAATCATCATCAACCTCAGCAAGAGATACGGCTAAAGCTTCGGTCGATGCGGTCTTTAAGACTCAAAGTCGATCGAAATCTTCGCCCGAATCCTCCAAGCCACCCCCAACTTCTCCAGCCACCAAACAGCCAACCCCAGAAAAATCTCCCCCTGCGCCTAAACCCCCAGCTCCAGCTCCAACTCCAGCAACTGTTGGTCCGCCGCCCGAACTCCATCAGGTTTTTCCAGGTCACGTAGACAGCATTAGTCAAATTTTGTTTGTCAATGGATCGCTCGTCAGCGCTAGTCATGATGGAACGGTAAGGATTTGGTGTGTAAAAACAGGAACTCTGCTAGGGTACTTGGCGGTCGGGGCTGCCGTAACCGCGATCGCAGCTAGTCCCGATTCCAATCTGTTTATCACAGGCGATCGGAGTGGCAAAATCAAAATGTGGAATTTGGTTGACTACAAACTAATCCGATCGATTCCCCTACATACGGGCAAAGTCACCGGAATTCATTTCACCCAGAATGGCAAAGGCTTCTTGACCACTGGAGACGACGGCATTCTAAAAATCTTTCAACTCAATCCCGCATCTTTGCGCCACACGCTTCAAATTGCCAACGTTCCAATTTTTTGTTCAACCTTGATGGGCGATCGGATCTTCACCGCCAGCGCCAACTCTCAACTCAATGTCATCGCACAGGGGAAAATTATTCACACCGAACCACTCTCCTCGCCGATGTCTAAAACCATGGATACAAACCCCGATCGAAAATGGATCGCAATTGGGGACGATCGAGGTTCTGTCCATTGTTTTGATGTGAACGGCACCCTTCATAAAAGTTTTGTTGGATGTCCCGGACGAATTCAATCCGTCAACTTTCTGTCCTCTGGCAAAAAACTACTAGTCGTCGGAGAAGCACCCCTCATTAAAATTTGGGATACGACCACTTGGAATTTATGCACCGAGTGGAGCGTTTCGGGAACAGGTCAGATCACCACAGCAAAGGTTCATGGGAATCAGATCGCGATCGGCCAAGGCAACAGCTTACAACTCTGGCAACTTGCCTAACCTCCTAGGATCTCAGCTATTATCTTGCCTGAACAAATGGCGTTCCCCAGAACGTCCAATTCTCTTTGTTAAAAGGCGATCGCCACTGGTAGATCAGCTCAGATTCTAGGCGTTGTCGAGAGCGGGTAGGCGTGGGTGCATCTTTCCAGAACGCTATGCCCAATTGAGTCGTCAGATCCAGATTGTAGTGAGCTTGTTGATAATGCAAAAGATAGCGCTTGCAGTCGTGAACACCTTTCCAGCGGGATTCAGATTTGATAGTTTCGCCGACATACAAAACCAGGGAACAATCGTAATCAATAACAAAATATAAGGCCGAAACTCCCGTATCCCGATCATTCCACCGCCAGAACTGAGTGTTTTGCCGGGGCAATTGAAATGGGTCCACCACCCATTTTTCGGATATCCCCGACGGACAGACATCAGGTGAATCAAACAGCGAGCCTTGAATATTGCGCACGGGTTGCTGACGATGCGTTTGTTGATAGGTCAAAACGCGCTGTTTCCACTGGGTTAGAGCGATCGGATCTTGGTCGATCGTAGTATGTGGTTGAGACTGATGGATGTGATAGGTTCCGGCTAGATCCTTCGCCCTGAATAAATTTCCTTGTTCAATCGTCGGGTCGGCGGCGCTGTCAAATAATGGGTAAGTCACAGAACTAACTTTGATATGGGAATTTAGGGATTGTGGGGAATGCGATTTTCGCTCACCAACTAGGGTACAGACATTTTAGTGAGTATTTCAAGAAACTACATAGTCATACGATCGGACGAGACAACCCAGTATCGTATGATCAGTATTTTTATCTCAATTACCCATGTCCCAATCCACGATTGAATCCATTCTCCACGAAGATCGCATCTTTGCACCCAGCGCTGAATTCTCGACAAACGCAACCGTAAAAAGTTTTGACGACTACAAAGCCATTTACGATCGGGCCGCTGCCGATCCTGTAGCATTTTGGGAAGAGCTAGCAACAAAAGAATTGCATTGGTTTAGCCCTTGGACGCAGGGATTGGACTGGAGCAATCCGCCGTTTGCAAAGTGGTTTGTAAATGGAAAAATCAATCTGTCGTACAACTGCCTCGATCGGCATCTAGCCTCAAAAGGGGATAAACCCGCCATCATTTGGGAAGGTGAACCGGGTGATTCAATTACAATCACCTATCGGGAACTCCACCAACAGGTTTGTCAGTTTGCCAACGTTCTAAAAAAAATGGGCGTAGTCAAGGGCGATCGGGTCGGGATTTACATGCCCATGATTCCAGAAGCGGCAGTTGCAATGTTGGCCTGTGCCCGAATCGGTGCCGTCCATGGGGTTGTATTTGGGGGATTTAGTGCCGAGGCATTGCGCGATCGGCTAGTGGATGCGGAAGCCAAAGTTGTGATTACGGCAGATGGCGGCTGGCGAAAAGATGTGATTATGCCGTTGAAACCCGCTGTGGATGCCGCGATCGCCGAGCTTCAGACCCAGGTTGAAACTGTGATTGTGGCTAAACGGACCGCGCAGGACATCCCCATGGAATTGGGACGCGATCATTGGTGGCATGAATTAATGGCCACTGTGGAGAGTGATTGTCCAGCAGCAGAACTAGATGCAGAAGATAATTTATTTGTGCTGTATACCTCTGGATCAACGGGTAAACCCAAAGGCGTTGTCCACACCACAGGCGGCTATAACTTGTATTCCCATATGACCTGTAAATGGATTTTTGATTTGCAGGAAAATGATGTCTTTTGGTGTACGGCAGATGTGGGCTGGATTACGGGACATAGCTATGTGCTGTACGGTCCCCTGTCCAACGGCGCAACGACGGTGATGTATGAAGGTGCCCCACGTCCGTCCAATCCTGGTGCCTTCTGGGATGTGATTCAAAAGCATCAGGTCAGCATTTTTTACACTGCCCCCACCGCCATTCGGGCGTTTATTAAAATGGGCGACGAGCATCCGAAGGCACGAGATTTAACATCCCTGCGATTGCTGGGCACCGTGGGTGAACCGATTAATCCCGAAGCTTGGATGTGGTATCACAAGGTGATTGGGTCCGAGCGTTGCCCGATCGTAGATACTTGGTGGCAAACCGAAACAGGCGGCATTATGATCGCCCCATTGCCAGGAGCGATCGCCACGAAACCCGGTTCTGCTACCCTTCCATTCCCCGGAATTCTGGCGGATGTGGTCGATCGGTCTGGTCGTTCAGTACCGGATAATGAAGGCGGCTATTTGGCGATTCGTCATCCCTGGCCGGGAATGATGCGGACGGTGTACGGCGACGACGATCGGTTTCGGGCTACCTATTGGGAATACATTACGCCTGTGGATGGAAACTATATTTACTTTGCTGGAGACGGCGCACGGCGCGATGCGGATGGATATTTCTGGGTGATGGGTCGGGTGGATGATGTGATTAATGTGGCGGGGCACCGACTGGGCACCATGGAGATTGAGTCAGCTTTGGTGTCTCATCCAGCGGTGGCCGAGGCGGCGGTCGTGGGCAAGCCCGATGACCTGAAGGGTGAAGAGATTGTGGCTTTTGTTATCTTAGAAGGCACCCATACCGCCAGCGATGAGCTGATGAAAGAACTCAAAACCCATGTGGTCAAGGAAATCGGCGCGATTGCCCGTCCGGGAGACATTCGATTTGCGGATGCCCTACCCAAAACCCGATCGGGTAAAATTATGCGACGATTGCTGCGGGCGTTGGCAGCGGGCCAAGAGATTTCTGGGGATACCTCTACTCTCGAAGACATCAGTGTGTTGGAGAAGCTGAGAGGCTGAGGTCTTAATCAGGACAGATAAGCCGATCGGGTTGCCCACAGGACTAAATATCCGATCGTGCCTAGAATGATGACGGTCGATACGCTCACCCACACCGGGCTATCGGCCCCATCGGCTTTTGTCATCCCTAGCCTCATGTCAGCCACAATCGCTAACACCCCTTCCCAAATTCGTTTCAGCATAAAATAGAAAAATAAGTAGGTCCATTTTACAACCGATCGCCCCCTGCTCAATTTATAATTTCTCTGAATTTTTATGAAACTTTTCTTACCATCAGTGTATTAACTATTCTTTTACGGCTCTGCTGTAGGTTTAGTTTATTTACATCACTATCGGTTTTTCTATGCTCTCCCTTTGGCAAAAGACAAGCGGCACCTGGATCAATGTATTCACCATTCTTCTGGGAACAACGATCGGACTCAGCCTGCGGGGACGGATGCCAGCTAGAGTGCAGCAAGTTTTAACCCAAGGATTGGGACTATTTACTATTTTTTTGGGTATCACCATGGCGGGCGCAATGCGCAATGCATCGGCGGGGATTGTGGACGGGACGATTGTGGGATTGCTGTCGATCGTCTTTGGCGGCGTTCTTGGGGAAGCATTGCAAATTGAATTTAGACTGACGCAATTGGGCGATTGGCTGAAGCAACGAGTCAAAGGCGGTGGACGGTTTACAGAAGGATTTGTTGCAACGAGTTTGTTATTCTGTGTTGGTCCTATGGCAATTTTAGGGTGTTTGAATAATGGCTTGAATGGTGATCCTGGAATTCTGACGGTTAAGGCGGTAATGGATGGACTGGCCGCGATCGCATTCAGTAGCACCTATGGAATTGGAGTGGCATTCTCTAGCGTAATGATTTTGATTTATCAAGGCAGTCTTTCTCTTGTGGCCAGCAGCCTTGCCCAAGTTCTCCCGAATCCCAGTAATGATCCCTGTGTGTCGCTCATTTCTGGGGTCGGCGGATTGATGGTCATGGGCATTGGCTGCAATTTACTAGAATTAGTCCCCATTCGAGTTAGTTCATTTTTGCCTGCGTTGTTTCTTGCACCTGTTCTATTCACGATCGCAAAAACCATTCATATGTAGGACTTGCAGATTTAGATGAACCACAAAACAAGAATATTTTTTAACGTTCAATGGTCAAGGTATACATTAGAGCAGGGGATACATTAGACTAAGTTGCCAAATCACTACTACAACAGGGACATTCTAATGGCTGGAGCAAAACGTCGTTCTCCGACAGCAACCCTTGTCTCAACGGATGCTATTTCACAAGCCTCGCTAACGCTTATGGATTTACCAGAAAAGCCTAAGGAAATCTGGTCCTTGCGCGAAGCCATCAATGCATTGCAAGATCAAATCATACTAGCTCTCGATCGGGGCTATGACTACACTGAACTATCTACAATGCTGACGGCACAAGGCGTTGAAATTAGTCCATCGACCTTGAAATATTATTTATCTTCTGTACGTCGTGGCAAAAATAGCAAACGTCGCGTCGTTGGAAAATTGACAGAACCAACGCTCACTAAAGCTAATGCGGCGGTAGATGCCATGAACGAACCCGAAGCCAAAAAAACTCGTGGTCGCAAATCTAAGGCTGATAGTGAATCTAGTGCGGAAAAAGTGAAAGGGGCAGATAAAAGTCTTCCTAAGTCGGCACCAAAATCACCGACTACTCGCGGTCGTCGTAAAGCGACTAGCATTTGAAGTTAATTAAAATCACACCATTACATCTTTCCCTCAAGCTCCACGTCATCGCTAGCACCATGAATCTCAACCTCAATGCCTTCTGGATGCCCTTCACCGCCAATCGTCAATTCAAAGCCCAGCCTCGGCTCATGTCATCAGCCCAGGGGATGTATTACAAAGATGTCGAAGGTCGGGAAATTTTGGATGGGACGGCGGGATTATGGTGTGTGAATGCAGGACATGGCCGTAGCACTATTGCCGAGGCGGTCAAAAAACAAATTGAAACCTTGGATTTTGCGCCTACGTTTCAAATGGGGCATCCGGGACCGTTTGAACTGGCCGATCGGCTGACTCAGATCACTCCTGGCGATTTGAATGCAATTTTCTTTGCAAATTCTGGTTCAGAGGCTGTTGATACCGCACTCAAGATTGCGATCGCCTATCACCGGGCCAAGGGCGATTCTACCCGCACCCGTTTAATTGGTCGAGAACGGGGCTATCACGGCACCGGATTTGGCGGCATTTCCGTTGGGGGCATCGCGACTAATCGGCGGGGATTTGGACCATTGCTTTCGGGCGTTGATCATCTACCTCACACTCATAGCCTTGAACACAATGCCTACAGTCACGGTCAACCCGAATGGGGCGCGCATTTAGCCGAGGATTTAGAGCGGATTGTGACCCTTCACGATGCATCTACTATTGCTGCGGTTATTGTTGAACCTGTTGCCGGATCGACGGGCGTGCTGATTCCGCCAAAGGGCTATTTAGAACGGTTACGATCGATTTGTGACAAACACGGCATTCTATTGATTTTTGACGAAGTGATTACCGGATTTGGTCGGATGGGTGCGCCCTTTGCTGCCGATTATTTCAATGTTATTCCTGATTTGATGTGTGTCGCTAAAGGTCTCACTAATGGCTGTGTTCCCATGGGGGCAGTCTTTGCGAAGGAGGGGATTAGAGATGCCTTTATGCAGGGACCAGAACATATGATTGAACTTTTCCATGGGTATACTTATTCGGGTCATCCCCTCGCCTGTGCGGCAGCCCTTGCGACTTTAGATATTTATCAAAACGAAGATCTATTTGCTAAAGCCGCGACGATCGCCCCCTATTGGCAAGAGGCACTACAATCCCTGAAAGATATTGGGTGTGTTATTGATATTCGGACGATCGGTCTAATTGCAGGGATTGAATTAGAACCTATTCCCGGATCTCCGGGCGCGAGGGCATACAAAGCATTGGTTAATTGTTTTGAGCAAGATTTACTAATTCGGACAACAGGCGACATCATTGCGCTTTCACCACCGCTGATTATTGAAAAAGAACACATCGATCGGATTGTGAATAGGTTAAGGTCTGTTCTTTCAGCGCTATAAGATGATTCATCATAACTATGTATTTGTAGGTAGTCTATGAAGTGAGGTTATTTTTATAATGGGTGTGGAATAATAGGGATATCCTAGCTTTCCAAGTCCTGTGGCACAATTTACCTCTCTCAATTTTGAATTTCTTAAACCACACGATCGGCAACTGGTCCATCTTGGGGCATCGGCAGAACGGTATTTTTCAGAAGACCCTAATACGTGTTTGATTAAGTTGCGGCAGTTTGGAGAATTGTTGGCGCAGTTGGTGGCAGTTGAAGTGGGGATTCAAGGAGAGGGCAGTCAGCAAGACTTGTTACGGTTGCTCGGCGATCGGAGGATTGTCGGGGGTGATGTGGAAATGGCGTTCCATGAATTGCGAAAGTTAGGCAATCAAGCGGTTCATCATTTGATGGGTGATCAACGCCAAGCACTGCAATCTCTAAAATATGCACATTTTTTGGGGAGTTGGTTTTATCGATCGTTTGGCGATAGCAGTTACAAACGGCGCGCATTTATTCCGCCGACTGCGCCCGTGGATTCTTCAGTTACTCAGCGGTGGATTCAAGCGGAGGAATTAGCGGCACAGGTGGAAGCCGATCGCAATGATCTTGAAACTCGGATTGCAGAATTACAAGTTCAACGTCTTCAAACTATACAACCCATTCAAACTGCGATCGATCAAGCGCAGAAAGCCACTCAGTTTATGCAATTGAGTGAAGCAGAAACACGGGCATTGATTGATGCACAATTACGAGAGGTGGGGTGGGAAGCAGATTCGGTGAAGTTGACCTATGGCAATGGAGTCCGTCCAATAAAAGGCAAGAATTTGGCGATCGCTGAATATCCAATGCAAGATGGACGGGCAGATTATGTTTTGTTTGTGGGATTGCAGGCGATCGGAACCATCGAAGCCAAACGTCAACACAAAAATGTACAGGAGGGTGGATTAGATCAGGCGATTCGATATACCAAAGGACTGCGCGGAATTGATGGCGAGATTCCCTTTGCATTTGCAACCAATAGTCGACCTTATTTGCGGCAATTAGAATCTCAAAGTGGGATTTGGTTTCGAGATGTCCGATCGTCAAAGTCACAACGTCGAGCATTGAAAGGCTGGTATCGACCTGCGGATCTCATGAGTATGATGGCTCAGAATATTGAGGTTGCTCAACAACAATTGGCTCAAGAAGAATTCAATTATTCACTCTCATTGTGGGATTACCAGAAAGCTGCAATTCGTGCGATCGAAACGGGTTTGAATACCGATCAGCGAGAATTACTGTTAGCGATGGCGACGGGGACCGGGAAAACGAGGACAGCGATCGCGCTAGTTTATCGATTGTTGAAAACCAAACGATTTCGACGAATCTTATTTTTGGTCGATCGGACGGCTTTGGGGGATCAGACGGAAGGTTCATTTAATGATTCACGCATGGAGAATCTTCAGAAATTTGCGGATGTTTTTGAGGTGAAGGGCGTTGGGCAAATAGATGCCGATGCAAAAGTGCAAATTGCGACGGTACAGAGTTTTGTAAGACGTATTCTCTATGGAGATCCGCCGCCTGTGGGTTTGTATGATTGTATTATTGTGGATGAATGCCATCGGGGTTATGTCCTCGATCGGGAACTCAGTGAGACTGAATTAGAATTTCGAGATTTTAATGATTATGTGTCTAAATATCGTCAGGTGATTGATTATTTTGATGCGGTTAAGATTGGATTGACTGCAACACCTGCATTACACACCTCTCAGATTTTCGGTGCGCCTATTTTTTATTATGGCTATAACCAAGCGGTGGCCGAAGGTCGGTTAGTGCCCCATGAGCCGCCGATCGAAATTGAAACCGCATTGTCTCAAGAGGGTATTACTTGGAAAACGGGTGCTGAAATTGAAACATTTGATCCAGTGACGAATGCGATCGAGAGTTTTCTGGCACCCGATGAGATTCGGATGGAGGTGGAGCAGTTTAATCGGCGGGTGATTGCACCGGACTTTAATCGAGTGGTTTGTGAATATTTAGCAGAGAATCTTGATCCATTTAGCCAGGGGAAAACATTGATTTTTTGTGTGAGTGATATTCATGCAGATGAAGTGGTGCGACAGCTTAGGAATTCATTTACCGCGCTGTATGGCAGTTTAGATGATGATTTGATTACAAAGATTACAGGTACGGCTGAACGACCGTTGGAAAAGATATTGAAATTCAAGAATGAACAACATCCTAAAATTGTGGTGACGGTTGATTTATTAACCACAGGGATTGATGTGCCTGCGATTTGTAATTTGGTCTTTTTGCGGCGGGTGAATTCGCGAATTTTGTATGAACAAATGAAAGGTCGAGCAACGCGGACTTGTGATGATATTGGTAAGGAATCTTTTGTGATTTACGATGCGGTGGGTGTTTGTCGGATGATGGACAAAGTAACGGCAATGACTCCGACAGTGGTGCAGCCCAAGATTTCGCTAGTGCAATTGCAAACTGAATTAATAGAATTGGACAATGATCCCGCAATTAAGTTGGTTTTGGATCAGTTTTTGCAACGCTTTCAACGCAAACGATCGTACTTCAGTACAACCCAAATAAAAGTGCTAGAAGAAATGGCTGGAATGCCTTTATCGGCGTGGGTTCCATACCTAAGACAACAGCCTTTAGAATTGGTACAGAGTTGGTTCCGTGAACGTCCGAACTTAAGTGCTGTTTTGGAGGAACGAAATTCGCAGTCACGATCGATTTATTTGGCAAGTCATGAGGATGAATTACGCGGGGTGAGTCGATATTACAGTGCAAAAGACGGCGGAAATGCTGAGGATTATTTGGAAGAGTTTCAGCGTTTTTTACGGGATAATCAGAATGAAATTGCGGCATTGTTAGTGGTGACACAGCGACCTAGAGAATTGACTAGAAAACAGCTTCAGGACGTTCGATCGATATTGGCCGATAGAGGCTTTTCGGAAAAGTCGCTGGAGGTTGCTTGGCGCTCTAGGACCAATGAGGATATTGCGGCTTCGATTATTGGATTTATTCGGCAGGCGGCGATCGGGGATCCATTGGTGGCCTACGGGGAACGGGTCGATCGGGCGATGAAGAGAATCCTTATGGGTAATACTTGGAGACCCATTCAACGCACTTGGCTCGATCGGATTAGTAAACAATTGAAGCAAGAAATCATTGTCGATCGATCGTCTTTGGAAATGGGTGCTTTTCAGTCGGCGGGTGGATTTAAACAACTCGATCGGGTATTTGATGGGAAATTGGCTGAGATTTTAGCGGAGATTCATTCTGGTTTGTGGGATGACGTGAGTTAGGTCCAGAAATCATTTACACTAACAATGATTTCACTTTCGCCCCAAATGCCCGATGACTGCGACTCACGATATTGTTCAGAAACTTTGGAATCTCTGTAATTTGTTGCGCGATGATGGCGTGACGTATATGCAATATGTGACGGAGCTAACGTATTTGTTGTTTCTGAAGTTGTTGCAGGAGCAGGAGCAAGAAGCAATGTTACCAGAGGGCTATCGCTGGGATGATCTGAAACAGGTGGGAGAGCCGGAGCTGATCAAGTTCTATAAAGAGTTGTTAGAAATGTTGGGTGAAGATGCATCACAGCCTAAGATGCAGGCGATTTTTGTGAATGCACAATCATCGATTAAGAAGCCGACTATTCTGAAAAAACTTATTACTAATTTAGATGATTTGAATTGGTATTCAGCTAAAGAAGAAGGGCTGGGTGATTTGTATGAGGGATTGCTTCAGAAGAATTCTGAGGAGAAGAAATCTGGGGCTGGGCAATATTTTACGCCGCGTCCATTGATTGATTCGATTGTTCATTTGATGCGGCCACAAGCTGGGGAAGTCATTCAAGATCCGGCGGCGGGAACGGGTGGTTTTTTGATTCAGGCGGATCAGTTTATCAAAGCGAATACGGATAATTTGTTTGAATTGTCAGAAAAATCACAGGAGTTTCAGAAGTCTCAGGCGTTCTGTGGGATTGAGTTGGTTCAGGATGCTCATCGGTTGTTGTTGATGAATATGATGTTGCATGGAATTGATGGGGCTGGGGTGAAGTTGGGGGATACGTTGTCGTCGGAAGGGAAGGCGTTGGGGCGATCGGATGTCATTTTGACGAATCCACCGTTTGGGACGAAGAAGGGCGGCGGGTTGCCATCACGGGATGATTTTAGCTTTGCAACTTCAAATAAACAATTGGCATTTTTGCAACACATTTACCGATCGTTGAAGCCCGGTGGTAGAGCGGCGATCGTATTGCCTGATAATGTGTTGTTTGAAGATGGGATAGGCAAATTAATTCGGGCGGATTTGATGGATAAGTGTGAATTGCATACGATATTGCGATTGCCGACGGGAATTTTTTATGCACAGGGTGTGAAGACGAATGTATTGTTTTTGCAACGGGGTTTGACGGAGAAAGGGAATACTAAGGCGATTTGGTTTTATGACATGCGAACCAATATGACAAACTTTGGTAAACGGAATCCTTTGAGTCGATCGCATTTTACGGAGTTTGAATCACTGTATGGAATGGATGCGAATGGTTTAGGGAAACGCGAAGATGGGGGAGAGGAGAGCCGTTGGCGGTGTTTTAGTCGGGAGGAGATTGCGAAGCGAGGGGATAATTTGGATATTTCTTGGCTGCGGGATGAGAGTTTGCAGTCGGCGGCGGATCTGCCGGAGCCAGGGGTGATTGCGGGAGAGATTTTGGGACGGTTGGAGATTGCGATCGGGGAGATGCGATCGTTGCAAGGGTTGTTGGAGGGGTAATATGTTGGTCAGGTTCCGGCGGGTATTGCATTTAGTTTATGGGTAAGAGTTTGAATGTGGTGAGTGATCGGATAGTCCCGATCCCCCTAAATCTCCCTTAAAAAGGGGGACTAAGAGTAGGAGAAGAATACAAAGACGTATGGAAACATAGATAAGAATTTCTCCGGTTCCACCTTTTCAAGGGGGTTAGGGGGATCGAGTCCACAGGAAAACGAGGAGCGCTGAATATGCTAGACGATTTAACAGAATTACCAGAAGGATGGGCGTGGACAGCTATTGAAGATTTATGTGACATTAATCCAAAACATGACAAAAGTGTTTCAGATGAATTAGAAATATCTTTCATTCCTATGCCCGCGATTGATGAGATAACTGGAACAATTCGGGAGCATGGAGTTAAAAAGTTTGGAGAAGTCAAAAAAGGATATACACACTTTGCTAATAGAGATGTTATTTTTGCGAAGATTACACCTTGTATGGAAAATGGGAAAGCTGCTATTGGTGAAAATCTCATTAACGGAATAGCTTGCGGATCAACTGAATTTTATGTTCTACGAAGTACGGGAGGAGTTCTCCCAGAATATATTTATAACTTCATCAGGCAACCGGGTTATCGTGAAATTGCACAACAATCAATGTCGGGAGCCGTCGGACATCAGAGAGTTCCAAAAGAATTCCTACTAGAAACTGAGATTCCACTTCCACCCCTAAACGAGCAAAAACGAATTGTTGCCAAAATTGAGGAACTCCGATCGCACACGCAAGCCGCCCGAAATGCGATCGCACACATTCCAAAACTCCTAGAGCAATTCCGTCAATCAGTCCTCGCCGCTGCCTTTAGAGGTGATTTAACCGCAGAATGGCGATCGGAAAATCCCGACGTTGAACCTGCGGAAATTCTATTGCAACGCATTCGGAAGGAACGGCGCGATCAATTATCCAAAACCTCAAAACCATCCAAATATCAAGAGCCAACCTTACCAGATTTAGAGACCTTAGTTGATTTACCTAGTAACTGGAGATGGACAACGTTAGACGAATTAATGATTTCTTTGAGAAATGGATTATCTAAACCACCATTGGAAAAATCTCCTGGTATTCCTATTTTACGAATTTCTGCTGTCCGCGCAAGAGAAGTCAATATTGAAGATATTCGATTTTATCAAATGGAACCAGGTGAAAACATTGATTCTTATTTGCTAGAGCCAGGAGATTTATTGTTTACAAGATATAATGGGAGCCGAATGTTTGTAGGCGTTTGTGGACTCGTTCGTAAATTCAAGGATAAACTCGTCTATCCTGATAAACTGATTCGGGTAAAGTTAGTCAATTCAAATCTTTGTCTACCTCAATTTCTTGAATTTGCCTGTAATGTTGGATATTCTCGTCATCATATCGAGGATCGGATTAAAACCTCAGCAGGACAGCATGGCGTATCTGGAAGCGATGTGAAATCCACACCAATACCTTTGCCTCCAACTTTAGAACAAGTAGAAATCATTGGAATTATTGAAAAGCAGCTCAACGTTATCGATCGTATTGAACAACAATATCAATTCACTAAAACAGAACTCGATCGGCTCGATCGTTCAATCTTAGCCAAAGCATTCAAAGGCAAACTCGTGCCCCAAGACCCAACCGACGAAGCTGCGATCGTACTTCTAGAGCGCCACTGCCGCCGAGGCTCACCGCGGCGATCGGGCCATCCGCGCTCGTGCCCTGCGTGCCGACCTTGAACGACGTGGCCTTCATCGTTCCACTGTCGTCGGTGGCGGTCAGCGGCCGGGCGATCCAGGTTCCGGACAGCTCCCAGGCACCGGCATCGTGACGGAGCGTGATCGGCGCGAACGGCGTGAGGGCCGAGCAATCCTTCGGGCCGGTCGAGAGCACGATCTGGGTG
>JAYVUU010000185.1:0-24471 GCA_043787635.1 Synechococcales cyanobacterium | reverse complement strand
ATTCTGCCTCTAGACGACCGATTCAAGAGAAACTTCCATCGTTTATTGGTCCAGGTAAAAAAATAGAGGTTAGGGTTCCGATCGCGGCTCCTGTTGTGGTTAAAGCAGAACCTGTTGAGGCAAGCGCTCCCATCACGGATGCGGATACATCTGAAGTTACTGCGGACGCACCTAAAAAAGAAAATTGGTTCGATCGGTTCCGTAAATCTGATGAATCTACTCCTGATTTAAATAAGGATTCGACGACTCAAACAGAGGTTCCGATCGGTATTCCCGAATCTATATCCGCAACTGATTTAGTTCCTGCGCCATCTGCTCCTTCTTTGCCGATCGTTCTGCCTAAAAAGACTAATGGAATATTTGCGCCGCCTGTATTAGAACTGACCAACGACCAAAAGATGCTGCTCTCTACTCAGAAGGAGTCGGCGATCGAAACCCGCAAGCCTTTTAACTTATTTGGTTCAGGTAAAAAAGCTGAGCTTCCTACAGTGCAGCCCAATGCAACGACAGAACTCAAAACGTCTCCAACTCCGGCACAACCTTCCACCAGCGGGGATGAATTGTCTGATCAATTGAGATCTGAGAATGATCTACCGAAAGATGTACTTGAGACTTCTCGAACAGAGTCACCCGCGAGTAAGACTGCGGGCGAATAGTTCGTTCAGAGAGAGCTTGTTAAATTACAAGCTCTAAAACTTCTCATCGATCGCATCAACACACCGATCGCACAGCAATGGATGGAGTTCAGACGTGCCGACATGAGTTGAATAGTTCCAGCACCGATCGCATTTCACACCGTCTGCATCCGCGACCCCAATCCCTAATGTTTCGGTAGTCGTTGAGAACTTCATGGCTGAAATTCGATCGATCGAGTCCACCAATTCAACTTGCGAAATGAGTAGTAAATAACGCAACTCATCGACATTGTTTCCATGAGTTCGATCGTTCACATTTAAACTATCGAGCACCGATCGCCATGCTGAATCATTGGTATAAACCAAGAGTTTCGCGGCTAGAGATGAACCAATTTCTTTGGCTGTTCGTGCTTGTTCCAAAACCTTGTTTGATTCGGTCCGGAGTTCCCGCAGTTTTGTCCATTTTTCAGCAAGATCAGGCTGCATCCAGCTTAAATCTAGATTGACCCAACCGGACTCAAATACTGATTTATGAGCTGTTTGGTAAGGAATGAACTGCCAAATATCTTCAGCCAAATGGGAGAGGACGGGGGCGATCGCTTTACAGAGGTTTTCTAGAGCGATCGCGAGTACAGTTTGGCAACTGCGACGACGTTGAGCATTCTCAGAACTGATGTACAAACGGTCTTTTGCAATGTCGAGATAAAAGTTAGACAAATCGACAATACAAAAGTTTTGAACAGTTTGGAAGAAACGGAAGAACTGATAGGTTTCAAAGGCATCAGTCACCTCGGCAAATACCTCAGTCATTCGATGCAACATGTACCGATCGAGTTCTGATAATTCAGCGTAGGGCACAGCATCTTTAGCGGGATCGAAATCATGGAGATTGCCCAATAGAAACCGCGCAGTATTCCGAATTTTTCCCCGCGCATCATTCAGTTGCTTAAGCATATTTTTGCCCAGCGGGACATCGTTGGAATAGTCCACAGATGAAACCCAAAGGCGCAACACATCAGCCCCATAGGGCGGCTCTTCTTTTTGGTTTTTCCCGCCTAAAATGACAACGGATGGATCGACCACATTACCGATCGATTTACTCATTTTGATCCCCTTTTCATCGACCGCAAAGCCATGGGTCAGGACTTTTTTGTAAGGGGCTTGTCCGGTGACAGCGACGCTAGTTAAAAGACTAGATTGGAACCAACCCCGATGTTGATCGGAGCCTTCGAGATAGAGATCTGCGGGATACTGTAAGCCTTCACGCTGTTGCACAACAGCCGCCCAAGACGAGCCAGAATCAAACCACACATCCATTGTGTCAAAACCTTGACGATAGGTGTTGCCATCGTTGCGATATTGCTCCGGCAACAATTCCTCAATGCTCATTTCCCACCATGCGTCTGTACCGTGCTCTGCCACGATCGCTTTGATGTGGGCAATAGTCTCGGCTGTAATCAAGGGTTGATTCGTTTCGGTGTTGTAAAAAACTGGAATGGGAACGCCCCAATTGCGTTGGCGAGAAATGCACCAATCCGATCGTTCAGCAATCATGGGAGTGATGCGGTTTTTACCTTGGGGGGGAATCCAAGTCACGGTTTCGATCGCGGCCAATGCAGCATCTCTAAAGCCCGCAACCGATGCAAACCATTGTTCAGTGGCTCGGAAAATAACAGGTTTTTTTGTACGCCAATCGTAGGGATATTTGTGTTGGTAGGCTTCTTCTTTGATCACGCAACCCAGTTCTTGCATCGCAGCAATGATCGCTGGATTTGCATCTTTGAGGACATTTAGTCCCGCAAATTTCCCGGCTTCTTCGGTCAAAATTCCGCCATCATTAACGGGTGCGAGAATGGGGAGATTGTACTTTTTACCAACGATATAGTCTTCTTGTCCGTGACCGGGCGCGGTATGGACAAGCCCTGTTCCCGCTTCGGTTGTGATGTAGTCGCCGCCAATAATGATTTCGGAGATCCGATCGTACAACGGATGACGATAAGTACAATGTTCCAGCAGTTTACCCAGAGCAGACGCTTTGATTTCTAGCGTTACGCCCAGCTTGGTCGCCAGCGACTCTACCAGGTCTTTTGCAACTAGCCAATATTTGAATTTTGTTGGATTATTTTCGCCCACTTCGACAACGGAATACACCAGATCGGGATTGATTGCGATCGCCAAGTTTCCCGGTAGAGTCCAAGGTGTTGTGGTCCAAATTGCCACGCCTAATTCGCCTAAGAATGAATCAAACGGCATTTGCAATTGAGGCGATAGGTTTAGCATTTCAAATGCAGCATACAAACTATTTGAAATATGTCCTTCCGGATATTCCAACTCCGCTTCTGCCAATGCGGTACGAGAACTCGGACTCCAATAGACGGGTTTCAATCCGCGATAGATAAAGCCCTTTAGAAACATCTGCCCGAAGACTTCAATTTGAGCCGCTTCGTAGGCTGGATCCAAGGTAATGTATGGCTTTTCCCAGTCAGCCCAGACTCCATAACGCTTAAAGCCTTCGCGTTGATCGTTGACGGCTTCAAGGGCGAATTCTTTGGCTTTTTTCCGCAGTGCGATCGGAGTTAGCGCTTTACGTTCATCTTGTTTTAGGGTTTGCAATACTTTCAGTTCGATCGGCAATCCGTGGCAATCCCAACCTGGAATAAAGCGAACCTTCCGACCATTCAGCAACTGATATTTATTAATAATATCTTTCAGAATTTTATTTAGCGCATGACCAACATGAAGTGAGCCGTTGGCGTAGGGCGGTCCGTCGTGCAGGATGAAGGGGTCTCCCGTATTTTCTTGCGCCAGCTTCTCGTAAATCTGAGCCTCAGTCCAAAACGCCTGAATTTCAGGTTCACGCTTGACCGCATTGGCCCGCATATCAAACTTGGTTTGGGGAAGGTTAACGGTTTCTTTATAACTTCCAGGTTCAGTCAGCGCCATGGTGATAGTCGAGTTGCGATCGGATTAGGCTTTAGTATAAGGGAATAAGGGAAGTAACATTCTGTCTCGCACTGAGCCAGACTCTGAATATCCCTAAGAGTTTTCTCTACTAAATCCATCGAAAGGAACCGTTCATGCCTTGGTTTGTCAAAATTGAAGAAGGAATTGTCGATAAGCCGACCTTCGATCGGTATGTGCCCGCTCATCTCGCATTTGTCCAAGAATTAATTCAAAACGGTCACCACGCTCAAACAGGCTATTGGAAGCAAAAAGGCGGCGGAATGCTGTTATTTGAGGCGGAGTCAATGGAAGAAGCACAAAAGATTGTGGCTCGCGATCCTTTGGTTGCCAATTGCTGTGTGCATTACAAACTGTATGAATGGCATGTAGTGATGGGCGATCCGATCGGTCTCGATCATTGCCCAACTCATGACGATGCAGCACTAATGATGAAATCGGGGCGGGCAAATCCGGTGGCGGTGGAATGCCTGTAAGTCAGATGCTTGAAGCGATCGAACGCGAGTTTCTCTAAAACGCAGAAGACCCGGAGTTCACGCCTGTCCCAAGCATCCCGTATTGCTGCTACCTTCCGGTCCTGACAAAATTTGGGCGTTGAAACCGCATGAGTCCGAGTCAGCCATCACAATACCATGAATCTCTTCGTATTTTTACGATCGGGAACTACGACTTAATTCAGGGACGGCTCACGACCTAACCACCTGAAGAATCACCGCTATCCTAGAGATAGAACCAAACCTTGAATCTATTTTCTGGAGGCATGATCTATGGGCTGGAGTGACTTGGTACAAAAAGCTGTCTATATCGGCATCGGCGCTGCATCCTATGCTGGGGAAAAAGCTGGAAGCAAGCTGAATGAATTTGGTGGTCAGTTGCAAAAGCTGGCGGACGAGATGGTGGAACGCGGTGAAATGACGACTGAAGAAGCACGGCGGTATGTCGATGAGAAAATGAAAACGGCTCAACAGGAATTTGAAAACCTTGCCCAACAAGCTCAAAAACCAAAAGACACCCCAAAAGAACCCCGCCGTATCGAAATTGTGGACGAGGATAGTGAGTCTTCTGTGTCGCAAACAAGCTCAGTCGCGCAGCCAGAACCCGTCAAAATCAAGGAAGAGCCATCTAAGCCTGAAGCTAACGGCAATCCTGTTGAAGACATGCGTCGTCAAGTGGCCGAACTTCAAGAAGAACTGCGACGACTACGATCGTAAGATTTCGATCGAGATTTGGGCTGCATCGCATAGTTGCTAAACCAGCCCTTATGCCAAAAGAATGCAACCATACCGACAGCGACGATCGCCATCACACCCAAGCAAATCACATAACCATAGGGGGCATTGAGTTCTGGCATATTCAACCGCGACTTTTCGGTGTTAAAGTTCATGCCATAAACGCCCGCAATAAAGGTCAACGGGATAAAAATACTAGAAATTACCGTCAGAAACTTCATAATTTCATTCATCCGGTTGCTCACGGACGAAAGATAGACATCCATCAAGCTCGATGCAACTTCTCGGTAGGTCTCCACCATGTCCATCACCTGCACGGAATGATCATAACAATCCCGCAAATGTAGCCGCACCTCATCGCTAATCAATGGATTTTCATCCCGAATCAGGGAGTTAATTGCATCTCGTTGAGGCCAAATCGCGCGACGAAGGGTAATCAAATCGCGTTTCATTTGATGAATTTTTTCAAGGGTATGAGCCGTAGGGTTAGCAACTACCTCGTCTTCAAGTACTTCTAACGCTTCACCATAAACTTCCAAAACCGGAAAAAATCCATCAATAATCGAATCTAGCAGCGCATACATCAAGTAGTCGGCTCCTTGCTTTCGGATTGTGCCCCGGCCATCCCGCAGGCGCGATCGGACGATTTCAAAGCAGTCATAATCTGGCTCTTCTTGAACCGTCAAGACATAGCTCGATCCCAGCACGAAGCTCACTTGTTCTGTCATAAATGCCGAATGGAGCGAATTCTCCTCTAATGGTCCCGTCAAAACCACCATGCGAGCAATGATCAATAATTGTTCCAGTGAATCCTGTACTTTCGGGCGTTGGGGAACGTTCACAATGTCTTCCAATAGCAGAGGATGCAACTGGAAAACTTCACCCACTTGACGCAGTGTTTCTTCGTGTCCCAACCCTTTCAGGTCAATCCAGGTGGTCGATGAATGCTCAAGGTAGGGCTTGATGTCTGAGGGAGTCAGTCCAATCTGGTGTTCGCAGGTATCAACGGTGTAATCCAAAACGTCGATTTCAGACGGTGCCGATTCAGGTCGGATCTGCAATGTACCGGGAATGCTGCCGATGCTCTCGTGGAAATATGCGGGTTTTGTTAGGCTTGATGACCGAAGTGGTTTCGACCCGGATGATTGGGACCGAGACGATCGGTATGAACGAGGGTGCGCCATGGCATATTCTTATATTCGGTACGTCCTCAACCATACTCTTCCCATGCCTGAATCGATGCCCGATGCCCAAAAAGATTCGACTGATATATTAATTGATACGCTGCCCGAAACCTTGACCGAAGAGCAAAACCCAAAACGATCGTCCGGCTTGATTAGCAAAGTATTAGCTCCGGCAGTGCGGCTTTGGTTGAAGTCTCAAACTGAACACCTTGAAGACCTTAAACTTTCAATTCAAGCGGGCGATCGGCAAATTCTGGGGGGCAAGATCCACAAAATTGAAGCGTCTGTGGCAGCGGCAGTTTATCAAGGGATCCACATCCGAGATCTTCAGCTTACGGCTCAAGATATTCAAGTCAATCTTGGTCAAGTGATGCGGGGCAAGGCGTTAAAACTACTGGCAGAATTCCCGATCGACCTCAAATTTTCGTTATCTGAAGAGGATCTCAACCGATCGCTCTGCACTCCGATGATCCAACAGGCTGTAACCCAATTTTTGATGGGAATCTTAGGATCAGGTGATGCCAGTTCTCAGAGCCGCCTGACGATTACAAATCTCAACGCTAAATTACAAGATGGCATAATGATCTTGTGTGGCAATCTACCGTCTAGCTCTGGTGATGCTGATACTAAGGCAACAGAAATAGCCATTCGTACAGGGCTTCAGCTTATTCAGCCTAACAAAATTTCGCTCCAAAACCCCGTCTGGCTTCCCCATGCGAGAGCTAAACGAGGGATGGCGATAACGGAACTTAATGGCTACGAATTTGATCTCGGTCTGGGCACGTCTATGTCTGAAGTGACGATCGAACTAGGCAAAATATCCTGCATTGGTCGACTTACTGTTCTGCCTTAATTTTGAGCGTGAGAGCGTGTTGAATTGGTTTATTGCTTTGAACGGCGTTGAAACGCTAATTTGGAAACCATCGGATGAGTCAATTAATTTGAAGTAAGTGTTTGGTTGTTATTTAATTAATGGCACCAGTAATGTCACAAAATAATAGACCAGCGGCGCTGTAAATAAATAGCTATCCGTCCGATCGAGAATGCCACCGTGACCTGGGATTAAATCGCCAGAATCCTTGACTCCGGCATCTCGCTTCATTAAAGATTCAGTCAGATCACCCAACAAACTCACCACCCCAATCATCAACCCAAATAGCGCGCCCGTCACCTCAAAAAATCCCCAGCCCATCATCTTGGCTCCAACGATCGCCACTAAAATGCTCCCTAAAGTTCCGAAAAATGCACCTTCCCAAGTTTTCTTGGGGCTGATGTCAGAAAGTGGCGTTTTCCCAACCATACGGCCCATCACATAGGCTCCAATATCTGCGGCCCAAATACAGCTAAAGGCCAATAATGTCACCCGCAACCCTTGAGGAACGCTGGTTGCACCCACAATCCACAATCCATCCAAAGGCAAGTTACTCACCGCGCTTTGACCTAAATCTCGTAGTCGAATCCAAAAACTAGGTAAAAAACCCGTATAAAACAAGCCCATAACTGAGGCAGATAAATCTGCGATCGTGGCTAGTTTTGGCTGAAACAAAAGATAAAAACAAATTAAGGTCCCTGCGATCGGCAGCAGCGCATCAGTCAAAGTCGGATTTACATGAGACATCAGCATCAATGCCTGACTCAGGTTCATGGTCGTCCGTACTGCGGGTAACATCCCCTTTGCTGCCACCAGACGAAAATATTCCAACTGCCCCAAATACACCAACACAGCTAACGCCATTGTGAAATACCAGCCGCCCAAAATAAGCATGGTAATGGCCGCCACGATCGCAACCACGCCGCTAATAATTCGCTTTAGGGTTTTCGATCGCAACTCATTCACCTGAAGATTAAGACTAAAGATTAAGACATGACTAAAATATGATCATCCTAGTCACTGTACTGGATTCTTGAAAATTCGCCATCAGATTTAAACTCTAGACTCATACGCCAAATCTACAGCTTCTCACCACTCAGAACAAACATCGGATCCACTGCGGCAAATACCTGATGATTGCCTCGTTTTTCTAACCGATTAATTGCCGACTGTACAATCTCAATATTCCGCACCTGTAACTCGGCAAAGCTCTCCGATACTTGATACAGGCTTTCCAGGCTGGGTGCAATGGTGACAATTCGTCCACCCGGTTTCAGTCGTTGCCATACCGCACTCAAAATAGGTTTAATGGGTCGCCCGCCTTCCAAGCAAATCCGATCGGGTGAGGTCTGCAACACACCCAAACACTCCGGGGCACTGCCTTCAACGACCTCTACATTCTTGACCCCAAACCGATCGCAATTTCGCTGAATCAGGCTGGCTACTTCCCCGTCACGCTCGATCGCTACAATTTTACCCCTAGGTGAAAAAAGTCCTGCTTCCACCGGAATTGTCCCGGTTCCGGCCCCAATATCCCACAGCACCGAGTCAATTTGAAGCCGCAGATAGGACAACATCAACAAACGAACTTCCCGTTGTGTGATGGGAATTCCCGGCAAAGTCTCAAAATAATCATCCGGGATTCCGGGCGTAACATATGGCCAAAGTGGAGCAGACATAATTCACCGAGAACAAAGCTATTAAAATGATCAATCTGACTGACCCGATCGCCTATGGTTTCGTCACTTATGGTCCTGCAAAGATTGCTTCCTCAATGTCCTGACGGCTTAAGGAATATTTGAACGATCGCACCACTTCCCCAACGCCGCTACCGACGTATCGCACGATCACTTGCTCTGTGTCCAATAACAACTCGGCTTGCCAAGACGATCGCATCACAGTCCAGCGATGTCGCAATCGTTCATCTTGACGGCAGCCCAAGGAAAGAAGCCATGCTTCCAATTGCGGCAGTGGATGGTTGTAGAGGGCTGTATTCGATGGAGGCAGGTTTAACATGAGGCGCAATTGTATGGGTTGTGTGGAAGGAAAAGCAGGTCTCAAACCCCTACGGTATCAGGCTTTAAACACACTTAACAAGATCACTAATCCAAGACATCCCAAAAACGTCGCTCCCATCAAAAAAAGAGCAAACTGTTCACCCGCCGACAAGGGGCGATCTTCCGCATCTAAATAGGCGCTGAATTGAGGATCAAACTGGGTGTGGGGTTTGATGGTGGGAATCTTGGCAGAGCCTGAAGACCTTGAAGATTCTGCATACAGCGATGGAATCGATCGCACCATTGAAATAGATGAGTAGCCAATAGACCGATCGTAATGTAAGCGACGTTCAGGATTACTCAACGTTGCATAAGCTTCATTTAGGACTAAGAATCCCTGGGTCGCGAGTAGCGGCGGCAGACGCGTTGTATCAGGATGATATTGCCGACTTAATTCCCGATATGCCCGCCGAATATCTCCGCTAGATGCTGAAACCTGAAGCCCTAAGCGTTCATAGTGTGTTGGTTGTTCAGTTGTTGACTCAAGAAATCCCATGGCGATCGCCCAATACCCGCCTTTCTATTATTGGGAATTCGCTTCACATAAGCAACCTTGTGAGCAGCACATTTTAATCCCGATATTCAGCGTCCAGATTTAACTTTGGTGGACCCTATCAATAAGTATAGTACTTCACCAAAACTTAACCAGAATTCAATGTATTAATTACGTTCTCTTGAGCCTCAAGCTCTACATTGAATCTTAGAGACCAATTTTTATAGATTGAATTTATATGACTACTCGCACCCTATCGGTGCCAAGCCCTACTCGGTCAAAGTCTGTACTAGACCATTGTTTTCCCTGCGAATCCCTAAGGTTAGCTCATGCCACCCTCTTCAATCGTCCAACCAATGCGATCGACATCCTCCTTACTTGACCCGATTCAGCAACTCCTTGAAGCCCGATATCAAAGCCGAGGCTTGAAAAGTTTTCGCAGAGGGCAAGTCATTCCTCTCTATGAGCAAGACATCTGGCTCGTCCATCGAGGTGTAGTTCAACTCAGCACTCTTTATCCTAGTAGCGATGAAGCCATTTTGGGCTTAATTGCCCCACTGATGCCTTTCGGTAAACCGCTTAGTCTGATACATCCCTACAGTGCGACGGCTCTCTCTGACGTGGACCTGATGCGCTTGAGCTGGCAAGAAGCATTGCAGTCGCCTGAAATGGTCCAATGCCTGTTTGGCCAAATGAAGCGTCGGCTTCAGCAGAGTGAATCATTGTTGGCGATCGCCGGTTGTCGCCGAGTTGAAGATCGGCTTGTGGAGTTCTTGGCGTTACTGAAACGAGAGATTAGTTTACCCGTTACCCTAAACGGAAAATCGGTACATCGCATTACCATTCGCCTAACCCATCAGCATTTTGCTAATGCGATCGGAACCACCCGTGTCACAATTACCCGCCTTTTGGGTCAACTCCGCGATCGGGGAGTTTTGGACTTTGATGATACTCGCCATATCATCTTGCCCTTCACGCTCTAATCTCGCTTCAGAGACAATGCCTGGGTCTTCCCCTTGGAACAAGCAATGTGTCACCTGATGCTTCTGCGTCTCAACTGAGGTTCTAAACAATACAGCCTCGGTTGAGACGCAATTCTTTTTTGTTTCAATATAAAATGAGGTTTTTCTTAAGGCGGCACTCAGATTCGAACTGAGGGTGGAGAATTTGCAATCCTCTGCCTTACCACTTGGCCATGCCGCCACTTAACAAACTGATGATACCTTATCAGAGGTTAGCAAGCATTACGCCAAAAGATAAAATTTTATTTTTCTAGCTATCTCTGTAGCTACCCTGACACCGAACCTTGAAAATTGAATCTATTCGGTTCTACGGTTAAAATAAGTTAGCTCCATTCCCGCACTGAGACACCCGAATGACATCGACCATGACACCGACCTTAGCTCCAAAAAGCGATCGCCTCAATGCTCCCGTCATTCATCGACTCTCCAACGGAATGACCATCATTGCTGAACAGCTTCCCGTCGATGCCATCAACTTCAATCTTTGGCTGAATGTTGGTTCCGTTCTTGAAAGTAATGAAATTAACGGCATGGCTCACTTTTTGGAGCACATGATCTTTAAAGGGACCGATCGGCTCAAAAGTGGTGAATTCGAGCAGCGCATCGAATCTCGCGGGGCCGTCACCAATGCCGCGACCAGTCAGGACTATACCCATTACTACATCACTACCGCTCCCCAAGATTTTGCAGCCCTCGCCCCCTTGCAGCTTGATGTATTACTCAACCCGACCATTCCCGCCGATGGGTTCGATCGGGAACGTAATGTTGTACTGGAAGAAATTCGCCGATCGGACGACAACCCTCGCCGGAGAAATTACCAGCGACTAGTCGAACTCGGCTTCGATCAACTGCCTTACAATCGCCCAGTTCTCGGACCCACTTCGGTGATCGAATCCTTGAGACCAGAGCAAATGCGAGCCTTCCATCAACAGTGGTATCAGCCCAGCGCCGTCACTGCCGTTGCCGTGGGTAACTTGCCCGTTGAGCAGCTAATTTCGATCGTTGAAAAGAGTCTTGATACTGTCGGGTGGTCCGCAAAAACAGAGCACAATAGACCCCATGATTTTGTCGTTGACCCCGCCTATACCGACATCGTTCGTCAGGACTACGAAGACGCGAGCCTTCAACAAGCTCGGTTGATGTTGGTGTGGCGCGTACCGGGATTGATCGATCTGGAAGAAACCTATGCCCTAGACATCATCTCAAATCTTCTCAGTCAAGGTCGTACCGCACGGCTAATTCAAGATCTACGAGAAAAACGTGGTCTTGTCTCCGGGGTCAGCGCTAGCAATATGAGTTATCAATATCAGGGATTATTTACCCTGTCAGCCACATTGCCAACGGAAAATCTAGAGGTTGTTGAATCCGCACTGTTGGGACATATCAACCAACTTCAGCACGAGTTAGCAGACCCTAAGGATCTCGAAAAGATCTGTACTCAAGTGGCGAACCAGTTCATTTTCGGCAACGAAACCCCCAGCGATCGGGCCAATCTCTACGGCTACTATCATTCTATTCTAGGTGATCTAGAACCCGCCTTCAGCTACACCGATCGGATTCGCAGCATCACCCCCCAAGCCCTTCAAGCCGCTGCTCGTAAATACTTGCCCACAGATGCACTAGGTATTTTGACCGTGAGACCGAAGAGCGATTGATTTAGTTGTGGATGACGATCGGAGTCCCAATCTTTGCCCAGCTAAATAACCATCGAGCAGCACTTTCTGACATATTGACGCAGCCATGACTGACGGGAGTGCCAAAGTTGTTATGCCAGTATGCGCCATGAATCGCATAGCCACCATCATAAAACATGGCATGGGGCACATCAGGAACGGCATAACCTTCGCCGCTCATGGAGGTCGTGCGGTACATGGTTTGAATCGCAAAGACTCCGGTCCGAGTTGGAGTCGAGCGTTTGCCGCTGGAGATTATGCGGGCATCAACCCAACTTTTTCCTTGCCAAGCAATCAGTCGCTGACTGGATAGATTCACTTCAATCCAGCGCTTGTTCGATTTTTTCAGCTTAGCGATTTCGCTATTTGGACCCGCAATCGCCCCCGCCACGGGCACCTGAACAGAGATTGCAGACCCCTGCTGTTGAAGCGTTGGCACGATCGGAGTCAGGGCTACGGCGATCGCTAGTGTCCCGATCCATCCCTTCACTCGACGCTGAGCAGTGGAGAAAAATCGGGTGGGTTGATGCAGTCGGATCATATAAAGTCCCCGTGTGGCTGATGGGCTGAGCCTAAAAATGAGTTGAGGTGCGATCGGCTTTGGATTGTTTGAAGGTTGAACCAAACGCATAAAAGAGAGCCGCGAAGTAATACTCTTCACGGCTCTCTCAACTATATTTCCTCTGACAAGGTTCGGGTTATCAAACCGAGCTGCAAGTCAGAGAGACCCGTAGTCAGAATTTTTAGAGGCTAGTCAAAAAGCCGATGACACCGTGACCAGTAACTGCTTCAAGAATCAATGCGCTGACAAAGCCAATCATGGCTAGGCGACCGTTCAGCATCTCAGAGCTTGCGTTGAAGCCAAACTGAGACTCAGTGCCTTGCACGTAGGTGATTGCAGGCTCGACAGCAAAGGTGTTGGTTAATCCTTGGTCATCTTTGATAGTTCCGGTTCTCATTTGATAGCTCCTGAAGTGTTGTGTTGCGCACTCGTTGCGTCTATTACTATAACTGTACATGAAGTGTTTCGGTTTGTAAAGCACTTCTTAAAAAATGTAACAAAGCTCTGAGGCATGGCTTTAATGTGGAAGTGCTCAATGTAGAGACATGACACCGATCGGGGAATAGTAGTCAAAACCTGAGTCCTGTCAACCCAGCACGATCTGTTTCAGCTCAATCGCCTGAGTCCGTTGCAAAATCACACGTTAAAACCCCATGTCTATTGAAAAGCTCACCCCCGCTTCTGCTCCTCAATGTGGAGTGTACGCGCCCTACTATCCCCAAGCCAACAAAAAGCAAATCCTGCCCTTTGCCATCAGCCTCCATCAACGAGGAAACCTAGAAGGTCAGCGCACTATTGAGGGCGGTGAAAGTATCCCATTTGTTGTAACTTGGAACGTTTCAAACTTGCCTGCCGATCTCTGTCGTTGTCGGATTCAGTTCGATGGAAATGCGGATTTGAGCTATGAAGTTATGTTGGCAAACTTTGAATTTGTAGATTTTTTAATTGATGTCATTTTCACCTATCGTCGTACCCGCATTCCAGACTTTTCCCAAGCCTTCTATCGTCGCCTCTTACGCCTAGATGACCATCAGGCGGGGACTTAGGAAACATCCTTGGATTGAGTGGCGAATCCTGTGATCTCGGTCGTGGGATTCCACTAGTTTTGCAATTCATGACCGTAGCGCACTCGGCCTCCTGCCCAATGCAGCTTTTCTCGCAGTGTGCGGTAGTAACAATAGTCTCCACGCAAAACAATAAATTCTGCATTCCGATCGGTCATGCGAATATCGACCCGATGGCCGGGGTATAGCGTTGTGGCCATCACACCGTCCATCCACAGCTTGGTCGTTAGGTCAGGATCACACAAAGCCCAAACGCTAACGACACAGCCCGGTGGGATAATAATAGCCCGACTCGACAAACTCAGCGGATTAATCGGCGTGATTACGATCGCTTCCATGCCGGGATGGACGATCGGACCGTTGGCCGCCAGTGTGTAACAAGTGCTGCCCGTTGGGGTGGCAATCAGCAGACCATCTCCTTGGTATTGATCGACCACCTGCCCATCAATTTCCATTTCCAAAATAGACGTGACCATCCGATCGGCAGAGGCGGGCTTAATGCACATCTCATTCAGCGCCAAATACCGATCGCTTACGGGTTCAAGGTTAGAGCGATCGTTGCCTTCAAACATCGTTGCCTGCAACATCATCCGCCGTTGAATGGCATAGCGATCGCCCGCTAAGCGGTCCCAGGTGGTTTCGCTATCAAACTGGTCCGCCGATTCGGTCAAAAAGCCTAAGTGCCCACCAATATTGACGGCCAAGATCGGAATCCCTTCAGGGGCTAAATATCGTGCTGCCCCTAATGCGGTTCCATCCCCCCCCAGAACCACGGCTAAGTCGATCGGACGATCGCTACAGGCAATAAATGCAGGATAGGGATTGTCATAGGCACCCGAAGCACCTACAAAAACCGTTGCACCTCTGGCTTCAAGAACTGATGCACTTTGCCTTGCGGTCCGTTCTGCAATCCGATTGCCTGCTTTGTAGGTAATCACCACGGTCTTTAACTGCATAAAACTCTTTAGTTCAAGTGATTGGGATTCATTGAGTACAGGTCCATAACCTGCGAAACAGGCATTCTCGATCGTGCCCCTAAGCCCAAATTTGACCGATGCCCTAGATCAAAGTGTTCTGCCGCTGCACAGGCAATCATGGCAGCATTATCGGTGCAATATTTTAGAGGTGGAAAAATAACCCGGATGTTGTGGGGAGCCGCCGCCGATTGCAATTGCGATCTTAATCCACTATTTGCCGCCACACCGCCACCGATTGCGATCGTTGTTAAGCCCTCATTCAACGCACATTTAATCGCTCGTTTGGTCAAGGCTTTCGCCACCGTGAACTGAAAACTTGCAGCAATATCGGCTACAGGCAACGGCTTTCCTGTGGCTTCGATCGTCTGAGTCAATCGGAGTACCGCTGTTTTCAATCCACTAAAACTCGCATCATAGGGATGAAATCCGCCGTCCGGAAGCGAAATCCGCCCCTCAGGTAAGGGGTAAGCGTTGGGGTTACCGATTCTGGAAAGCCGATCGATTTCCGGTCCACCCGGATAGCCCAGCTTCAACAACCGCGCCACTTTGTCAAATGCTTCCCCAGCGGCATCATCACGGGTCTGTCCTAAAATTTCATAGCGCCCACAGTCCCGCACTACAATCAAGCTTGTATGGCCACCCGACACGAGCAGGCAAAGAAAGGGCGGATCTAGGTTTGGGTCGCTGAGGTAGGACGCATAGATATGACCTTCTAAATGGTGTACACCCAGGAAGGGCTTACGGTGCACCATGGCCAACGTTTTGGCTGCCATGAGTCCTACTAACAGCGCCCCCACGAGTCCCGGCGCACAGGTGGAGGCGATCGCATCGATTTCAGCCCACTGCAATCCCGATTGCGACAGAGCCTGGTCGACCGCTATATTTACGCCTTCAAGGTGCTGACGGGAAGCGACCTCAGGCACAACTCCGCCATACCTGCGGTGAATATCAATCTGAGTCGCGACAACATCGCTAAGAACTTCACGATTCTTGACGATGGACACGGCTGTTTCGTCACAACTTGTTTCGATCGCAAGTACTGTCGCCATTATGCTGGTAGCGTTTGAATAGGAATCTCTGGGTTTATTTTAGCTTAACCCCATGCGAGTCAAGCAAAATGCCTAGTTTTTTCAAACCTTTTTTGTAGAGGGAAGGAATTCCATGCGACGTTTGTTTGCGATCGTTCTAGCAGTGCTTTTGTGGTTTGGGTTCGTGGAAACAGCTCCAGCCCAAGCGCTTTATGATAACCTCACGCCTTGCGGTCAATCCAAGGCGTTTGAGACCCTAATGAAATCTTCTGAAAGCCCGACGGCCATGCGCCGCTACGAGCAATACTCCAAAGCAGGGTTGCTTTGTGGTCCAGAAGGATTGCCCCATTTGATTGTGGATAACCCAGCTTATGCTGGCCAGTTCATTATCCCTGGCCTCATGTTTTTATACATTACGGGCTGGATTGGCTGGGTCGGTCGTAGTTATCTACAGGCAATTCAGAAAGGGGCTAACCCTGAAGCGAAGGAGATCACCATTGATGTGCCTTTGGCGATCAAGTCGATGCTCAGTGGATTTAGTTGGCCTCTAGCGGCTTTTGGTGAACTAACATCGGGTAAGTTGGTGGCGAAAGAAGGCGAAATCACGGTTTCACCTCGCTAGTCATTTTATCGATCGGGTTTGGTCTGTATTGTTTTCTTGCTTAGAGGTTTGTTATGAAAAGTTATCTCTCTAGCGCTCCTGTGCTGCTTATGCTGTTGCTAACTGTGACGGCTGGAATGTTGATTGAGATCAATCTACTGCTCCCAGATTTATTGGCGTATCCACTCTAACCAAGGCATCTAATGTCGAAAGGCATTAATTGTTTAGAGGCGAACGCCATACGAGAAGATACCGATCGCAGCTTGGACTATCCAATGCGATCGGTATCTTTTTTGACGCTAGTTTTGGATAAGGTAGTCAGCGAGAGAAGGTAAAAAAGGGAGGAGTCCTTGGGCTAGAGTTGTGAAGCAATCAGCAGTTTTCTCCTTTTGCTCCATTAAATACTTGATCTCTCACTCAAGTCGTTTACGCAACGATCGGAGCCAATCTTGTGATTGATCGTAGGCTGTTGTACCGATCGGAATTTTCTTGAGATCGGCTTCGATCGCAATCAGTTCTGCTTTCGCTTGATCTCGGTTAAGCGACGTATGATTACGCACAAGGGTATTGATTTGAGATTCAGTTCTTTGCAGTGAAGTACTAGCATTCTTTTCTTCATTTAAACGAATTTTCGCGCGTTCGATTTGTTGTTGATAATCAGCAAGAACTTTGCGAGACTTTACGTAGTCTGGATTCTGAACTGGAATAGATTGCAATTGCCCGATCGCTGATTCCCATTGTCGAACGATCGCTTGCCATTCAGCAACAGTATGGCTTTTACCTTCAGTTAGTTTCTGTGCCGATCGGGCGAAAGGAACAGCAGCTTGCATGAGCTTGCCCGATTGATTTGTGGCTTGATTTAATCCAGTAATTTTCTGAAAGTCTGTTCTGATTCGATCGTGTTCAGTGTTAGCAATACGTCCCATTAGACCATTAGAATTCAACAAATTAATCTGGTTAATTTCTCGTTCCCACTGAGTTAGAATCGATTGTTTTTCGGTTTCATTCTTTGCCTTTGGATAGTTATTCTGATAATCAGCTATTTTATCCGTGCCTTCTTTAAGTTGAGATTGGATATTACGCTCTTGAAATAAGATGGCTTCAGTTCGCCCTGCGGATTCCCGACGCTGTTGAATTTCCCAACTGCTGAATCGCCATCTACAACTACGAAAATAACAATAATAGCTATCATTATAATTCTCAAATCCTTGCAAAGGCAGAGCATTTAAATGAGACTGTGCAGATTTGAGTTCCCGATCGCCTAGGTCTAAATCATTAGGATGTTTTGCATTTTGAATCAATTGTTCAGCTTTCTGTAAATTTACCATCCCTTTTTGATAGTGGTAATCCCAACTGGCAATACTGGGCAACAGTAGTATCGGCGCTTTTTGGGCGATCGTCTCTCGAATACCCGGAATGGGAAGATTAGCAATGGTGAGTCCTGCGGTCAAAGTCCCGATCGTAATCCCTAAAAATTTGATCCGTCGCCATGCAGTTTTAAAAACATTAGGTTTTGTGGGATTGGACATAGCAGGAAATATCTAACGATTATGATCACTTGTTATCACTGTAAAGGATTACGCGAGAACGATCGGCACTTAATCATAATTTCATGAGATTGTAATTATATAGAATACCCTTGGGCATTATGCTTACCTTCTAGTCATTTTCTATCCCATAAATTCCCCAAATTGCCATCGCCCGTAGATAGTGACATGCCCGAAATGTTGCATTGGCGGTGATCGCTTCGGGAGTTCGAAACTGTAAACCATTCTCATAAATTTGATTCACAACTGCCTCCGCGATCGCCATTCCTTCCGTCTTCATTCCTGATTGCACTAAGAATGCTGCCAGCCCAAAATTAATCCCCGTCCATACTTCTAGAGGATGGGTTGAATTCGCATTTTCCGGTTCACCTGAAGGCCGTACACCGTTAGCCGCACCGATCGGCAGCGTAGATTTCCCTAAGACCCGATCGCCCTCAGAAATTCGTCCATCATTCCCACTCGCACCCCCCGACGCTAAATACTGATTAAATTTGATAAAGCAAGAATCATAAATAGTCTTCAATGCCACATTTGCACAATCGATCGGAACCACATCCGGCAAATTCAAAAGCCGCGCATAGAACTGACCGCAAAGCTGATCCGCCATCACCACATCAGAACCCGATTCACTATCAATTCGGTAATACGATCCATTCCAAAGTTTATCTTGATACACCGATCGCGCCTGTTCAACCCATTGTTCAAATAAACTAATATCTTCATTAAGAATACGTCCGATCGCACAAGCCGCCTCCAACGCCGCAATCCAAAGTCCGCCACAGTATGCGCTCACACCTTTCAATCGCCAATCATCAAAGGTTTGATCTGGCGCACCACTATTTTCAGGAATACCATCATTGTCAAGATCAAATGCTTTTGTATAGTGCAAAGTCTCAACAACCGCCGCCCAACATTCTATTAAAAAATCTCGATCGGTTGCACCCGTGAGTAAATAATCTCGATACACCTGCAATACAAAATCAGAACTCAAATCTTTCCACAAATTACAATCTTGGTAACTCGTATAATTTGTTTTTTCCCAAACATGTTCATTTGGCGCACCCAAATCATGGGGCGTAGCACCCCGAACTTTACGTAAAGCATCAGGGCTTTCTTGACCGATCGTCGCATAATACCCAATCTTCCGAGTCCGATCGTCTTGTTTTGGAATCGCTCGCGCAAACGCCAAAATTACAGATTTTTCCAGCTTTTGCCACAACATCAACAACCCAAACGACCCATACAAACGAACATCAAGACTCTCATACCAGCGATAATCAATACATTCTAAAACTGAAAATTGACCCACCGGATCATCCTCACTCGCCGCACTCCACAGCGCACAACCCTGAGTCAAATCATACAATTCATTCATCAACGCCATTTTGAACCAATCCGGCAAATCAGCCCGGTCTAAAATCGGCGCTTGCCATGCTTCAATTTGTTCACGCCACAGACTATGACGCTTTAATCCTTGTTTTGCAATAGTCCAAGCATTGTTTCCCGATCGGCCAAAGAAATCCGTATAGCGTTTAAAATACGTCACACCCTGAGCGAATTCCATAATAGGAAAATCCCACGCCAGAATGAATGGAATTTGTTTAGTCTTACCTGGACGAATGGTGAATTTAACTGCGATCGCCCCTCCAATGCGATCAGTTTCCGCCGCTGGAGTTTCGTCATCAAAATTATTTAATGTGCCATTTTGGGAGAACGATCGCCATAAATCTTTCCCATTCCCCGCAGGATTCCATCTAGTGTTGTAAGTTGTCTCGTGCAATGGATTTAACGATGTTGCGATCGACCATTCTCCATCACCTTCCTCTGGCTTATCAAGATTGTTTCTAGTATTGCCCATGACAATACCAATCTTACTTTCATCACCAATCAACTGATTAAAATTACCACTGCTTTTTTTAATACGTGACACATAATCATAAAACGGACTACCATCATCCCGCACTTGAATATCGGGCGATTTCGCTGTATTCAAAAACCATCCCGCCAAATTTTCCCAGCTCATCATAATACTGAGTTCAATCGGTTCATCTGTAGGATTATGAATAGTCCAAATAAAGTTTGCGATCGGATAACTTGTTTCCTGATAATTATTAGCAACGATCGGCGAAAACTGTTCACAAGTAATTTGAGCTTTGAATATCTTTTGATATTCATACCAACTTCTTGGATAAAGCGCAGAGTATGTTCCCGATCGTTCTGGATACCATTGCCAACTTTCCAAACTCCCATCGTCAGGAGCTTGTGTCGCTAAAGCATAGCTTTGAGTTTGACCTGCTGCATTTTCAAAAACACTAAATTGACAACCCGCAAAATTCTCAAAAGTATGTTCACCGCCATCAATATGCCATAGATTGAATTGCCCATGACTCCCGCGCCCAATACACCCCGCACCAAAGCCACCCAACGGCGCACCATGCCAAGGCCCATCATCAAGATTACTCGGATAGCGCACCACATAAGGCTGCTCCCAGCCCTTTCCTAGTTCTCTCGACCAAGCGCTTTTGGGAATTGCAGGAATTACAGTGGTGTTTTGCATGGCGATCGATCGTAGAGATTTGGTTTCTACAATACAGGAAAATATCGCAGAACATAGTAGGTCGTGCGATCGATTCCAGAAATATTCCTGACCATCATTGAAATTTCATGTTGTCAATCTATTTGACATTAAAAATTGTTTGAACTGTGCCAGCCAGTGATGGTACAGGTGGTTCATATGGCCTAAAGCCTGGGATTTTAATTTTGCTAAGAATTGAACGATAATAAACTCTGCCATCTGGTTCAATTCTTAAGGAATTTTTAACTTGATGTTCTAGAACTAATTCAGTAGCAGATAAATTCTCATCTTTTAGACTCTCAGCGCTGATCATTCCTGAATGTCCATACTTACCGCCACGAATAATTTCGGGATGTAAGTTGAGATCATCAAGTCCCAAGAACCCACCGAACTTATTCCTAGATATCATTTCTGTGAAGATTTTAACGACATTGCCATGTTCTTCCGTAGGAATACTAAGTGGGCCAAAGTCGATTTGAAATGACTCATCTGCACTGGCTGCGAGGCTTTGATTACCTAAAAAACTCCTTTGTCCAACGAATGCTCGACTAAATTGAGCGACTCGTTTACTAGCGGTACAGGATGATTTTGTAATCGAAATATTGTTTGTCCCAAAACATTTAGGGCGATCAATATTTGCACGAATTAAATCTCGACCGAGAATAGTGTCAATGACGGGATTCCTTACTTTCTCTGGAATTACAGGTGCCGCCTTATAAGCAGGTGTTCTACCATCAGTATCGTATCCACCTAGTACACTTAGGGTGTCGCCCAAGGAATTGATTTCTGATGGAGGATCTAGTGCTGTAATGGAACGAACACCACCGCTATATATAGATCCGATTTCAGCCGCCATTAGGCTACCAAGACTATGGCCAATAATATTAAGATTATTCACCGCACTCAAATCATCAATCCCATACTTTTCTCTGAGCTGTTGAACTGTAGCTTCAGCAACGGGGCGGATCCAAGTAGCTGCATAGTACGATCCTCGCACCGATGGTCCAGCTATTCTAGGCTTTCCTTGATTACTCGCAGCTTCACTCCAGTCCAACGCTAGAATCCGATCGTTTGGATACTTTGTTTTTAGAGCCTTGAATACTTTTGGGGTCGCAGAGCTATCATCATCTACATTATTATCCCATCCATGAATCACTAACCAAGTTCGCTGGGGTGAACTTGGGTTATCAACATCTTTAAAATAATTGCACCGAATATCAGCACGAATTTTTCGGTTTCCTTTTTCAGATTCATTGATAACACCAGGTTTTGTACCTGTGCCATCTTTAAAACGTCCAGCAGTTTCAACAAATGCATACGACGGTGATTGATTATCATATTCTTGACGAGGGGGAACAGATGCCGCAAACATGTCTGAAGGGCAGACTTCTGTGGAAATCTGTTTAGGGGGATCAGGTTGTGTTGTTTTACTAGCGATCGTCCCATTATCTACTCCGGGAAAACTAGTCATACAACCATTTTCTTGCATCATTTCTAGATTGCCAGGATTGATGTTGGCTGAAATTGCACTCGCATACAGTGGAATTAACGTTGTTCTACCGTAAAGTCTTAATAGAACGGTTCTATCCTCTTTGGTTTTGAACATACGGGATGTCCCGATGTTGATGTCGGTGCCGCTACTATTGCCATTTGCAACTCCGATCTGAAGGTCTTGAGTACCATCCTTTTCAATGAGAATGCAGGCTTGTCGTTCTTTTCGAGTTGAAGGATAGACATAGTACTTTTGATTGTCTGAACTCATCCATCCACCCGCAAAGGGTTTGACGAATCTACTCGATCTTGATTGTAAGGTTTGCCGATCGATACTTTGGTTACGACTTAAATTAGGAGCTTTGGAATTTTGAATGGTTCGATCGAGAAGAGCTACTTCTTGAGCATTTGGCGGACGAGAGTTAGCAGTTGGTTGTGGGGCGATCGGAGTCTGTTTTGAAGATTCGATTGCAGTTTGGATTGACTCTGTTGAAGCAGAATACTTCTGTACAAATAGTTGGTTTAACTTTCCGATCTCATCTTCACACTTGTAGAATATTGGTTGATCTAAATGCTTCCGAACCATACCCTCAGATCCTGAATTCCTACCTGAATCTTTTATTGTAAACGGTGTGTAGCTATCTAGGATGGTAGGTGAACTAATTTCTGAAGTACCCGCTTTACCATCATTGTAACCAAGACCTGTAGTGTATCCTTTTGTAATGGAATTACCACTAATTTCACCAACAAAGGCCCAGTCAAGAGTCAACATATTCCCCTCACATGCCGAGATCATTTTACCTTGCTTCCGAAAACCAAGAGAGTAAAATTGCTGACCAATAGATTTCTTATAGCGATAATCTCCATCAGGTAAGTTTTCGATCGTGTTATTTCTGCGGTATGGTTGCTGACCGAATTGAGGAGGAGTTGATTGACAACCTTCTGCTTTGGCCATAGTTGCAATCCCAACTTCATTTTCAGAATTTTTATGGATTTGGGAATCAGAATGAGATTCGATTATTGGTGACAAAGATGAAGGAGGATGTCTAAAAGGTCTTTCATATTTTCGACGGAACCATACTAGTAGATCCTGTTCAACTATATACACATCTCCATTTTCAAGCCTTAAAACACCTTTCTCTACTTTTCCCTTAATAAATTCAAATGGCATAGTAACTTGTCTACGAACAAAACAAACGATTCCACGCTTTCTGGAAGGATAGATACTAACCCCTTCCACCCAATAACCCCACCCGCCTATAAATGGAACAACTTCTGGATTGGCCCCTTTCCATGATTCTATAAAAGTTCGATCATCTAAATTCCTCTGATTGGGTCTAGGTAGTCCATTCACCCTGACATCTTCCTTGGTATCAGCGCGTAATTTCTGAATTTCAGCATCCGTTGGATTCTTGTAATCATCTGCCGCGATCGTACTACCCACGCCCACAGTTCCCGCCATCAAACCGCCAAGCACGATCGATCGTCCAATCCAAGAAAAGCAATTCTTCATAGCCCCAAACCTTAAAAATTAAAATAACAAACTAGAAATCGATCGCCCTTTCCGCTTCATGTACTTATCATTCCCAAAATAAATCAAATCTCACATCACAAAAGCTTTTCACAAAGTTTATTTTTACTTTACCAATTTGAAACTGGATCCGCCCGATCGTCCTCATCAGCAAAAACCCTAAACACCGATCGTAAGGATTACGTCTGATCAGATTTAAAGTGAGGCAAAACAATCATCAACCAAGATTGCCCCAATGGATTGATTGTTAAGAGTGATTTCGATCGGACCCTGTTTCACGATTAATTTCGTTTGGTATTGCGAATTATTGTTGTTTTGAATGGGAGAACGGTATATTTCGATTTGTCGATCGCGGATATTGATAATCCAATATTCAGGAATACCTGCTGCCGCGTAGATTGTTTGTTTGATGGTCCGATCGCGGTCCAAAGCGGAGTCAGCAACTTCAATGATCAGGGAGACTTCATTGGCATTAGGGTGACGATCGGGGTAATCGCGTGGAGTGCCTTGAATAATCGCAAGGTCAGGTTCAGGTTCGCTGTCGCTGAGAGTAATCGGTTCTTGGGCTTCCACATACCAACCATCGGGGATAATTGCATCTAGAGCTTCTCTAGCGAGACGGGTACAAAGACGGTGGGGTGGATTTTTGGTCATTTTATGAACGAGACAGCCCGATAACAATTCAACGGGTGCGTCTTCTACTAAAACGCCACAATGAATCATTTGATGATATTGCTCTATTGTGAAGCGCCAAATGGGTTCAAAGGTAGAAATCGAATCTAGGGGTTTGAGTTGAAGCATGGGGCTGTCATGAATTGCGGCAAGACGATTCTAGCGTAACAAAAGGAGAGAGACGATCGAATCAACAAGCTCATTGACACTCTCAGCACTAAAGTGACTGAGATTCTTAGTTCAGCGATCGGACTTAAATTAAGAGCGTTCCCGCACCCAACCCAGAGACCCAATCTCC
>JAYVUU010000184.1:0-35411 GCA_043787635.1 Synechococcales cyanobacterium | reverse complement strand
GAATCTAACTGGATTCCTAACACTGTTAACGGGCGAAGGTCTGAAGTATATCGAAAATGGTCGAGCGCAGTTCTATGCCTTGATTGTGTTTGGGGCAGTCATCGTACTGGTCATCGCGTCTGGATTTGCTTAATTGCAATTTGACAGATTTAAAAACGATCGTTCCTTGTTTGGAGCGATCGTTTTTAGTTGAGGCGTTTGATCATCTATCAAAATGTCTATTTATCCCGGCGCAATCTGAGCTTAGAGTAATCTAAAGTTATGCTAACTTATGATTAAATTATATGTACAGGTCTACAAGAATAGAAATATTTAGGGAGACTGGGAAACAACTTTGGCATTCCTGATCTATCACCATGACAATTCCGATTGCTAACTACAGATCTTGGGTTTCCACTTCCAGCAATCTCCTACAGCGCGTCAGTCAGCGAATCCGCAAAGCCGTTGAACTCTCTACAATTCTTGAGGCTACTGCTTCTGAAGTTCAGCGGTTTTTTGAATGCGATCGGGTGATGATTTATAAGTTTCAAGCAGACGATAGTGGGCAGGTCGTTGCAGAACATTTGGGACAATCTCAAAATCTACCTTCTCTGCAAGGGTTATTTTTCCCGGCTGATGATATACCCAAGTCAGCGCGTCAGATGTTTATTGCCGCAGGGGTGAGAAATGTCATCGATGTTTCATCGGGAACAATCGGTCAGAGCAACTTCTACCAGAGGGAAACGGGTGAAACTATTGAAGAAGACTTAGTTTTTCGGACCCTTGATCCTTGTCACAAGGAATACCTAACCGCCATGGGCGTACAGTCCAGTTTTGTTGTTCCAATTCTTAACCAAGACATACTTTGGGGTCTATTGGTGGCCCATCATGCCACAGCTATGGCGGTACTACCTGAGCAACTTGAGAACATTCAAATGGTCGTAGACCAAGTGTCTATTGCGATTAGCCAATCGATTCTACTTGAACAGGCAAAAAATCTTGCCCAGCAGGAAGCAACCATTAGCCGGATTGCCGAGCAGCTTTCCTCCATGACTGCCCTGGATATTCAAAATGCGCTAGCAGAGGTGGTCTCCGGTTTACAAGGTTCTGGGGGCAGACTCTATCTCCATCCTCAGAATGATGATCTAGCGTTGAAGTCTAATCCGGGGCTACAAGACACTGTACGGCTCTATTTGTCTGGTACTCAGCCCACTCCCCATCCACTGTCTCCTTTATCAGTAATGGAAGAGTTCTATGCAGTGCAACGACATTTCTACTATGATGCGATGTCCGCTTGGGCGATCGATAACTTGTACAAAGTGTCAGCCCTCAGAAATTTACAGCCTCTCTTCCACGACACCACGATTCAGAGCATTCTGATGGTTCCCCTTGTGGTTTGTCATCGGCAGATTGGCTACCTCACAGTTTTTCGTAATCCGACTGAGACCGAGACCCTCTGGGCGGGTCAAGTTAATCCTGATATGCGCCAAGCCTACCCTCGCCAGTCTTTTCAGGTGTGGAAACAGGAGAGCGGTCGTCAATCTCTGCCTTGGTCTCCCCGTGATATTGATCTTGCTCAAGGCATTGCTAATCAATTTGCGACTGCGATCGTTCAAGCGGGTTTACATCAAGAGGTCCAAACCTTAAATCAAAATCTAAAAAACCTTAACACCAGCTTGGAAGCTCGCGTAGAGAGGCGTACAGCAGCCTTACAACAGGCAAACCAGCAGCAGGATGTACTCTTTCGTGTAGTGACCAAGATTCGGCAATCTCTAGATTTAGAGACAATCTTTAAGATTACGACCACCGAAGTCAGAGAGATTTTAGGGGCTGATCGCGTGGGAATTTATCGGTTTGACCGAGATTCTGGGTTCAATGATGGCAAAATCATCGCCGAAGATGTACTACCTCCATTTACCTCGGCTCTGATGAGGAAGGTGCATGACCATTGTTTTGGTGAGCGTTATGCTGAAGTGTATCGTAAGGGTCGAGTTCATGCGATGCCAGATATCAGTCAGGCGGGATTAGAAGACTGTTACCGAGCAGTTCTGGAACAGTTTGAAATTCAGGCAAGTTTGGTTGCTCCTATTCTGCGGAATGATGAGCTGTGGGGGTTATTCTGTGTCCACCAATGCTCCCAGCCTCGGGATTGGCAAGCTTCGGAAATTCAGTTTATTACCCAAGTGTCCGGTCAAGTCAGTATTGCCCTAGAGCAAGCCAATCTGCTAAATCGGACTCAAACCCAGGCCACAGCGCTAGAAAAAGTAGTTACAGAATTACAGAAGACTCAACTTCAGTTGATCCAACAAGAAAAAATGTCTAGTTTGGGTCGCCTGGTCGCAGGTGTTGCCCATGAAATCAATAATCCTGTTAATTTTATTCATGGCAACCTCCATCATGTTGGTGTCTATGTCAAAGACCTACTACACATTCTCCAGCGCTACCAGGCAGAGTGTCCGCTCCCAAGTGATGACCTTCAGACGGCATTGCTTAACAAAGATGTAGAGTTTCTGATGGGCGATCTTCCAAAGATTCTTTCCTCTATGGAGATGGGTACCGATCGAATCCGGGATATTGTGCTGTCACTACGGAATTTCTCTCAGTTGGACCAAGCCGATCGAAATCCGGTTGATCTTCATGAGGGTGTTGACAGCACGTTGATGATTGTCGAACACCGATTGAAAAGCAATAAAGACCGCCCAGATATCCATATCCTTAAGCACTATGGTGAACTACCTTTGATCGATTGCTATGCCAGCTCAATCAATCAAGTACTGCTAAACCTACTGAACAATGCGATCGATGCCATTGACGAAAGATATTATCAGTTAACACCGATGTTACGGCAGGGAAAGGTGAACTCGATCGAAATTCATACCGGACTTCACCGAGATGATATGGGTATGGATCGAGTTTCCATCCGCATTCACGATAATGGGGCAGGTATGTCAGAACACATCCTTCCAAAAATCTTTGATCCTTTTTTTACCACCAAACCTATCGGAAAAGGGACTGGTCTTGGTCTCTCAATTAGCTATCAGATAATTACTGAACAGCATCATGGCAAATTGAGCTGTACTTCAGTTGTTGGCGAAGGAACAGTATTTATTATAGATATCCCGATCGCCCAACCGAAAAGCGATATTTAATCAAAGCGGAATAGCCCTATTCCGCAAAACTATTTTTACCGAGCCGAGCCGATCGGTCTTAATGGTGGATTAGGTGGAATAAAGACAGGAGTTGTTCTACTCCTTGAAACCGATCGATTAGATTGATCTGCTAACAACACTTCACGAATGAACCGAGAAATTAACCGTTGAGTTAATCCCATGGCAATCCGTTGTCCCATTTGCTGCGTTTCGGCTCTAGCCGCTAATTTTGGTAATAACGTCAAGAGATGATTTGCATCAAAGCCTTCTGTGTCTTGCAAGATTGCCCAAATCCGTTTGATATATTCCAGAGTGGCAGCATTATCGAGAGACTGGGGAGATTGAATCTGTGGCTCTGTTGGTAGCCCTAAGCGGTTTCCAAGATTAGATGTGAAATTCTGCCAAGCATTTTGACCGAGAAGATCGACATTTTTGATAATCTCTTCAATTAAGCGTTCTCGAATGTAGCTGCCTTGTTCTGAAAACAGAAATTCGATTCCCTGGTCTAATGATCCACTAATGTCATATTCCATGCTTCCTTTAGCATTTTTAAGCAGTCCTTCCAAACGATTCCAGCGGAAACTTTCTTCTTTGAACAGCAACTCTTTCAATGAATTTCGCAGTTCTGGCGCAGGATCTGTTAACAATCGTTTTGCAATATAGGGATAGGCTTCACCCAAAACTTTGAAATCAGGATCAACGTTGATGGCAATACCTTCTAGGGTCACGAGCGATCGGATAATTAAGGCAAAGTAAGCCGGAACCCTGAATGGGTATTCATACATTAATTCCGAAAGCCGATCGGTGATGGACGCAATATTAATATCTGCAACGCTGCTGCCGAGCGCGTCTTCAAATATCATTGCAAAGGCGGGAATAATCGGCGTGAGATCAACGTCTGGCGTTAGGAATTCTAGTTTCACATAGTCCTGTGCCAAGCCTTCAAAGTCGCGATTAATTAAATGAACGATCGCTTCAATTAAGCCGTACTTTTGATAGGGTTTCATGTTGCTCATCATCCCGAAATCGAGATAGGCTAGCTTCCCATTGGGCATCGCCAGAAGGTTGCCGGGATGAGGATCGGCATGGAAAAACCCATGTTCTAAAAGTTGACGCAGTGAGCATTGAACTCCCACATTGACTAAGTAGGTTGCATTTAGACCTTGGGCTGCGATCGACTCTAGCTCCGTTAATTTTGTGCCCTCAATCCATTCCATGGTCAAAACGCGCCGTGCCGTGTAGTCCCAATAAATTGTCGGCACATAAATATCAGACATATAACCATACAATTCGTCAAATCGCTCGGCATTTCGTCCTTCTTGCGTGTAGTCCATTTCCTCAAAAATACGTTCGGCAAATTCATCAGTAATTGCAACTAAATCACTACGAATAATTGAGATACGCGCCATAGCCAAGGCTGCAATTTTTCGTAGCACAAACAAATCCAAAGCAATCCCACGGGCTAATCCTGGACGCTGGACTTTGACGGCGACCTGTTCTCCTGTCCTGAGGGTAGCTCGGTAGACTTGGCCGAGGGATGCAGCGGCGATCGGTTTTGGGGAGATTTCGGCGTAGACTTCACTTGGGTCTTTTCCGAGTTCTTCTCGGATAAATTGGAAGGCTATTTCGTTGGGGAAGGGAGGGATTTGATCCTGAAGTTTAGAGAGTTCTTCTAAAAATATGGGCGGCACCAAGTCGGGCCGGGTGGACATGGCTTGGCCGATTTTGATGAAGGCGGGACCCAGTTCGGTTAATAAATCCCGCAGTTGCACCGCACGAATCCGTTGTTCAGAAATCTTTTTGCCCTGAGTGCTGTCTAGCCAAATGCCGAAGAGGTAGGTGAACAACGGAAGAAAAACACTGATAGCACGTTTTATGACTTCCCAGTAATGACCTTGGTAGTAGGCTGCGATCGCCTGCGGGTCATAGCGCAATGGAATCCCATCCGCATCGGTCATCGTCGCGTTGGCCGTGGGTTCGGGTGCATTGCTGATAACAGAGGAGGGGGCTACAGCAGTGGCAGCGATATCAAGCGTCAATGGTTCGGCAGTCTGGTAGGTCATAGGGCGATGGGTGCGTCCTGGCGGTAGGCTGGCTATTAATTGACGAGAGTTGGGGTTAAACGTCTTTTGTTGCGGCGCTTGTAACACAATTGTAACAAGAATTTCGCCGGAGACTTCGGTTAGACGGATATTCCGTTTGGAGTCTCTAGTAAATCATTGGGATGCTTGCAGTTTCGAGTGGGGATTTCTGGGGTGAGCGTTAGGCAAGACGGTTTGAATGGTCCGATCGTACCTAATTAATCTTTAGATTCAGCACCACCGACAGTACAAAGCCGCCCCCAAGAATCTCAGAGGCGGCTTGTTATTTTCATTGGGTTTAGGACACAGCGAACCATATCCCTACAACGATCGGACCTGCATCGTTAATCAACACGATTGACCAATCAATTACATCATTCCACCCATACCGCCCATTCCACCCATACCGCCCATTCCACCCATGTCTCCACCGCCGCCGCCGCCAGCAGATTTAGGTTCAGGCTTCTCAACAACTAGAGCTTCAGTTGTGAGGACCATGGATGCGATCGACGCTGCATCTTGCAAGCCAGAACGGACAACCTTTGCGGGGTCAATCACGCCTGTTTCAATTAGATTTTCGTAGGTGTCGGTAAGTGCGTTGTAGCCCATGGGGTAAGCCATGGCTTGAACTTTCTCAACAACGACAGATCCTTCAACGCCTGCATTATCGGCGATTTGCTTCAGAGGAGCCGTCAAGGAACGCACAACAATGTCTACACCAATTTGCTCATCCACATCCGTCAAGCTTGCTTTGACCGCAGCCAATGTCGGGACGAGATGGGCGAGAGTTGCGCCGCCGCCTGCAACAGTTCCTTCAGCCACGGCTGCTTTGGTTGCATTCAAGGCATCTTCAATCCGAAGTTTGCGATCCTTGAGTTCGGTTTCAGTTGCAGCTCCAACCTTGATGACCGCAACGCCGCCTGCCAATTTAGCGATCCGCTCAGACAATTTCTCTTTGTCGTACTCGGAATCAGTCGCGTTCAATTCACGACGCAGTTGCTCGACCCGTTTTTGGACGTTAGCCGCGTTGGTGATGTCAGCCACGATCGTAGTCGAATCCTTGGTGATCATGATCTTGCGTGCTTTACCCAACATTTCCAGGGTGGCAGTATCCAAGCTCAAACCCATATCTTCGGAAATCACCTGACCATCGGTCAAAACCGCGATGTCTTGCAGCATGGATTTACGACGCTCACCAAAGCCAGGAGCCTTGATAGCGGCGACGTTCAACACACCGCGCAAACGGTTGACGACCAGAGTGGTCAAGGCTTCACCGTCGATGTCTTCAGCGATCACGAGTAATGCTTGACCCGCACGAGCGACTTTTTCAAGAATAGGCACTAAGTCCTGAATGGAGCTGATTTTCTTGTCGGTCAAGAGAATCGACATGTTTTCGTACTCAGCTACCAAACGCTCAACGTCGGTAACAAAATAGGGCGACATGTAGCCACGATCGATCCGCATTCCTTCCATGACTTCGATTTCGGTATCGAAGGATTTGGATTCTTCAACGGTAATTACGCCGTCTTCACCCACTTTCGCCATGGCTTGAGCAATCATGCCACCAATTTCTTCGTCGTTTCCAGCAGAAATAGTCGCAACTTGGGCGATCGAATTTCCTTCAACTGGCTTCGCGATCGCCGCGATTTCTTCGACCAATCTTGCAACAGCTTTCTCGATTCCGCGCTTAAGGGCGATCGGGTTGGATCCTGCGGCGACATTTTTCATGCCTTCGCGGATAATGGCTTGGGCTAGCACAGTAGCGGTTGTGGTGCCGTCGCCTGCAACATCGTTAGTTTTAGATGCCACTTCACGAATCAGGGACGCGCCTGCATTCTCAAGGGGATCTGGGAGTTCAATTTCTTTTGCGATCGTTACGCCATCGTTCACAATCTGAGGAGAGCCATACTTCTTCTCAAGCAACACATTACGGCCTCTCGGACCCAGCGTGACCTTCACAGCATCAGCAAGAGCATTTACACCGCGTTCCAGTGCTTGACGAGCATCTTCATTAAAAACAACAATCTTAGGCATAGAGATAATCCAGCAATTACAAATATTCTGAATAAAACTTTAGCACTCTCGGTTAGGGAGTGCTAAAAAACATCAGGGTCGGAAAACCGTATTAAAAATCTAGGTCATGTCGCTTGGGCAATCTTAGAAAATTATGCCGATTACGTACTTGATCAAGAATTGCAAAATCGTCAGGGAGACTGACCCAACCAAAATACCAAGAAGACCGTTCGTAATCCGGAAGCCTGGGACCGCAACGTCTGTTATCCAGAACGCCGCCATATTGATCAGGAGGGAGATCGGGGCCAAAATCCAGGTCATGTTGAAAAGATCTTCAACTCGCTGGGTAAAAATGTTGATGGCACCAAAGACCAAAGCGCAAATAATGGCGGTTACGGGACTGTTGATTTCGATGAAGGGAAAAACTAGAGACAGTAGATAAAAAGCAACTGCTGTGACGGCAAGGGTGAATAATGCCGCCAAAATCCAGTTGGTTGACTTTACGGGAGCCTTTTGAACCGCTTTTGTCCCAACTTTTGCGCCTGCTTGGGCTAAGAGGGCGATCGGATGGTCCGACAACAGAAAGGTCATGACTTGGTTATTCAACATTAAATCCATGATTCGTAACTCCTAGGTAAACAAAATCAGACAAGCCATATTATCTCCCAGTCTGAAGATTTTGAGAATTATTAGGAGTTAATGGAATCGTCTGATTGTTTGTCTTAAAATCCTGCGCTCCAGATTGCATGTTGGGAAGAGGTGAAGCTCCTGGATTTGGGGTAACAAGATTTGGATTTCCAGGGTTGGGAATGGTTGGGCTTGGCATTAGTCCTGGACTCGTGGGAGAGACTCCCGGAATACCTAGATTGCTGTCTGGGTAGAGCAGTGGGTTTGATCCGGGCGGTCCGTAACTAGGTAAACCACTAGGATTTGAGGAACCAGGAAAGCCGCCGGGACTTTGAGATCCTGGAAATCCACCGGGGGTTCCATAGGGATTGAAACCGGGATTGGGTAAGTAAGGATTTAGGGGTGGAGTCGTTTCAGTTTTTGGTGTGGTTGCGAGGGCGACACGACGCACACCACCTACTTCTCTGAGCGAGTCTAATACCGAAATCACATCGCTATACAGGGCCGTCTGGGATGCATTTAAAACGAGTAAGCCATCAGGACGTTGGGCCAGATAGGTTTTGGCCCGATCTACGAGTGCGGTCCGATCGGATACTTCTTCTTGTCCTGCTAAGAGCTGTCCCCCTGGTCTCATCGTAATAATCAACCGATCGGGAGCCTGCACGGTTCCGGTTTTGGCTTGGGGTAAATCAACATTTACCGCTTGGGGACGCTCTGTTTGCACCACAGCCAGAATAAAAAACGTCAGAATACAAAAAATTACGTCAATCAACGGCAAAATCTGAATCTGCCCGTCGTCAGTGGCATTGTCAAGATTGATTTTCATGGGAATTGCTCAAATCAGGTTAGAGGGGCAGTTTTTCGTTATCCGAACTGAATTGATCGCCATCGAGACTGGGAATATTCCGATCGTCATTTTTTTCGTGCTGCCACTTTTGACGGTAAAGCAATTCCACTTCGTTTCCGGCACGTCTGAACACTTTTGCCTGATTGAATACCAAGCCCTGAAAGATTCGATAAAAACTCAAGGCAACCAACGCCACAATAATTCCTGCCGCCGTACTGATTAACGATTCCCCAATCCCCCCCGCTGCGTCTTTGCCCGCATCCGTACCCAGCGCCGTAAAGGTAATTGCGCCCAAAGTCCGAATCAAGCCCAGCACTGTTCCCAGCAATCCCAGCAGCGGAGCCATTGCAATCACAGCTTCTAGAATCTTGTCGCCGCGTCGCATTCCTGCAATTTCATCATCGGCACTAGACTCAAGGGCCAGCCGGAATAAATCCGGGTCGGGGGATTCAAGCTGAAGGGCTTGGAGCAAAAAACGTCCGACGGGTTGATCGTAGGCTTGGCGAGCAATTTCCGTGGCCATGTCCCAGTCTCGACGGGTTGCGTCTAGAATTCGATTGACGATTTCCTTTTCTTTGTTCAAAACATTGAACCAAAAACGCGATCGTTCAAAGATCACCGTCACCGTCAAAATCGACAAGAGCAGCAGAGGCCAAATCGTAACTCCGCCCTTGCTAAATAAATCGCCAATACCCATGATTCCTCACACCGCTTAAGTTCCAGTTATCAACAAGATTTAGACATGACCCAGGGAAATTGTGTTTAGTCTCTCTCTAATCTAAGGAGATAGACGCGCTTTGCCCCATCGGTTCTTTTTGTACCACGCTGCGATCGACGGTACCCAAGCTTCAAAATGCGGAAAAATTAAGTCACATAGCTGTTGACATTCCAATTGAGCATCGTCCTTAGCCCGCAGATCCATCAGGTGCATCAACGATCGGACGTTCGCTGACATCACCCAGTGTTGCCGCACATCGAAGGCAATCAAGCTCCGCGCATGTTCTTCACTGAAGCCTTGACTAATGCGTTTCGCATAAAGTTTTGCGCCTTCCAAACACCAAGCAATATCTTCATTACGCAGCTCCTCGGTGTACTCGTACTTCTTGCCATTCCGATCGGTATACGCTCCCAAAGGCCGCAAATAGAAGACCTCTTCAACATTCTTTGTGCTGTCCGCTGCCTCTAAAATCTTTTTTCCTGTATAGCGAAAAGAATTGTGGACAACAACACCATTAGCGACGAAATTGTGCCACTCGCCCGCGACCTCCAGATCATAGGTGGTCTGCATTCCCAGATATTCAACTTGCACTACTTTGACAGGATGGGCCATCAGCTTGCGACCCGTTGGCTTCGGTTTTGTCTCCCAGGCGATCGGGGCAGTGATGGGCTGAAAATTGTCGGCAAAAATCGTTTCAAGGTTTTGACTGTGGATATTTTCGTGGCAGCCTTTGCAAACTGAAACTAGATTGTCGAACTCGTAGGCTAGAGTCGCATCGGCGAAAACTGGGACCAAGTGGTGGGCATGGAGTTCGCCACCTCGGACACCACAGGATTGGCAGACATAGTTAAACTTTTTATGGACTTGAGGGGCAGTCTGGCGCGTCCACGCTCCGATGAGGGTTCGATCGCTTGAAACGCCACCCCTCCAGAAATGAGAGTCAGCCCCGCGCCGAGTATATTTCTTAGCATTTTCTTGACGAATCTGGCGACTTTCTGGTGTCAGATCAAGCTGATAACCACCACGCTCTTTATTCCAGGGTGTTTTTGTCCCGGAACTGCGCTTATTTAAAGCTAACCCGTGGTGATAAACCCATTTTTTTACAGACTCGATCGAACAGCCTGCAACGTCTGCCATTTCATCGGCATGTCGTCCCTGATTGAGTTGAGTTTCAAGCCAAGTCCGATCGCGATAAAGTCCTGAACCGACAACGTGCTTCAACCCTTTTTGATGAGCCGATCGTAGTGGAATGCTGTGTTGTTTACTCCAGTTCCTAATAACTCTAGGAGAAGACCCGCAGGAATCCGCCACTTCCTGCGCTGTTAGATCTTTCGCTGCTTGGGCCGCAAACCAAGATTTTTGACTGTAGAGGGCATCAGTGCGGACAATACCGTTACACATTACCGAGCATTCACGAGTAATCGCTAGCACCTGATTTTTATCGTCAACCATGAGACCGATCGCATCTCCCATGGGCTGCCACCCCTCGGAAGTGAACAGACGATGATTAGTGGTGCAGTCTAAGACTTTTCCGTCCTCTAGGGTGAGTCGATAAACGGGCTGAGTGCCGCTACACATGACATCTTGAATATGACTAGTCTCAAAAACTCCAGTGGATTCATTAAGAACCCGCAATTTCATTTTTTGGAGACGAGTCTTACAATCGCGTCGATACAGCCCCGGCTCTTCACCTTGACGGCCTCGTATTTTGCGTTCACGGATAGCCTTTTCTCCATTCGCCCAAAGATCGTAAAGTTCACCGATCGCAATTTTATGAAGTCCACCTGAGGCTTTAATGAATGTCACTTCAGTTTCAGCCGCTAAGCATTGAACATCAAACGAAATTCCGACCCGATGAGTGCGAATTTGCTGCATGGTGCTGTGGGGAAACCAGCCGCAGTTCAGGACAATTTGGGGATGCTCTAAGGGACCAAAGTGACCACGATTGCCGCCCAAAAGATTTCGAATAACCAGATCCCCTGCTTTGTCCTCATCTGGGAAACTAGCGCGATCGTCCCAGACAAACGCTTCTGCATAGTCTTGGTGCATCCCAGCATAGATAGTCTGCTGTGGGTTGGGGGTTTGGGAAAGGACTTCAACCTTGAAGAGAGGATCCATGGCGTTGATGAAAATTGGCAAAAGTTTCAGTAATTACTCTTAGAGTAGTTGAATTTAGGATCTACTTCTGAACTTGGACTTCCCTACTTCATGGCTGAACTTAGACGGCTGCATCCAGTGCGGAGTTTTGGTCAATCATCCCAGTGTTCCAGCCGATCGCTTAGAAAAATAAACATAACCTTAAGAAGAAGTGGAAAATCAGTTTAGAATGGAGCCAACTTAGTTCATCAGTTATCACGGGCTTGCGCAATGCGTCAATGCTTTATATTAAAACCTGTTGAAACTAAGCACTTCTTAGTGTCCAGTCACGACCTTTAAACTTTCCTAGAGACTCCTGTGTATAAACGGATTGCGCTTCTTGGTACCATACTCCTTCTGAACTCAGGCATTGTTCGACAACCTGCGATCGCTCAGTTTTTGCCGCGCCTCCCCGACTTTGACAGCAACAGCCTGGAAAAAGAGGGTCGTGATTTATTGGGTGAATCTCTTCAACTTGCCCAGCTTCAACAGGTAGACCTAGCGATCACCCGCGCCAAACTCGCGACTCAGCTTATCCCCCAGAACCCGGATGCTTGGTCTGTTCTAGGCGGACTCTATCTGGCAGACAATCAAGCCGAAAAAAGTATTGTCGCGCTCAAGAAAGCTCAAGTCCTAGATCCGAAGGAACCCGCTATTTTGTTGCGTCTTGGGAACGCTTACTTTCAAAAGAAGGAGTATGCGAAGTCCGTCGATGCGCTTCAGTCCGGTATCAAAATTCTTAAGAGCGACCCCAAGCTCAAGCCCGCCATAAAAGCGATACCCCCCGCCCTTTTTGATCTGGGCAATGCCTACTTCATGTTGGGCAAAACCGACGAAGCCGTCGCTCGATATACCGAGTCTAACAAGCTGGATGAAAAATTCTGGTTTCCGCTCAATAATATCGCCTTGATTCGCTATGAGTCCGGCAATGTAAAGGAAGCGATCGGTCTATGGAATGCCTCCATTAAAACTGACGCTAAAGCCTCAGAACCTAAGCTAGCTCTGGCGGTTGCCCTATATAAGCAAGGCAATCAGGAAGAGGCTTTAAAACTAGGTGAATCTGCTATCCAGTTAGACAGCCGCTACGGAGATTTAAAGTTTCTGCAAGACAATCTCTGGGGTAAAACGCTTCTAGCAGATACGGCTCAGTTTCTAGAACTGCCTCGGATCCGGACCGCGATCGTCACCGCAAAAGCAACAGAAGCCCAATCCCCGTCCCCGCGTTAAAAGTCCTGGTAATATGCCCAGCCCATACCAGCGTCCCTTGAAATCAAGACAATGCTCCAATCAGAATATCCCATCGCCAGTACGACGTTCTGAGCCTAAACGGTCTAAGCGTCGTATTTTTTCGCGTTTACCTTGGGCGGGACTATTGACGATCTTGGTCTTTTGTTGGGTCGGATACCGACAACTAGCGACACAGCTCTCCGAGCCACAGGCCATCTTTGTTCTGGGCGGCTCCCCCGATCGGGAAAAATTTGCGGCTGATTTAGCCCTTCAATACCCTGATTTACCACTGTGGGTCTCATCGGGCAGTCCAGAGGAATATAGCCATTGGGTGTTTGACCGAGCTGGGGTCGATCGTCAGCGTCTTCATTTGGATTATCGTGCTGTAGATACGCTTACAAACTTTACGACCTTAGTTGATGAACTCAAAGACCAAGGCATCACCAGCGTCTACCTCGTCACCTCTGACTATCACATGCGCCGCGCCCAGTGGATTGCAGAAATCATTGGCTCCCAGCGCGGTGTTATTTTTAAAACTATCCCTATTCCGACCGACCAATCCCCCGAACCGATTTTGAAAGCATTTCGCGACAGCGGACGAGCTATGGTCTGGCTCATGACGGGGTATACGGGAGACTCTAGACCGAATTTAGAGCCGGCTGAAGAACCGACGAAATCCAAACGTTAATCTGAGGTCAATTCAATTTGAGGTTCTGGTTTACTGGCCAAGCTGAAGGTCCGAAAATGTTGGGCTTGCTGTTCAATCCGAGTCGCAAGCCGATCGCAGACTAAGTTACACAGCTCAAAAATCAAATCATCCGTCACCCGATAAAATGCCTGGGTGCCCTGACTGCGTTTGGCCAATATTCCAGCTTGCAGCATCACTTTTAAATGCTTTGAGACATTCGCCTGACTGGTTTGGGTTTCATCCACCAAATCCTGAACACAGCGCTCACCATCTCGCAGCACATTAAGCAGTTTCAGCCGCATTGGCTCTCCTAATACCCGGAAATAGTTTGCGACTTGCTCAACGACCGCCTGAGATCCAGTATCGGTAGTATTAGCCACAGTTTGATCGATAATCAGACTGTCTGAACTATTGTCTAATTGCTCATCCAACAAATCTTGTTCTTTTGCCATAGAAATCACTCGTAAGAGATGCAAAAAATAACAGATAAGTTTTGACTTACCAAGTCTGTCTGTCATTATCCCCATATTTCGCCTTATGGCAATGTAAGAATCCTTACAACGTTTTAAGCTTCGTGTTTATCCATTAACACTTGAGAATTCATGGTCAACTCGACCAAAATCTAAAAAATCTGGTTTCGGGACTGCTTCACAAACGGTAATATAAGAGGCGTTATCAGATTTATTTTGGGTGTTACGTGCAAACTGTATCTTCTAGTTCGTCGCGATCGCGTGATCTGCCGTTCTCATTGGCAGATGTCCGTAAAGCGATTCCTGACATATGTTTTCAACCTTCGACGGCTCGTTCTTTGGCCTATTGTGCTTGGGATTTTGGCGTGGTGGCAGGTCTTTATGCGATCGCCGCGACCATTGATCAGTGGTGGTTTTACCCGATTTTTTGGTTTGCACAGGGCACCATGTTCTGGGCGCTGTTTGTGGTGGGCCACGACTGCGGTCATGGTTCTTTTTCTAAGTACAAGTGGCTGAATAACTTGGTGGGTCACATTACTCACACCGTGATTTTGGTGCCCTTCCACGGCTGGCGCATCAGTCATCGGACCCATCACTCGAATACGGGTCATGTCGATAATGACGAAAGCTGGCATCCGATCGCGGAATCAACCTACGAAAAAATGGGATTCCCGGAGCGTTTGGTTCGATTTTATGCGCCATTGATTGCCTATCCAGTTTATCTATTCCAAGGGAAGCGCGGCTCTCATTTCATTCCAAACACCGGATTGTTCAAGCCCTCTGAATATCGCGATTGTTTGACTAGCACCGCTTGGTTGGTTGGGTTTGTGTCGTTCTTGGGTTGGCTGACTTATTCCTATGGGTTTGAGTTCTTCTTCAAGTTCTATTTCATGCCCTACTTGGGGTTTGTAGTGTGGTTGGATTTGGTCACCTATTTACACCATACCGAACAGGATATTCCTTGGTATCGCGGCGATGATTGGTACTTTTTGAAGGGTGCATTGTCTACGTTGGATCGAGACTATGGATTCATCAATTGGATTCACCATGATATTGGGACCCATGTGGCTCACCATGTGTTTTCCAATATGCCTCACTACCGTTTGAAAATGGCAACGGAAGCGATTAAGCCACTTTTGGGTGATTACTATCGTAAGTCTGACGTGAATGTTATTTCAGCATTCTTTACGTCATCTAGTACCTGTTACACGGCTCCTGATGAGGGATCGCCTGTGTATTATGGGTTGCCCAAACAAAAGGAAGAGTTGAGCTAGATTGAGCTAAATTAGTAATCTGATTCATCCCGTTTCTCTAGTTAGAGGCGGGATTTTTGATAGGAATTCATATGTCAGAATCCAGAGTGTTTAAATACAACGATTTTGTGGTCCGATCGTGGCGATCGGCCGATCGGGATGCGGCGGTGACGGTGATTGAAACAGTGTTGGCGGAATATGGCTTGGGTTGGGAACCACAAGGGGCCGATCGGGACGTGTTGGCGGTTGAGGAGTGTTATGGGGATGGGGATGGGGAATTTTGGGTGGTTGAGTTGAAGGGTGTGGTGGTGGGGACTGCGGCTTATTATTCAATCGATCGGGCGGACAATGCTGTGGAAATTCGTAAAATGTATTTGCTTCCGATCGCAAGAAGGAAAGGGTTGGGACGTTTTTTGTTGAATGCTTTGGAAGCGGTGATTATTCAAAAGGGAATTGCAGAAATTTGGATTGAGACTGCTTCGATATTGCGAGAGGCGGTGATTTTATATGAACGATCGGGCTATGAAGCGGCAACGGGCGTGGAGACCCAGAGGTGCGATCGGGTTTATGTCAAGAAACTATCTCCATTGCGCTGATGAGGTAAACTGTGAAGCTATCCCTAATTTCAAAAGCATTGACTATGGCACGTCGTTATCACATCACCACCTTCGGCTGCCAAATGAACAAGGCGGATTCTGAGCGTATGGCCGGGATTCTGGAAACTATGGGCTTTGAATACGAGGATAATGCTGAAGTTGCAGACCTGATTCTCTACAATACCTGCACCATTCGCGACCAAGCCGAGCAAAAGGTCTATTCCTACCTCGGAAAACAAGCCATTCGTAAAAAGACCAATCCAGATCTGACGCTGATTGTGGCTGGGTGCGTCGCGCAACAAGAAGGGGAAGCGCTTCTCCGTCGGGTGCCTGAACTCGATCTGGTCATGGGACCGCAATATGCGAACCAATTAGAAGATTTGCTGACACAGGTTTTTAATGGATCTCAAGTCGTTGCAACTGATCCGATTCATATCATGGAAGACATCACTAAGCCTCGTCGTGATAGCGCGGTGACGGCTTGGGTGAATGTGATTTATGGGTGCAATGAACGCTGTACTTATTGTGTGGTTCCCGGTGTGCGCGGCATTGAGCAATCTAGAACGCCTGATGCGATCAAAGCAGAAATGGAAGATTTAGCGCGACAAGGGTATAAGGAAATCACGCTTTTAGGTCAAAATATTGATGCCTATGGCCGTGATTTGGTGGGCAGCAAATCTGATGGTCGGCACCTTCATACGCTAACTGATTTGCTCTATCACGTCCATGACATTGAAGGAATCGATCGGATTCGATTTGCCACCAGTCATCCCCGTTATTTCACTGAGCGTTTGATTAAAGCTTGTGCTGAATTGCCGAAAGTTTGTGAGCATTTCCATATCCCATTTCAATCTGGTGACAATGATATTTTAAAAGCAATGTCACGGGGCTACACTCACGAGAAATATCGCAGAATTATTGATACGGTTCGGACTTATATGCCGGATGCTTCTATTAGTGGGGATGCGATCGTGGGCTTCCCGGGTGAGACCGAAGAACAATTTGAGAGTACGCTGAATTTGATGCGAGATATTGGGTTTGATATGGTGAACACTGCCGCCTATTCTCCAAGACCCGGAACACCTGCGGCCCTTTGGGAGAATCAAATTAGTGAAGCGGTCAAAATCGACAGGCTTCAACGAATAAATCATTTAGTTTCTCAATCTGCTCAAACCAGAAGCGATCGATATGCGGGACGAGTTGAAGAGGTTCTTGTCGAGGATCAAAACTATAAAGACAAAACCCAAGTGGTAGGCCGCACCCGCGCAAATCGATTAACATTTCTCAAGGGTACGATCGAAGCATTGAAGGGCAAAACCATTCCCGTCAAAATCACAGCAGTTCGCCCGTTTAGTTTGACAGGTGAACAAATTGTAGCAACCACATCAGAACCGATCGGATAAAACGTCATCCCTCATAATGAATAGTCCAGAAGCCCCCTGCTTCCAATTCTGGGTGCTGTGCCACAAAGTCTAAAACTCATCATCAACTGGACCCGATCCCCCTAAATCCCCCTTAAAAAGGGGGACTATGAAATAAGGTTTACTCTTGTTCCCCCTTTTTAAGGGGGCTAGGGGGATCGGGTTTTAATGCAAGCAGGAATAGGTCGAGTTATGTTACCCCTACTTAATTTGACAAGATGGGCAATAGTAAACTCGTCTTCCACCCGCAGTATCTTTGACTATGGCATCACCGCAAACATAGCAAGGTTGACCAGGGCGCGAGAACACCCAATGGCGATAAAACGATCGCGGTTTGCCTTGAGCTTTCAACCTCATAGCAATCTCTAAATTATTTGTAATACCTTTGGTGGTATAGGATTGACGAGGCACATTGAGAATGGCTTGGGCTAATTTGCCAATCTGTTCAGAGGTACAATCGATCGGTCTTGCAGTCGGGTGAATCCCGGCAAGAAAGAGAACTTCACTGCGTAAATAGTTACCCAGTCCACAGACAAATTGTTGATCGAGCAATAGCGTTGGAAACCCCCGCCGAAAGAAGCGTTTATCTAAAAGCCTAACTTCAATGTCTTCAACAGTAATCATTTCATCTAAGACATCAGGGCCAAGCTTTTGTAGAAATGGGTGAATTGCTAAATCATCATCATTCAAAACGAGAATATCAGAAGCACTGTAGAGCAATGCAGATTTTTTAGCGGTATGAATTGCTAAACGAAGTTGACGGTTAGTTTCGGGATAGGTTTTTGATTTGCGAATATACCAAACGCCATACAGTTGATTATGACTATAGATTGTCCAACCATTATCAAAGCGAGTCAGCAATGCTTTACCACGAGGACAAACAGAAATCACCCGCGATCGGGCTAATTCTGGAGCATAGGATTGCAAGGATTCAAACGCAAAGAATATTTCTGTAATCGGTTGATTGACGATCGCCTTGGCAATCTTATCCGCAGCAAGACGAATTTCTGGACCTTCGGGCATAGGACAATAGAAAAACGAACAATTTCTATGTTACGGCTATTTTTAGAAACAATATTACGGTGCGACAAATTTAATATCCGAATCCAGACCTTCTTGTAACATGCTGTTCGATCGCCTAACCCGAATCGATAATCGAAGGTCGATCGTTTACGATCGACACTCCTCAAAAAACCGTAGTTTTCACGATCGAGCTTTAATGCCTATTCAACAAAGAACTAAAGTCGTCGGTCGAGCTTTCAATGAATCAGGGCTTACGTGGAATACAATAATCCGCTCGGTCGGCGGTTGCGGTACGATCGGGCCTCTGGGAGAGAATCGATCGTTCATAAGGATTCACTATTTTCCAGAGAAAACAACTTGTGTTGTCCGATCGAACTACTCTAATTTAGTAGAGGTGAATATAGATAGAGTATGTTTTGGTATTTTCCGTATGAAACCCACAGTGAGCATTCTTGCATCTGGTCTAAAACTATTATCGTTTCAAGGAGTTACGACCTTTCAGGATGAGATTGTTGTGGCTACAGTTGAGGGGGATCTGATACGTGTTGCGCCGGATGGAACTTTGACAACGTGGGTGAATGTAGCCCGATATGGCATTCCTACTGGGATTGTGGGCTTGAGGGATAGAATCATCGTGGCGCTCTCGGCGCAGGAGTCCCACTTTCTGATGCAGGTAACGCAACAGGGCAAGTTATTACCGTTGGCAGATTTATCTATCCTTGCTGGAGAATTTGGCGCACCACTCGCAGTAGCTGCTTATGAGGGATACTATCCCTATTACATGGTTGCTATTTCTACTGATGTGGTCGGGTCTGCTGGTTTGATTGCTAAGGTGACAAGCTCTGGCAGAACTACGGTATTAGCCACTTTAGCTAACACGTCTTTTGGTGTTGGAATTGGGGAAGATTACGTTATCGCCACTCAGGAAAAAGGACAGGTAGTAAAGATTTCTTTTGCTGGAAAAGCGCGTGCGATCGTCACTTTGGATCAGACCTCCCTTGGCTTCCCTCTTGATATCACTCGCCTTGCAGAGGAATGGATCATCACCACTACTACAGGCTGGCTTGTAGCTCTAAAGCCAGATGATACATTATCGCCTTTGATTGATACTTCTGAGATGGGTTACGGCTCACCAACCACACTTACAACCTTTGAGAATCAACTGGTGGTTGCCACTCAAACCGGGAACTTGCTACAAGTGGTGGTGTAGTGATACTCGTTAAATGGTTATGTACACTTGTACAACTAGCATGATTGAAGAGATTTGGATGCGTGGACAGCCCATTAACTATGAACCGCCACGCATCTTTTGTTCAATAGAGCGAAGCGTGTTCTGAATGTCACGCTCACGAAGTTCTGGATCAATATCTTGGATGTATTCCACCGACGAAAAGTCATCTCCACGCTTTCTATTTTGTGGTGGCTCAAGTGCCTCAATTAAAAGAGCTTCTAAGGTGCCAATCATGGATGCAAGACTTGGTTGTAATGGAATCTCTAGTAATTGACCGCCATCAGTAACATCAAGCAGACCAAACCAAGAAAAACGATTCCACCGACCACCCAGTCGATCAATCGTGTGCTCATAAAGACGTTTTCCAATGATTAGCGATTCAATTCTTCTCGCAAAACACGCCGTAAGGTTGCTTCTAATGGCTCACGCTGTTGTTCTATATTTTTACGAAGGGCATCATTGATCAATGTCTGATAATTCCCACCGCCGGACAAATGCACTTGCTCTCGAAACCAAGCCAAGATGTCATCATCTAATCTAATCGTAATCCGCGTCTTACCTGAAGGAACTGGAGCAATTGCCCCGCGTTTACCTTGAGTGAAATCGTAGGTTTCTTCCATCTTTAGCCCTCCAAATATTGTTGACGTTCTGAACGATCGGCTTTACGTGCAGAAATCAATCGAATTGAATCATCACGCCAAGTATAAACCACCACTAAAATACGACTGAATCCGTCGATTCCGATGGTTATAAATCGTTCTTCCTCAAATCTTGTATCTTCGATCGTTACAGCTAAATCATCGGACAGAACCTCGATCGCATCTGCAAAGTCAACTCCATGTTTTTGTAGATTAGAGAAAGCTTTGTCTGGATCCCACTGATAACTCATACATTACACTTATGTACACTTGTACATACTAGCATGATCAATCGACTGTTCCGATCGGAGTCAGAAAGTCTTCAAGATATTGTTTGGCGAGACTATCGAAGGGGCTTTGAGTCATGACGAGGCGCGATCGGTTTGGATTCTTCATGGTGCGTAAACATAGAAGATACGATCTAGTTCAAGTCATCCCAAGCAAATATTTGAAGGAAAATATACGGAAACCATCTGTATAATTGTGTGTCTATGTAAGGTGATAGGCTCGGTAGAATTCCTCTTCAGAGCTATGGTAATGCCAAATCATTAATAAATATTCTAAAGGTATAAGTCGGTGCAAAATATCAAGGATTGGCCTATTTTCATCCAAATTTGTTTTGGACTTATTGCAACAGCTCTTGTAACTGCGGGCATCATTGAAATACCAAAGTTGAGTGAGAAACAAACCAGTGGGAAAGAATCTTCTCAAAAGGAGGCTGCCAACTTAGCGAAAATCGAAATAATGATAGAGGCTAAGGAGACAGCAAAAGCTTTAGAAAATGTTGAAGTTAGGTTTGTCTCTAAAGGATCACCGGAGACTCGTATGACAAATACAGATGGGTTTACTCGGATAGAAATCCCATCTAGAGAAGATATTGAAATCACCCTAAGTAAAAAAGGGTTTAAAACGGCTAAACATATAGTCAATCTAAATAATGAACCAGGGAAAACTAGAACTTATCGTCTAGAACCACAATAATTAGAAAATCTGAGTGTAGTAGAGGATGGAATCAAAGTTTCCTAAAATGCAGCCAATAAAGTCAAAGTACTTGCTCCTTGAACTTTTAGTAGAACTATTTACAGTAGGTATATTTTCAGTAGAAGGTGGTGTAAAAGCTTGGTTTGAGTTTATTTTAGTTGTTGCAGCATTATGTGCTTGCGGATACGTGCTTTGGTGGCAAATTCCTCTACTACTATTGGTAGTTATACTGTCGCCCATCGCCGCAGGTTTATTTTGCTTGACGCTTCCTGAGTATATGGACAGTAGAAATCTCACAGCAAGTGATCAAGTCACATCTGTCTTAAAAATTATATCTACATATAATCTCAATGAAATACCCACCTTATCAGGTACTACTCTTAACAAACGATTAGAACAGTTCCTAGAAGCAAAAAAGATATTTGAGGATAATCCACAAATATTTGAGCAAATCTACATACTTCAATCAATTTTTGATGATATTAATCACGCCTATAATATAGCTGATGAAATGGTTGCTGAAGAAAACAGGGAGATTAAGAAACAACATCAGAGGGATGAAGATAGGAGAAAGCGGGAACAGGCTGAGCAACGGAGGAAAGAGCATGAGATTTATCAAACAAGATTAAAAGAGGAAGCCATAAGAAACGAACAAGAGAAAATAAGACAAAAAGCGACAGAGAAAGAAAATCAAGAAGCAAGCGAGCGAAAACGACAACAAACAGCTTGGATAACTGAAGAACGAAGAAAAGCAAAATATACGGGTGGTTGTCCTCCAGATAGTAATTCTGGAGAAGCTAGATGTCCCCCTGGATATCCAGTTAAAGTCACTTTATACAAAAAAGAAGATGGCTATGACGGGATTATTTGGCACCCATCAGATGGGAAACAATATGAAACTACTAAACCCCAGTGGTGCTATCAGTCCATACAAGAGTCCGAATCAGAAAGAGGACAATATCGATTTAGGCGACCAAAGAAAAGATGTAAAAACTGATATGAATCGACCGAACCTCCCAAAGAAGAGACAATCGCAATCGACCCTAGCCCACAAGCTCGATCGTCTACCGCAAAAAAGCCAAAGCCCTCGACTGGATTTCAGCAATACTGTCTCCAAAACGATCGGGAATTAATCGCTCGACATCCGCCAATTCTGTCCCCAAATGCACAATCTCAATGAGTGACTCCGGCAATCCCAGAGCTTCCAATCTAACTAAAACCTTAGGATTAAACAAACGAACTTCTGCTTCAGTCAAACTAATACTTCCACCTACGATCGCCGCACAAAGCCCCAAAGTCATCACCGCCACCGATCGCTCTAATTCAGCACGATCCGTTATTTCAAGAATTTCTGGAACAAAAGTTAGGCTCATAAAAATTAGTTACTCCATCCAGACTTAACTTTTACATCAAACACTTGACCCGATGGACTTTCAAAAAAGTGAATAGATATGCGTTCTCCCCCACTATAGCCATCTTGATAAACTTTGCGCCACTCACCCAATTCGATCGCTTGCAACTCTGCCCATAAAAATTGATTCTTTATCTTGAAACATTGAGTTCCATTTGGTGCTGAGTAAAAGTTTTCTTGGTAGTTAGGCGAATCCTCTAAGAAATCATAAATGTAATTCAGAGACATATCTGCATTCTAAACACCCGAAATAACTATATTGTGAAAACCGATGATCAAAAAATGCTCATAGTCGATCGCCCCTCCCAAAGAAGAGACGATCGCCCAATCAATCCTAGTCCGCTAACTCGATCGCCCGTTTTACAATAGCCTCACTGGTAATCCCATTGAAGCCCATCAGTTCACCTGCCGAAGCCGTCGTTTCCCCGCGTTTCCAGGCAAAGACATCACGGTTTGCTTTACTGCGCAGAAGAACAGGTTCCAACATATTTGCTGTACCGCCCGTCACACCCACCAACGCATCACCACCAAACAATGCATCAAATTCGGCATCTGATAGGAACCTAGAATCTGCTTCCGAACAAGTGTCCCAAAGCACATCAGAACTGCGATACAAACGACGCGGATTCATCACCGCCACCACTCGTACACCTAATCCTTGCGCTTCCAATTGCTTAGCCGCCGCCAACACTGGACCGAGAACTAAATCGCCGATCGTCGCTAATACAATGGTTTTAGCCCCTTTGCTTTCATGCAATACCACACCGCCTTTTTCAAGCCCTTCGCGAGTTTGAGCAAAGGTTGTATGAATTGGTAATGGCGATTTGCTGACAGTGATTGTTATGCCTTTGTTTTTAGTTGAAAGTGCCCATTCATAGCAAACTTGAGTACTGTTTGCATCGGTTGGGAATAGTGCAAAGACATTTCCATTGCGCAACATCGAAGCAAAATACGCTTCAATCTCAGGGCGTTGATGGGTCCAGCCATTACGACCTTGTTCTAATGCACCAGCGGTAAATAAACAAACCGTCGAAGGGGTTGGACGGCGGAGTTCTGCCATGGCTTGCGTGACGGTTTGCCAAATGGGTACACCATTGATTGCAAAGGATTCATAGGAACACCACAACGATCGTGCCCCAAACAATGCCATCCCGACCGCCAAGCCCGCACAAGCATCTTCACTCAATGGCTCATACACCTGACCACCGGGAGATTGATTGTAAAGAGGATCTTCAGTGGGGTGATTGATTTTGAGAACTTGATTAATATTTGCAATCCCCGATGCTTCATTTCCATCTGCATTGGTGACAACAAAATTAGAATCTGTTTTACCGACATACCCAACGATCGCACCCATTGCAGTGGTAGAAACCTTATTCTCACCGCCGACTTCAAACTCGACTAATGGTAATGGTCCCAAATCTGGTAATGGTCGGGTGAATTCTGTCACCGCGACTTTGCTTGAACTTCCGCCGCCTGCACGCACACAGTTCGATCGGACCAATTCCCAAGCTTCTGGCGACAATGCACAGGACTTCATTCCAGCAATAATATCCGCATTCTCCAATGTATGGTGTGGATATAAATTATGGGACTTAGCACCGCGAGCATGAACGCCTGCGCCTTTAAGTTGTTTGATAATCATTACGGTCAATGTGCCGCCCAATGCAGATTTTGCTGCTTTGTCTGCTGCTGCGAGTACCGCTTGATTGAATTCTAAACGTTTCTCGAAGGAGAACATTGTACTATCGACATATTCACCCGGTTGATTTTGATCATCAAAGTCTTTGGCATTCACCAAAATCACTTCTTTAAATCCATTTCCAGTCCAATACGCGGTCATATCTTCATTCGATTTCAGCGACACCATACTATGATGTTCTTGTGAGAAACCATTCCAAACTAGGACGGGTAAGAAATTGGTTACTTTGGGATATGCAGTATTGAAATGCCCGATCGAACTCATAATGTATGGCTCACCCAAACCGCCATCGCCGATCGTACAAGGGAACAACACCCCCGGATTCAACAATGCACCTGCCATGGCAAAATGCTGACCCTGACCCAACGGACCCGCTGGAGCGAGCAATCCTGGAATTTGCCCCGACAAGTGCCCCAACAATCCATGACGTTCCCGGAACCGATCGCGCAAATCAGTAACCGTCTTAATCCCCATATCTTCCAAGGATTGATCCAAGAACATCGCACAGTAGAAACCAGGCGCATGGTGCCCTACTTCTGTCACAAAGTTCTTATGCCCCAATAGCACCAACGCCGCATACGCTTCTGCTTGGCTAGCAAACCCGCCGGGATGACCTGATGCTTTACTTGCCGTCATTTGCAGCATCAGATAGCGCAGCGCATCACTGTAGAGCATCGATTGATACGCGGCTGACGGGTCAGTTGGGTCTACAGCGTTGACATCAGGACCGATCGCCGCTGTTTTGCCGTACTGTTCAAAGCCCTGAGGGGTCTCACCGAAATACTGAATACCATCGCAAAATGCAGGTGTGCTCATGGGATACCTAGGTGGGGATCAAAAATTTCAACAATTTATCCTACCGTGCCACCTGTGCCAGAACATTACCAATGTTAGAACTCACAACACCCATCAACACTAGTTCAAACTCTTCCAATAGCGAGTTCCAACGATCGATAGAAATCCTCCATACCCGATCGCCTGCAATAGATATAAATTCTGCGTATAGCCAAACAATGCCTTCAGAATTAAACCCGGAAATTGACTATCCGGTAGCCGATCGCTCAAATCCCACACCATTGGACCCAACAAACACGACCCACCCTCGCCCCAACAAAACCGATGCCATTGTGGATCAATTTGATTCAATAACCCAAAACTAATCTCAGCCTTTCTAAATGCCGTCACCACCAATCCCGCCACAATCAACAGCAACACTGTCCCCATAATCTGAAAAAACAATCCCAAATTAATTCGTCGTCCGCCCTTAAAAATCAACAGCCCGATCGCCGTCGCCCCTGCCAGCCCCCCGATCGCTCCGATCGCCGGAACCCAACCCTGATTCAATTGCGTCCCCAAAAATAAAACCGTCTCCACTCCCTCCCGTAACACCGCCACAAACACCAACCCAAACACCCCCCACGCCGTATTTTCCACCAATGCCGCCGCCACCGACTCCTCTACTCCAGCCTTAAGCCCCTTCGCCTGCTGGGTCATCCAAATCAACATCCAACTCAACAGACCGATCGCCACGATCGCAATCCCCCCCTGTAATGCCTGTTTCACCGCCGGACCATACTGCCAACTCGACAAGCCCAACTGTTGCAGCCCAAAATTAACCCCAATTCCCAAAAGCAAACTCACCCCAAGACCCGCAAACACGCCTTGATACACCGCCCCATTCAAATGGCTCGCGTTCGCTTTTCCCAGACAAGCCAAAACAATACCCACCACCAAAGCCGCCTCTACTCCCTCACGGAGCGTAATCAGAAAAACAGGCAGCGCCGCAGTAAAATCCATAAAACTGATAGTAAATTGATCTGAAAATTCAATCTATATTTTGACGCAAATTGCAAAAAACAGCCCTGATCACAGCAACACAAAAAGACCCACTCCCACAAACACTCCCCCAATCAAAAGCGACCAAACCTGATGTCCGCCCAACAGCACCCCCTGACTAGTCCGCGCCGCCTCCACATCCATCCATATCGTTGCCCCACGCCGTAACCAGCCTGACACCATCACCTCTTGCCCCACATACCGCGCCAATGTCCGATGCCCAAACGCCTCCTGCAACCATAGCCCGATCGGACCCAAGCTCGCCCCACTATGCAGCTTAATTCGATCGCCCGATGCTAGCTCCAACCACAAATCCTGTCCCAACCAATTGGCTACCCCCGATCGCCCCTTTAGTTTGCCTTGAAGCATCACTAACTGAGGGGTTAACGGTACTGCACCCGCTTGAGTTAATCCATTAATCAATGCCCCATTCTCACGGTTCAACCGATCGGAACCCGCCGCATTCAAACTAGACCGATCGCAACGACTCATCGCAGTCGAGAGTTCTGGGAAAAACGCATTAAATCGCATCCAAGTCCCCATCCCAAACCCCAGCAACGGCAGCCCCAAAAACAAATTATAGTCACTGCCCAACCAGGCAAACTGACTGCGCCCTGCCCAATGCATCATCCACCCCAATCCCCAACCCAACCCAGCTAACCCATAGCCCGCGATCGCCCAAGCCCACGGACTCGCCCAGGTCCGCACCGTCTGACTTGGCCATCCCATAGGCGCTACCGTCCCAGAAAAAAGCGGGGTTACTTTCCAATGGGAAGCGATCGTTCCCAGTTTGAGCAATCGGTGTTCTGTTGGCCATTGGGATTGATTGATCGCCCACCAAGATTCGACGGACCGCAGGGGAATCGTTCCACAGTCTCGCAAGCTCACAGGCAACAAGTTTTCCAATGCGTCTAACCCAAATGTTGCCGAAGACGGCTGCACGATCGCAATGGCCATCAACAATCGCAATTGCAACACCGTACTCGCCAGACCATTGGGATTGCCCGTCAAATTACACACCGCCCGATCGGTCTCATCCGATCGCAGTCGGGACAACCCAAACCCCATCCATCGCAAAAATGCAAAAACGCCATAGCTAATTGCCGCGATCGCTGCAAAAAAGAGTCCTGCAATTTTCCAAACCCAAGGCAATAGAAACAGGGGTTGGGGTTGCAGCGCCAACATTAGAAACCGATCGCCCAACTTAGAACATTCTGCATAAATGCTATGGGGCAACAGCGCCAAGGTCGTCGTCGAAGCCAAAATCGCAGTCGTCCAATTGGCTAAATTACTCAGCTCGATCGCATACAAAATCGCAATCTCAGCATCTTGAAAGCGATCCAGCAATGCCCGACTCACCGCGATCGTTTGATGCCTTGGCAAAACGCCATAGCTCAAGACCAACGGCAAATCGGTCTCAATGATTTCTAACCGAGGCCACGCCATTTTTGAACCTTCGCAGCCAAGCTTAAGCACTCGATACGCGTCTGGGCTGTACTGGGAAAGTTGATGTCTTGAAAGAAGTTTCACGGCTCCCGATCGGTTCAGTTGCCAGCGAATAATCCAGGGACTCAAGGCGATCGCCCCGATCGCCAACCCCACCAACCCCAACCAAGGAATCTCTATTGCCATCGGCTGCTGCCATCCCACAAACGGCAGCTTATTTCGCATCGATCCCAACACCTGCCCACTCCACTGCAAGCTCCCAATTAATGCCGCCGGAACGCCCACCAATCCCGCGATCGTCAAGACTTGAATGAGGGGTAAATTAAAGCTCTTCCTGTTCTTTAACGGACTCCAGCGAGTCGATCGATCGTAGGGCTGTACCAGGTCAAAGGCCGCGATCGTGTCATTGAGGCTGGTTTTCTGGGCCGTGATGGCGAAGTCATCTAAATTTTCTTGAACCTCCTCAGATTGAGGCTTAGGTTCAGTCGAAACTCCGATCGTGCCCTCAGATTTCAAACGACGACGTTCTGGGCGCGGCGCATTTTCATCAAGCGCCACAAATCCCGTCTCTTGGCTCGCTGCTTTCTCCATATCTCTAGAACCCGTTGGATCCATCCCCCCGATTGCAGTCAGTTGAGCGTTAGCCCAGTCTCTCACCTTAGAATTCCGAGCCAAAACCAAGGAATCAAGCATCTCGCGGGCGATCGTTAGAGTTCCCGATCGTTGATGCACCATCACCAATCCCATTTGAGCCTTCCAGCCATCACTCGTCTCCAGCAGTCCCGCCTGCTCCAAATCCGCCACCACTTGAGTTAAATACTGAAAAGCAGTATCGTCCTCACCCTGGGCAAGGGAAAGCAGCGCACGCTGGATCGGCCCAGAAATTTCCGACATAAGCTGAATACCTAATGAATACCTAATGACAACCCTTAAAAATTCGTACTTCTAGCTGAAATTCGTCCTTCTAGGATACCCAACTTCCCGCAGGTGGGTCGTCTCAAAATGCTAAGGTAATCAACAACCAGCGGTCCGAATTAACCAGCGTGATGAATTTTTTATGAGTCTTCAAGTCTACGGAATCCCCAATTGTGGTACCTGCAAAAAAGCGCTCACTTGGCTAACGGGCAATAATATCGATCACGAGTTTATCAATTCCCGCGAAATCCAAATCCCCAAAGAAACGATCGCCAGTTGGGTTGGATCCCTTGGCAATACCCCGATGCGCAATACTTCTGGTCAATCGTACCGATCGTTAAGTGAGGAAAAAGATCAATGGAATGATGAGCAATGGGTAACGGCGTTTACTCAAGACACCATGTTATTGAAGCGACCCCTCTTTGTGAAAGACGGAGTTGCCGTCGCTGTTGGGTTTCGCGATCCTGATGTGGTTCGTCAAGCGATTTTGAACTAAAGCGGTCCGGTAGCTTGGGATGATTCAACTTACACCACGCCCCATAGCTCAGGATTAATTTGAACCTGTACACTATTCATCCTGTTCTTACCTGGCAACTCCTGGGCACTCATGATGAATTTTTCTTGTTTTAAGCCCTCGACCGTCCGCCAAAAAATTTGATTATTGCGGGAACTATTACTCCCCAGTAAATCCAAACTATTAAACAAGCCTTGCTTTGATAAGGTCATGTATGGCCCATCTGATAACAACCCCCAAGCCATCCGACTGGCCAAGTAAACCAACAGGCGCATCCGATGATCATTTTTAGCATTTCCGCCTAGCCGCTGCGACAAATCCATGGTCCGGGGAAACAACACCCGCCCAACCGTTGACCCATCACGCAGCCCACTGACACAAGTCAGCTCTACGGTGTAGCGCTCCGCCATCTCAAAGCTCGTATCTGCGGCTCGAAATAAATCAAACCCCGCCGCCGATCGTTCTGGAACAAAATCTACAATCTTCAACAACGATCGCACCTCCACCTTTCGACTCGTACTTTCCCCCGCTGCCTTCCCCAACACAATCGCCCGTGGATACACTAGCTCCACGCGATGCAATGCCACCAGATCTCGATGCACCTGCGATCGGACCTTTGAGGCAAACCCACCGTCTTTGGTCCGCGTATAGCCCAACGCCATTAACAAATCATCCGAAGTCAACCGCACCCGGATTGAAGCCGAGGTGGGTTGCTGATAACAATACAAAAGAATGGCGAGCTGGCGAGGATTGAGAAACGTCATCAGTGAGTTCAGCCACCGCATTTGCGATCGTTCCTGGACCCCTATTAATCCCTGAGTTAGCCCTTTACCCATACAAACCGACCAGTCCATTTGCTCAAGCGCAATGGGCAAGGTATCAAGGGCTTCTGGCGAGAGGTTTTCAATAGCAATGCGGCGGACTAGCCCCCACTCGCCGTCCCCGCTCGACTCCACTCGCATCTCCAAAAAAGTTCCCTCGTTGCACTCCCGGACAAAGGGTGCCCGCAGGTCCGGATTCCGCAGAGGAATGCCCGCACGGGACGCTAATCGTAGCAGATGTCCATCAACGGCAAAAGCGTCCAGATGAGCCATGAGTAACGGTCTTAGATGAAGGAACAGATTGCGACACGGGAATAATGCTCTCGGGACGACGATGACTTAACTGGGGATAGAGCAGACCACAGGACACCCAGCGCAACGACTATTTAGCCTAGACAGCATACTCCGTATTCAGACGCAGACATGACGGAGTATCCATAACGCCCGCGTCTAATTTTACCCGATCGGTCTGTACCTCCGCCGTATAGTAATTAGGTCAGTTTGGATCCAGGAAACAGCGTCTACCTGTAACGCTAGCGTACAGATTTGATCCGGCACCGATCCCCAGATCTAAAGGTTCAGGATCGCCCAGCCCACAGCCCGATCGCTCTTATTTGTCATAATATTTACGTCTAAATAAAATAGGGTTATCGCCCCTCTTATTTCTGTCATCTGTAACACCGCCGTCTCTTTAGATCTGTAACGCTGGCGGATTCTGGTACCGTAACGCCAGCGGATCTAATGTTTGCCCCTCTTGAGATCCTCAATGGGGAGTGTTAGATTGTGGACGTTGAAGTCTTCTACGGCGAACCAACAAATCGAAACCCGTCACCCTGGGAATTTCGGTCTTGGAATGGGTGATGTCAGGATGTGTTCTGCCGTTCTCATTCCGCTTTGTTGAAAGTTCTAATCAAATTTTTTCCAAAGCAAAACCCCTCAAGCTTTCCTACCACAGTTAGCTCAAGGGGTAATTGTTCAACCTTTTCATTCCAATTTACGGTTGGAACATTTGTCCTTATGTTCAAGAATTGTATCAGAAGTTTCAGCTCTGCGCCAGAGTTGAAATCAAATTCACATTTGAATTTGTTATCAATTAAATCGTTGCCTAAATCTCCAGTTAGACGATCGGTATTAAGTCGATTGATTTTAAGCAAACGGGTGGCAAAAGATCATGAACAGGAATGGTTAGACAGTGGGGTTGACCCACAGATCGTTCATCTAAATGTACAAACCCTAATTGACTCTGAAGTGGATGAACATTGCCGTGAGATGCGGTATCCCATTGCAGAGCGATTGAATTGGACGGTGACATCATTCGATAATCGGATGAACAATCGAACCCTGCGAGGCTGGTGGGTAAGTGGGATTGACCCCTTAGCCAATTGGCAGCAAATGCTATGGGGTCGGTTTAAGCCAGATGCGGCAACTCCTGTCATTAGTTCTCTAACTGGAAAGTGTGCAAAGTATTTGAGTCCTAGTCTGGGTAAGGGTTCCAGCCGTTTAGTTTTGCTGGATGTCCCGGCTTCAATTTGGCGGCGCGTGGCCGATCGGTACCAGATTTCGATTGAACGCGCCGATACTCGAATAGGATTTTGGAGCTGGGTGCAGCGTCATGGGATTCCGGTGGTTTTGACGGAGGGAGAAAAGAAGGCAGGATGTTTACTGACAGCGGGTTACGCGGCGATCGCATTGCCGGGAATATTTGGTGGACACCGCAGGGAAACCAATCTATTGATTCCAGAGTTGGCAATTTTTACTGAAATTCCCCGCGAGTTTTTGATTTGTTTTGATTATGAATCGCGCCCCCATGTGGCTCAACAGGTGAATAATTCGATCGGAGGGTTGGGCTATTTGTTGTCTCGTCCAGTTGAATATGGAGACAGTAGCAATCCTCGTGTTGGACAATCGATTATAAAAGTTATCCAATTACCAGGTCCAGAGAAGGGCGTGGATGACTTTATTACGGCCCACAGTGCCATGGAATTTGAATCGGTTGTCCAGAACTCGACTCGCTTTGAATATTGGCAGCAGAGTCAGGCTTGGAACTTAACCCACAGCGCCTCTCAGGTGGTTAATGTCCCGTTTCTGACCGGTATGGACTACCCAAGTTCGGGATTAGTCTGCATTAAAAGCCCCAAGGGGACGGGGAAAACCACAGCCTTACGATCGTTTTTGGCTGCGCCCTCCCAAGTCGATCGTAAAGTGCTGGTGATTACCCATCGGATTCAATTGGGGCGATCGATTTGTCAAGGACTCGGATTACCTTGGGTGAGTCAAATCGAAGACGATGCGAGTCTGGGACGATCGGGCTATGGGTTGTGTGTTGATTCGCTGTATGAGACCTCTAAAGCGCATTTTAGACCGGAGGATTGGGCGAATTCGATTGTTGTTTTGGATGAAGTGGAGCAGGTCCTGTGGCACGCTCTGAGCAGTCCAACCTGTGCAAATTCTCGCATTAAAATTTTGGCGACGTTTAAAGAATTAATCCAAACTGTATTGAATTCTGGCGGCGTAGTGGTCGCTCAAGATGCGGATTTATCAAATGTTAGTATTGATTACTTGTTGAGTTTGTTAGATGAACCTGTCAAGCCTTGGGTCTTGGTGAATACATGGCATAGCGATCGGGCGGTACAGACCCAATTTTATGACACTAAAAATCCGGCTTCTTTGATTTTGCAGATGGAGCGCGTCATTGAAACGGGTCCAGTTTATGTATGCCTGGATTCCCAAAAGGTGAGAGGGCGATGGAGTTCGCAGAATTTGGAAACCTATCTCTGCGATCGATTTCCTGAGAAACGCATTCTGCGGGTTGATAGTGAAACCGTAATAGACAAGACCCATCCAGCCTATGGGATTGCCAACAATATCAATGCGGTGATGCAGCAGTATGACGTTGTATTGGCGACTCCAACTATAGGGACGGGCGTTTCAATTGATATTCAGAATCACTTCGTCGGGGTGTTTGCTATTTTTAATGGTGTGATGTCAGATACTGAATCCCGTCAGGCGTTGTCGCGGGTGCGATCGCAGGTGCCGCGCTATGTTTGGGTCTCAAACTATGGGTTAGGTAAGATTGGCAATGGCAGTTCCTATTATCGGGAGCTGGCGACTTCCACGACAAAAGCTGTGCGATACAACATGATGTTGCTAAGAGAAGTGGATTTTGATGTCGATCGGGGGAGTGATCCGGTGACGTTACGCACTTGGGCAAAGATGGCGGCGCGGGTCAATTTGTCTTTGAATCATTATCGTCGAGAGATGTATGGGGGGCTAGAGCGAGAGGGGCATCAAATCACCACTGTGACGGATAATACGCTGAAAATTCTGGGCGGTGATGATTCTCTGGAGGCTCAGTATGATTTGCTGATGGGAACGCGAGAGGTTTCGGGGTTTGAATACCTAAATCGCCATCATGATGCTGAGGAAATTGAACATATCTATCAATCGATCGCGCAAGTTCGTCAAGACAATCGGCAGGCGGAGGCGGAAGCGATCGCGAGTTCTATGGACTACGGCTCTAATTCATCCACTGTGTCTATGGTGAATCAACGTCATAATCAACGCAAACAGGAATTAAGATCTCGGTATGTCATTAATGTAACGCCAGATCTTTTAATCAAAGATGAGCGAGGTTGGTATGCTCAATTACGATTGCATTATTATTTGACCTATGATCCGCTTTTCGTGCGGTTGCGCGATCGTAAGTTATTGGATTCAATGTTGCAGCAGGGCGATGGTATGTTGGCGCTACAGGATGTGAAGTTAATAACCGCTCAAGTTGAAATGTTGCGGGCGTTGGATTTGGTTACGTTGTTAGATCCCAGCAGGAAGACGCGAACTACAGATGCAGATATGCAACGACTGTGGGCTACGATGTTGGCGCATCGGCGGGATGTGCGGACATTGTTTGGGGTTAACTTGACAGACAAGACGGCTCCTATGACGGCTATTCAATCAATTTTAGGGAAGATGAATTTACGATTAACCTGTGTGTCTCGCGATCGGAATTTGGTGAATGGTCGTCGAGCTGGATTGCGCGTGTATCAATTTATTGCTCCGGAGGACAACCGGATTGATATTTTCAAAGAATGGAAACGTCAAGATGAACTCTGTTTGAAAGCGGTAATTTAATTTTTTATTTTGCAATCTCTCCGTTTAGAGCTTTTTATCTACGTTCTGAAGTCCGACAATCTCAGAAATCGTATAGAGCGGTCGCCCTTTAACTTCTTCATAAATGCGGCCAATGTATTCACCAAGGATGCCAATGCAGACGAGCTGTACGGCTCCAAGGAAGAAGACGGCAACTAAGATTGTGGTGAATCCAGTTAGGGGGGAGTTGGGGACAAAGACACGCCAATATAGGATAAGCAGACCCATGAATAGAGAGGCAACAGCGGCAAATAATCCAACATAGGTAGAAAGCCGCAATGGAACTTGAGAAAATGACACAATGCCACTGATGGCCAGTTTAAAGGATTTCCGAAAGGTATATTTCACGTCTCCTGCATATCTGGGATCGCGGTCAAATGGGACAGCTGTCTGATTGAATCCGACCCACGATCGTAGCCCTCGCAAATATCGGGTGCGCTCTGGCATTTTGTTTAATAGATCAATCACCGATCGATCTATTAAGCAAAAGTCCCCTGTGTCTGTTGGAATTTCTACATCTGCTAATTTTTGTAAGATTCGATAAAACCAATAGGCGAGAAATTGTTTCCCCCACGATTCTTGAATGCGTTTTGTTCGTTGAGCATACACAACTTGGAAGCCCGATCGCCATTGTTTAATCAATTCGGGAATCAATTCGGGTGGATCTTGTAAATCGGCATCCAGAATAATTGCCATGTCGCCACGGACGAAATTTAAGCCTGCTGTGACGGCGATTTGGTGACCAAAGTTACGACCTAAATTGATATAGCAAATTCGGTTGTCCTGTTGATGAAACGATCGTAATAGTATTAGGGATTGATCTTTGCTGCCATCATTAATCAAAACTAGTTCAGTGGGTGCATCTAATGTATTCATTACGTTAGTTAAGCGCCGAATTAGTTCTGGAAGGGTATCTTGTTCATTGTAGAGGGGGACGATTAGGGAATAAGCTGGGCGCATTTGGGGATTTAAAGATTGAATTTTAGATAATTTTTTAAAATAGAGTTCGGTTTTAGTGAATTGATATTGTTGTTATGAATTAGGGATTTTCAGGTTTCAGTTTGGGTGATTTTGCCTTTGGTTTTTGATAGGGTGTGATCGGTCGGTTGATGAGTTTTTGCTGATTGCTAGCTGCCATGAGCGCTTTTTTATTGGCGGTGAATACTTGTATTCCAGGGACAGTTAGGAAATCAATATCATCGGTGATGATTTGAGTGATTCCGGCTGCTTTTGCTGAATCAATCATGAGTGAGTCATAACCATCTGTTGATTGAATATTTAAATTAGTAATGCTTTGTATGATAAATTCTTGATTTACGTGGGCTTCTAGACAGGTTCCAATTCTTTGAATTGCTTCCCATGCTATGTTGATTTCTGGGATGACTTGCTCTGATCGGGCTTGAGCTTCACCGTGGCGATAGTCTTTCAGGGAGAAGGAGTTTTTAGTTCGGTTTTGTTTTTTACAAAAAATATCGTATTCACTTCTTTCGATGAGTGTAATGAGTTCTGTGATGGCGAGTCCTGACCAGAAGAGTTGGA
>JAYVUU010000183.1:0-20720 GCA_043787635.1 Synechococcales cyanobacterium | reverse complement strand
GAAGTGCTCCGACAATTCGGTGAGGCGTGAAAAACGGTAGACTAATCCAAACTCTTATCTTGAGTTTAGAGTAGACTGCCTATCAGTTTATCGCACATACTTATCCGCTAGATATATCGGTTCAGAGACTCTAACCACATCAGTCTGGATATAAGCCTCGCCCAACATCCTTTGTCATTTCTACCGAGCCTCACGCTATGCCACTCACGCTGTACAACACCCTGACCCGCCAAAAGTCCATCTTCATTCCACTTGAAGCACATCAGGTCAAAATTTATTGCTGTGGCGTGACGGTCTATGACTATTGCCATTTGGGCCATGCCCGATCGTACATCGCGTGGGACACAGTGCGGCGCTACCTAGAATGGCGCGGATATCGTGTGCGTTATGTGCAGAACTTCACTGACATTGATGACAAAATTCTAAAACGTGCCCGTGAAGAAAATTCCTCCATGGATGAGGTTTCTGAAAAATATATTGCGACCTACTTTGAAGATATGGATCGGCTCAATATTCGTCGTGCCGATGAATATCCTAGGGCGACCCACACGATCGATGGCATCAAGCGCTTAATTCACGAACTGGAGGCGAACGGTTCAGCTTATGCGTCCCAAGGTGATGTCTATTACTCAGTCCGCAGTAAATCGGATTATGGCAAGCTTTCTGGACGCAAACTAGAGGACTTGGAAGCGGGGGCTAGTGGTCGGGTAGATGGAGAAGAATCGAAGAAAAGAGATCCCTTTGACTTTGCCCTATGGAAAGCAGCGAAATCCGACGAACCCTTCTGGGAATCGGCTTGGGGCAAGGGTCGTCCAGGATGGCATATCGAATGCTCGGCGATGGTGCGCGATCGGCTCGGTGACTCGATCGACATCCACTGCGGCGGCGGCGACTTGACGTTTCCCCACCACGAGAACGAAATCGCCCAATCTGAAGCGGCTACAGGTCAACAGCTCGCAACCTATTGGATGCATAACGGCATGGTTAACGTCGGCGGCGTAAAAATGTCTAAGTCTTTAGGCAACTTCACCACCATTCGTGATCTGCTGGACAAGGGCCACATCGAACCTATGGCCATGCGATTTTTTGTTTTAGGGGCGCAATACCGTAAACCTATCGACTTCACAGAAGAAGCCATGACAGCGGCCACCAATGGTTGGCATACGTTGCAAGATGCGATGCGATTTAGGGCTGTGGGGATTGCTAGGTTGGGCTGGGTGCTAGATTCCAGTTGGGACTTGGGTAAGAACTGCACCGATCGCCCGCGAGATCAACTCGACTCCACTGCGATCGATGCCTTCCAACTGGCCATGGACGATGACTTTAATACGGCATCTGCGTTGGCTGTACTATTTGACCTGGCAAAAGGAATTAACCGTGAAGCGAATCAACTGATCCATCAAGGCACCCTAGATGCCGAATCTGGAACGCTGCTAACCACCTGGAAAACCCTACTGGTGCTGTCATCGGTTTTGGGCTTGCAAGGTCAAGGGGCGATCGATTTAACTACAGCCAGCCTTCCGTCTGAGGAAGTTGAAGCCGCGATCGTCAAACGATCGGCCGCAAAAGCCGCAAAAGATTATAAGACCGCAGACCAAATTCGCAACGAATTGAAGCAGCACGGAATTTTATTGGTGGATCAGCCGGGTGGGATTACAAGCTGGCATTTTGATGCTTAATCAGGTGGGCGATCGGGATTAACCCAAAAAACAGAGCCTATAGCTCCATAGAATCGTCCTGATAATGTCCTGCTTCTTCTAGCAAATATTTCACAGCATTGACCATATCTTTCGGCTGATAGGGCTTAGTAATATAGGCATCTGCACCTTGCTTCATGCCCCAATATCGATCGAACTCCTCGCCCTTCGTACTGCACATAATCACCGGAACGTTGAGCGTAGTGGGATTATTTTTAACCCAACGACACAGCTCATAGCCATTCATCTGAGGCATGATCAAGTCTGTCACCACTAATATGGGCGGATTTGCAGCGATTTTAGCCTTCGCATCCGCACCATCCACCGCTGTCTCTACGGTAAATCCCCATCGGCGCAGTTCACCGGAAAGCATTTCCCGTGCCAGTCCACTATCATCAACCACTAAAATCATACCCATAGAAAATTCCTAGCCCAGTTTCTTGATCATCTGCAAAAGTCGCCCTTTACAGATAGTTCACAGATTATTCTTAGATCGATCGGGCTGTATTTCCCTTGTATGAAATTATGCTTCAAATCCAAGGTGCTATCTCATCACATTTTCTTTTTCACCCCCACGATCCCATATTCCGCCCATTAAAGTTCTCTTTACCCAAACTTCACCGACTTACGCGGCTAACCCGGTCGATTTCCGAAATTTCTTCATCATTCAACGACCAACCGATCGCTCCTGCATTTTGAGCCGCTTGGTCTGCCGTTTTTGCACCAGGAATTGGGATCACACCGGGTTGAGCAATCAGCCAATTCAGGGCAACTTGGGCGCAGGTCCGATCGTGTTTTTCACCGATTTCCTTCAGCACCGTCAAAATAGGCTGAATTTTTTCCAATCCCTCAGGTTTAAATCGCGCATCCATCTTTCTCGCTCCGGTCACAACAGCAGGACCATTGGCAGTATATTTCCCTGTCAGTAACCCTTGAGCGATCGGACTGTAGGCCAAAATTGTTACCCCAAGCTCCCGAGCGGCAGCCAAAACGCCATTACTCTCGATTTTGCGGTAGAGCAGCGAATATTGCATCTGATTAACGACCAACGGAATCCCCAAACTCGCCAGCGTCCCATGAGCCTCGCGCATTTGACTTTCAGAATAGTTACTCACACCCAGTGCACCAATCCGTCCAGCCTCAACTTCACGTGCCAAAGTCTTGAGCAGTGTCGGTTGGCTCATCAGAAAACTGAACGGTTGATGGATTTGGTACAGATCAATAAACTCAACCCCCAACCTAGAAAAACTGGCATTCACCGCATCAGACACCTGCGTTGCACTCACTCGCCACGGCACAGGCATATATTTTGTTGCAATATAAATCTTCTCTTGCCTTGTCTTCACCAACCGCCCCACAATTCGCTCAGACTCGCCTAATCCATAGATTTCAGCCGTATCAAACATCGTAATCCCGGCATCCACACTGGTATTAAAGGCTTCGGCTAGTTGCGCTTCACCATATTCTTTGCCATAGGTCCAGAAAAACGAATCACCCCAAGCCCAAGTGCCGACCCCGATCGGAGCGATCGCAGATTTACCAAGCTGAACAGTCGTGGGAATAGTCATGGGGCGAGCCTCAAGGGGACGATGCAATGTGTAGATGCTTATGAGTGTAACGATATATGAATTCGATCGGCTATTGTATTCCACTTTGAGACGGCTTTCCCCCTATTCTGGGTAGATAAGTCTAAGCAGTAATTTAAGCAGTAGCTCGATGGACACCACAGAACGCCAAATTTTCTCCGCAGATACACTTGCCCAACCTCTTCCTAGGGTTAGTCTTTGGACCATGATGCGGCTGGGGCTGTTTCAAATGGGCTTAGGCATGATGTCGGTGTTGCTGTTTGGGTTGCTGAATCGGGTGCTGATTAAAGAATTGGGCGTACCGGGAACGATCGCAAGCATTGTTCTAGCCGTGACTTTATTCGTCGCACCCGCCCGGATTTGGTTTGGTCAATTATCAGATACAAAGCCAATCTTCGGGCTACATCGCACTTGGTATGTCAGGTTTGGGGCACTGAGTTTTGCCACGATCGCCTTCCTTGCCGTACAGCCGCTGTGGAAAGTGGGAGCGCTCTTAAACAAGACATCCGGCAGCAATAATTTACTGCAAGCGACGGAATGGATTGTTCTCTCAACTCTTTTATTTGGTCTATACGGCATCGCCATCAGTGCCAGTTCAACGCCCTTTGCGACGCTGTTGGTTGATATTACGGAAGAAGAAGATCGATCGAAAATCGTTGCCGTAGATTGGGCAATGCTGCTAGTGGGGACGATCGCGGGAGCCATTACGATCGGGGTCATGCTCAAAAAACTCGGAAATAATCCATCGATCGAATCCCTAGAAACCAGCGTCAATCAATTATTTTTAGTGGTGCCATGGTTGGCCGTCGCAATGGCCTTTATTTCAACGTGGGGAGTTGAGAAGAAATATTCGCGGTTTTTACGATCGAATCAAGAACGACAAGCGATCGCGCAAAATCGCCTCAAAGAAATCAACCCAAATGTCCGCGAAACCAAAGAAATTGTCGGTCTAGGTCGAGCTTGGGCGCTGCTAACAGCCAGCCAACAGACTCAATACTTTTTCACGTTTCTCATCACCATGACCCTGGGTTTATTTTTACAAGATGCCATTTTAGAACCCTTCGGTGGAGATATTTTTAACTTATCAGCGGGAGAAACAGCGCTCCTGAACGTGCCCTACGGGATTGGTACCGTAATTGGAATTTTGATTTCAGGATTCTTTATTTCGCCCCTAATTGGCAAAAAGAAAACCACTCAAGTCGGCTGTCAAGCCGTAGCGCTATCTCTCGGAGCCATCATTTTGTCAGGATTCACCGGAAATGCAGCGGTGCTAAAACTCTGTCTCTTACTATTCGGGCTAGCCTCTGGCACAACAACAACGGGCGCAATTACCCTAATGCTAGATTTAACCGCTGCTGAAACCGCCGGAACCTTCATTGGAACGTGGGGACTGGCGCAGGCGTTGTCTCGCGGAACCGCAGCAATTCTGGGCGGAAGTATTTTAGACATTGGCACTAAGATTTTTGGAATGTCGCCGCAAGGTGAACGACCACTCTGGGCCTATGCCATGGTGCTAGTTGTTCAAGCTGGATTTATTTTAGGCGCGATCGGACTTCTGGGCCGAGTCAATGTCCAAGAGTTCAAAACCGATGCCCGTAGCACTATTAATTCGGTGATTGCAAACGACGGCTAGATTAACCGATCGACCAATTTTATCGCTCCCAGTTCCACGCAAATGGATAAACTGATGAGAGTAAGTCCCCTACACCCACCTCGTCCCCCATGGCAAAAACAGAAATAGGCAGCTACGCTCCAGACTTTGAGCTACCCGGTGCCGATGGCAGCGTCCATCATTTAGCCCGCTATCTTGAATCTCACAAAGCGGTATGCGTGATTTTCATATGTAATCATTGCCCCTACGTGAAGGCTTACCTCGATCGGATTGCCCAACTTCACCAAGACTACCAACCTAAAGGCGTTGCGGTCATTGCCATGAACCCAAATGACGCAGTGCAGTTCCCCGACGACAGTTTTGCCAACATGAAAATTCTGGTGTCGCAACTTGGCATTTCTTATCCTTATTTGCGGGACGAAAATCAGGATGTTGCCCATAGTTTTGATGCCCTAAAAACGCCCCACGTCTTCCTGCTCAATCAACAAGGCATCGTCGTTTACAGTGGCGCGATCGATGACAATCCCCAAGATGCCAACGCAGTCACAGTCAACTACCTTCGCAACGCGATCGACGACCTGCTCTCAGGCCAGATGGTGAACTTAGCTAAAACAGATCCGATCGGATGCTCGATTAAATGGCGAATCTGAGACCATGGCTAAGCTAAACTGAGAGAGTATTGATACTAGTTAGTCTCAGCCAAAAAATCCTATGACGCTCACTGCCCAAGACATCCTTGACATCCTCAAACCCGTCGAAGACCCTGAACTTCATAAGAGTCTCGTCGAACTTAATATGATTCGCAATGTCAAGGTGTCAGGCGGAGCCGTAAGTTTTACGTTAGTTCTAACCACACCCTCTTGTCCACTCAAAGCCTTTATTGTCGAAGACTGCGAACGCGCGATTAAAACCCTGCCCGGAGTCGAAACCGTCGAAGTCGAAGTCACCGCTAACACACCCGCTCAAAAATCAGCTCCGGGTCGTGAACTGGTCAAGGGAGTCAAAAATATTATTGCGGTATCCAGCGGAAAAGGTGGCGTTGGAAAAAGTACGATCGCCGTTAATCTAGCCGTCGCACTCGCCCAGGCTGGGTCAAAGGTAGGGCTAATTGATGCCGATATTTACGGACCCAACGCGCCCACAATGCTCGGTCTTGCCGGAACAAAAGTTGCTGTCCGTCAAGGTGAACAGGGCGAAATCATTGAACCCGCTTTCAACCATGGGGTTAAATTAGTGTCCATGGGATTTTTAATCAATCCCGACCAACCCGTCATTTGGCGCGGCCCGATGATCGATGGCATGGTGCGAAACTTTCTCTATCAAGTGGATTGGGGCGAACTGGACTATCTGATTGTCGATATGCCACCGGGAACGGGCGATGCACAGCTTACGATAGCCCAACGCGTTCCCGTTGCTGGGGTTGTAATTGTGACGACTCCGCAAACCGTGGCCCTTTCGGATGCGAGACGTGGCCTAAAAATGTTTGAACAATTGGGCACAAAGATTCTCGGCATCGTAGAAAATATGAGCTACTTCATTCCGCCGGATATGCCCGATCGGAAGTATGACTTGTTTGGCTCGGAAGGCGGTCAAAAAGCAGCAGTTGAATTAGGGGTGCCCTTACTAGGTTGTGTTCCTCTCGAAATTTCATTGCGGGTCGGGGGTGATATTGGAGTGCCGATCGTGGTCTCTCATCCCGATTCTGCCAGTGCCATTGCGCTTCGTGAAATTGCTCAGCAAGTTGCCGCCCAAGTCTCGATCGCAGCATTGTCCTAGCTCCAAATCCTAGCCTTGCGTTGAGATACGCTAAGCTCTCATTGCAAGTCAACGTGATTTAAACCCACACCATGTTCCAGAAAACTCTGTTACCTCGCATTTATTGGAAGTCCCTTTTCCAACCCTGGAAAGGACTCGATTGGTGGCTAGTATTGGGAACAGTGGGCCTCATGGTTTTGGGCTGTGTAATGATCCGCAGTATTACTGACGAGAGACTCCCGTTCCAGTGGACCCAAAACGCGGGAATAGGAGTGATTGGGATTGCCGCGATCGCATTTTTATCCAGGTTTCCCTACGACCGATTAATCCAATGGCGGTGGTATGTCTATGGCATCACTAATTTTGGGTTGCTTTGCGTCATGTTCTTCGGAAAGACCGAACTCGGTGCGACCCGCTGGATTAATGTGCTGGGTTTCAATTTGCAGCCCTCTGAGTTTGCCAAACTTGGCATAATTATCACTATGGCGGCCATTTTGCACGATCGGCCCGCCAACACCATTGGCTCAATGCTTCGGGCGATGTCAGTAGTTGCGTTGCCTTGGACCATGATTTTCCTAGAACCCAATCTCGGCACGTCCCTAGTATTTGCCGCCATTACGCTGGGGATGCTGTATTGGGGAAATGCCAATCCGGGTTGGTTAATTTTGATGATTTCCCCATTGATTAGTGCAATTGTCCTACGATCGCTACCCATGGCGTTAGGGTCTCTCAATCCCGTTTTAGTTCCTTTGGGGATTGGCCTATGGCTGGTGTGGGTGGCGATGATGGGAATTATCGCTCTGAGGAGTTTACCTTGGCCACGCTGGGGAAGCTTTGGGGCCGTGGTGATAAATTTAATTGCTGGTGGTCTAGGAGAATTTCTATGGATGCGGGTGCTGCAAGACTATCAAAAGCAGCGGATTACCATGTTTATGAATCCCGAACAAGATCCCTTAAATGGTGGCTATCACTTAATTCAGTCGCGGATTGCGATCGGTGCAGGTCAGCTTTTTGGTCAAGGTTTAAATAAGGGCACTCAGACTCAATTAAATTTTATTCCAGAACAACATACCGATTTCATTTTTGCAGCGATCGGTGAAGAGCTTGGATTTGTTGGCTCGATCGCGGTACTGATTGCCTTCTTATTAATTTGCTATCGATTGTTGGTGATTGCTCAAAATGCAAAAGACGATTTTGGCTCGCTGATTGCGATCGGGGTGTTTTCGATGGTCGTATTTCAAACCTTCGTCAATATTGGCATGACGATCGGATTGTCACCTGTAACAGGGATCCCGTTGCCATACTTGAGCCATGGACGATCGGCACTGCTGATGAATTTTCTGGCTATTGGTCTAGTTGAATCTGTAGCAAACCATCGTCAACGTCTGCGTCGCTGATGGTTTGGTTTAATGTCCATCAAAAGGTTTGAGGCAACACAATCGTAAATGTTGTACCTTGATGCTCCTGACTTTCGACTGTTATGGTGCCTTGATGGTTTGTGACTATGGTCTGCACAATAGCCAGTCCAAGTCCCGTGCCACCGGAGGCTTTCGATCGGGCAGGATCGACACGATAAAACCGATCGAACAGTTGGGGCAAAGCCAATTCAGGGATGCCAATGCCTGTATCAATAACTCGCAGAATCCAGAGGGCTTGATTACTCCGCTTACTCGATTGAAGCTCCAGCTTAACGCTGCCTTGGCTTGGCGTGTACAGGATGGCGTTGTTCACCAAGTTGGTCAATAATCTTGCCAGTGCAGAGCGATCTCCTGTGAGCTTTGCTGTCTGGACATCAGTAACAAGCTTGAGTTGAATGTCTTTTTCAGCCGCACTAATCCCTTGCTCTTCTAGAACATCTTCCACCAAATCTCGCAAATCAACCTCACTCCACTGCGGCTGCACAATGCCACTATCTTGACGCGCCAGAAACAGAAGGTCATCCACCAGTTTACCAAGACGACGAGTCAGCCGCTCGACCACTTGAAGATGCGATCGGGTTTGGCTGGGATCTGGGTCGGGATCGCTGAGAGCAACTTGGACATTGGTTTGGATAACGGCGATCGGATTGCGTAATTCATGGGAGGCATCAGCAGTAAATTGACGCAAGGTTTGATAAGACTCTCGAATCGGCTGCATGGCAAGTCCCGACAAAAACCAGCCCACTGCCGCAACAATGCCAATCATGCCGCTAATGCCGAGGGTCAAATCTAAAAAAAGCTCTCGAATTGGCTTAGTCACTTCAAACCAGGGATGGCTGACGCGTAAATACCCCAAAACCTGCCGCCCAAGCTGGATTCGCTGAGTCACCTGTCGCAAAAGACGTGTTGTATCCAGTCGGACGGTTTCGGTATGGGTGCGACTATTGCTGATGATCAACGGTGCCGCGATCGGGCTGGGTAGGGTAGACCATTCCAAAGCTCCGCGCGGTGTGAACCATTCCAGATCAATGTGATCATCCTCCTGTTCTAGGAAATTGTCCCGGAAACTCGCTTCAATGTTGACCTGTAATGTGCGAGATTTAGGCACTACTGGCTCAATCACGATCGATCGACTGACAACTTCGACAACATGTTCTAAGGTGTCGTCGATGCGTTCAATTAGGGTGCTACGAACGTAAAAATAAACGCCTGTAGCAAATAAAAGCAACAGAATTGCAGTGACGGAGGTGTACCATAGGGCGAGTCGTCTACGCGTAGTTTGAAACATTAAAGCGACTGCATTTTTTTAAGAACTGCTTCACGGTTTCGCATTGCATTCGGATCGTTCGGTCGAAACTGAAGCACTTTGTTAAAGCTATCTAATGCTGCTTCCCATTCTCCCATCGTCACTAATAAGCTGCCACGATTATTCCAAGCGCGGAAATCGTTAGGTCGCAATTCTAGGGCGCGACCATAGCTTTTTAATGCCTCCTCCAGACGATTAAGGTTTTTTAATAGGATGGCGCGGTTGTACCAAGCTTCGTAGTAATCAGGTTGAATGGCAAGCGCCCGATCGTAACTGGTTAGCGCTTTCTCCCAGTTTTCTAACTTGATAAACGACAGAGCTTGACCATACCAAGCCGTCGCAAAATTTGAGTCAAATTTCAGCGCTTTTTGATAGCATCGAATCGCATCCTCATGACGATTAAGATTTTTTAAGGCAACCCCGCGCTGATACCAAACTTGTGGGTCTTCTACCTGTATTGCTAACGACTGGGCATAACTGCTAGAGGCTCCCTCATAATCACCTAAACAAAGTAAGGCATTCCCCCGACCACTCAACCCATCCGCATGATCTGGTCGAAGTTCCAACGATCGGTTGAAGTGAGTAACCGCCTCTTGGTAACGGCTTGTCGCATAGAGCGCTGCCCCTTGTAAATACCAGGTGTCTGCCAAAGATGGATCTAGCTCTAAGGCTTTAGACAGATAAACAACAGCTTCCTCATAACGATTTAAGGTATAGAGCGCAAGTCCCAAACTGTAATGAGCGTTTGGATAATTGGGTTGGAGTTCAATAACCCGCTGAAAGCTACTGCCTGCCGCTTCGTAACGCCCAGAAATGTGCTCTGTCCAGCCCCGCTGGTAAAACAAAAATGGGGAAGTTGGATGAACCATTAGAGCCTTTGTTAAGCAGCTCAACGCGCCTTCATACTGGCTTAGATTGACATAAGCGTTTGCCTTTTCGCTCCAGGCTTCCAGGGAATCTGGCCGCTGTTCTAAAATGGCGGTTAACGCTACGATCGCACCCGAGTAATCTCCCATTTGACAAAGCTTGGAGACTTGGCTCAAATCACTATCAATGGAATCAACTGAATTTCTAATCTGGGCTTGCAACATAGCACTTTCGTCACATCTCGCACGTCTCTGACTACTTATAGTGCCCCAAGCGCTAGAAAAAGAGACTCAGCTAGAAAAATGTTTTTTACCAAGTAAAATTACTTACATAACGTTCAGTGATTCATGAATATTATTTATGAATCACTGATTTTCTCTGGTTATTTGAATTAAGCTTTAATCGCTCAAAACAGCTTAAACTGCGATCGGACTGACTAGTCCAGCTTTTGCCTCAGGAATATCTTTTTCCGATGGCGGCACCACTTGCCAGAACTTCAACAGAGAGTTTGACCAGTCTGCCAGAATTGCTTTTGCCTTCGGACTTCCAGTCTTCTCTGCATGGGCTTCCAGCAACGACTTCAGTTGCATAACTCCAGCAGCCGAAATTACTCGCTGTACCGAAACAATTTCAGGATTAACCTTAGCTTGGAAACTACCATCTTCATCGAAGAAATAGGCTAAACCACCCGTCATCCCTGCGCCGACGTTGCGTCCGACATCGCCCAATACAACCACAACACCGCCCGTCATATATTCGCAGCAGTGATCACCTGCGCCCTCAATGACCGCTTGAGCTGCCGAATTCCGCACCCCAAAGCGTTCACCCGCCCGACCATTCGCAAACAAATAGCCACCCGTCGCTCCATAGAGGCAAGTGTTGCCGACAATCACACTGTCCGCCGCTACAAATCCCGCATTTTTGACGGGGCGAATGATAATTTCACCGCCATTCATTCCTTTGCCGACGTAATCATTGGATTCACCATCGATCGTCAATGTCATACAGGGCAAATTGAACGCCCCAAAACTCTGACCTGCGGATCCGACAAAGTTTAGGTTAATTTTCCCACCAAACCCTGAATTCCCGTAGCGTTTGGCAATCGCCCCTGAAACTCTGGTCCCCACCGATCGATCGGTGTTAACAATCTTCATTGTGGTTGCAAAGTTAGTTTGATTCTGAATGGCAGATTGCAACCCATCATCAGCCAGCAATTCATCATCTAAAACATGACCGTTGCTATGAACTGCTTCATGAATCAACCAAGACCGATCGGTACGAGTATCCGGCAACTTCGTCAAACAATCTAAATTGAGCGACTGAGTTTTAGTCAAAGCCGCATTTTCGCGAACCTTCAGTAAATCTGCGCGGCCCACAATGTCTTCTAGTTTTGTATAGCCAAGTTTTGCCAACAGCGATCGGACTTCTTCGGCAACAAACAAAAAGAAATTAACAACATGTTCAGGAATTCCTGTAAACCGCTTACGAAGTTCCTCGCGTTGAGTCGTAACGCCAACCGGACAGCTATTGGTATGACAAACCCGAGCCATAATGCAGCCTTCTGCAATCATTGCCACCGTGCCAAATCCATATTCCTCACCGCCCATCAGCGCGCCCATAATCACGTCCCAACCCGTCTTAAACCCGCCATCGACCCGTAATAGAACCCGGTGTCGCAATTGGTTATTCATCAAGGTTCGGTGAACTTCCGTTAATCCAAGTTCCCAAGGACTGCCCGCGTGTTTAATCGAAGATAGGGGGGACGCTCCGGTTCCGCCATCGTGTCCAGAGATCTGAATTACATCTGCATTTGCTTTTGCAACGCCCGCCGCGATCGTTCCAATGCCGACCTCTGCCACGAGTTTGACTGATACCTTTGCGATCGGATTAATTTGATGCAAGTCATAAATAAGCTGCGCCAAATCTTCGATCGAGTAAATATCATGGTGCGGCGGCGGCGAAATTAACGTCACGCCCGGTTTCGATCCCCGCAGCTTGGCAATATATTCACTTACCTTTGGACCCGGAAGCTGACCGCCTTCACCGGGTTTGGCACCTTGGGCAAGTTTAATCTCAATTTGTTTGGCACTCATTAAGTACTCTGGCGTAACCCCAAAGCGTCCCGATGCCACCTGTTTAATCGCCGAACTCACACGATCGCCATTTCGCAAGCCCTTCAAATGCGGGAAGGTCGCCGAAACTCCATCCGTCACATCATTCACCGGACGATAGCGAATATCTTCCTCGCCGCCTTCACCGGAGTTGGACTTTGCCCCCAAACGGTTCATCGCGATCGCCAAAACTTCATGGGCCTCACGGGACAACGCACCCAAGGACATCCCACCCGTTGCAAACCGCTTGCAAATTTCGGTTGCGGATTCAACATTTTCTAAGGGAATTGAGGACCGATCGCTCTCTAGATCCAATAAATCACGCAATGCCGTTAAAGGCCGGCCAGACAGGTGCTTCTGATAAAGCGCATAGTGATCGTAGTTTTTGTCGGTCACTGCTTTATGAAGAGACTTGGACATTTCGGGACTGTTCATGTGATACTCGCCGCCGGGACGATATTGCACAAAGCCGTAGTTTTCCAGTTTCTTAATCGCGATTTCGGGGAATGCCCGCGTGTGGAAGGACAGAATTTCGCTTGCGAGGTCTTTCAGCGTCAAGCCGCCCAATCGAGAGGGAGTGCCGTAAAATGCAGTATTGAGTAAGTCTCCCCCAATGCCGATCGCCTCAAAAATTTGCGCCCCGTGGTAGCTCGACAACAGGGAAATTCCCATTTTCGACAAGATTTTTAGCAGACCATCTTGAATCGATTTACGGAAATTTTCCTGCGCGCCAATCAAACTAATTTTATTCAGCTTGCCCGTTTCCATCAGCTTCTGAGTCCGAGCAGTTGCCCACCAATGACGAACCGCTTCCAACGCAAGATAGGGACAAACCGCACTCGCCCCATACCCAACCAAACAAGCAAAATGATGCGTACTCCAAGCCTGAGCCGTATCCACAATAATAGACGCATTCATTCGCAGGCCTTGACGGATCAAGAAGTGATGAACCGCACCAACTGCAACAAGAGGCGGAATGTAGCTCATTTCATCCGTAAGCTGAGTGCTATTGCCGTTTGAATCAATTCGATCGCTCAGAATCAAGATTTCTTTGCCACTACGCACCAGTTCAGCCGCTTTCTCGCATAATGCCGTCAATGCGATCGATAGCCCCCCAGGACCGGAGGTAATGTCATACAACGTCGAGAGGCTCGCGGCGGGAATAGCACCCTGTTTAATCGCTTCCAGCTCCGTATCAATCACAACAGGCGACTCTAATACCAGAGTACGAGCCAATGCTGCATTGGGTTCTAGCAGATTGCCCTTCGCGCCAAGACTCATAGTTAAAGACATGACGAGCTTTTCCCGTAGGGGGTCGATCGCCGGATTAGTCACCTGAGCAAATCGCTGTTTGAAGTAGTTGTAGAGCAACTGTGGTTTAGCCGACAGCACCGCCAACGGTGTATCATCACCCATACAGAACGTCGGCTCTTTGCCCTGCGCGCCCATTTCATTGATAATCATGTCCACATCTTCAGCGCTGTAACCATAGGCGGTCTGAAGACGCAGAAGAGACGCAGTATCGCAAACTTCTTTCTCCCCAAACGAGGAACTTTCGATCGTTTGACGATTTTGACGGAGCCATTCGCCGTAGGGATGTTGACGAGCGATCGTCTTTTTCAGATCCCAATTTTTCAGTATTGTCTTGTTCTCTAAATCAAATGCAATCATCTCTCCAGGCCCAAGCCGACCTTTTTCAATAATTTCCGACTCATCCAAGGGCACCACACCAGCTTCCGATCCCACAACAATGTAACCATCACGGGTAATCGCATACCGAGCCGGACGCAGACCGTTCCGATCGAGGGCTGCCCCCACTATTTTGCCGTCGGTAAAAGCTAACAGCGCTGGACCATCCCAAGCTTCCTGAAGTCCGCTGTAGTAGTCATAGAAGTCAGTAATTTCGGGATATTGCAACAGAGCAGGCTGATTTTTGTAGGCTTCTGGCACCATGATCATCAACGATTCCATGGGACTGCGACCCGCCCGTACCATGACTTCACACACATTGTCCAGCGTCGCCGAATCGCTGTTAGTTGAATTGACAATGGGCTTCAGCGCTTCAATCTGCTCACCAAAATTTGGATGGGCAAGGCTTGACTCCTTAGCCATAGTCCAGTTGATATTGCCAAGCAACGTATTAATTTCGCCATTGTGACCCAGTAACCGCATTGGCTGGGCTAGTGGCCATTTTGGCAGTGTATTTGTGCTGAAACGTCGGTGGTAGACAGAGAAACTGCTGGTGTAATCAGTATTCTGCAAATCTAAGTAGAAGGCTCCCAAGATCTCCGATCGCACCATACCCTTGTAGACAACGGTGCGGCTAGAGCAAGAACAGAAATAAAATTCACGGGATTCTATTGCTTTTTCAATCTTCTTACGGGCAATGTAGAGCTGCTGTTCAAGCTCGTCGCCAGACTTGGAAGATGTAACGATCGCTTGAACAATGTTAGGAATGTTCTCCAGAGCCTGACGGCCTAAAACATCGGGATTCGTCGGCACATCACGCCAGCCGATCCAGGATAGTCCTTCTTGAGCGAAGATTTCTTCCACCATTTTTTTTGCAGCCGACGCGATCGTCGCATCCTGTGGCAAGAAAATCATCGCAACGCCAGTACTGGCAGCAGTCAGATTCGCTTGCCCTGAGTTTGAGCCTAGGGAAGCTGCCCATTGATTCAATATATCCCAAGGTAATCCCAACATTACCCCTGCGCCATCGCCTGAGTCTTGGTCTGCACTACAACCGCCCCGATGTTCCATACATCCCAGGGCAATCAACGTCTTCTCCACCAAGTCATGGGTAGAACGGCCTTGCTGATCGGCGATAAACCCAACTCCACAGGCATCTCTTTCTTCCACCAACCAAGGCTGTCCGGCAAACCCATTACTCTCTACAGCAAAGTTCTCAGAGACCGAGGCTCCGGAAACTTGAGCAGCAGAAAGCAATTGATCCGATGCGAGATAGCGCAGCGTGGAGGATGAATTGTGATCGTTACTGGACTGATTACCCATGACGTGGTTCATTGCGTTCATTTCTGAGAGGGATTGGACTGAAAATTCAGGTGACGGAGAATTAATCCATCAAGGTGAAGTGCCCAATTAAGGTCAGGACTTGGTGTGATGCAAATACACGGCAGGCTCAAGGGTTAAGATGCTTGCTCAAAACTAACAAGCATCAACATTTCCGGCAATCGGTTTTTTTCGGGTAGATTAGTCTGTGTCAGCGAACTATCTGCAAATCGAACCGCGTCCAGTGACCAATTTAGGAGGTTGTCCTGAATCTAAGGTCTAATCCCTGAGAAACCGTATCTGCATCTATCGAAAATGCATAGAGTTATGAATTCTATAGAAATTATCAGCTTCTGACAATCCCCAAATTATAACGTCCCTAAAATCCCATGCAACTTCCCCTGAGTTCATTCTGGCAGCTTATGCTTTTTGTTGGACAGTTTCAGTGCTTTACGAGCATTTCGGGCAGTCAATCCACGCTCAAGTCATTGATATTTAACCCATCTATGGCAAACCCGATGGTGGCTAAATCCGTTTTGGTTCTAATGGGCACTCTGATGAGCTTTCCAACGATCGCTTCCGCCCAGTTACCCACCACTAGCACATCTATTAGCCCATCTCGCAGTCCTTCGGTCGTTTCCTATCCCATCTCCCGGCATTTGTCCATCCGCCAGAGTTTATCTTTGGAGTTACGGTCACAGATCTTGATCAATGGTCGAGTCAATAACCTGCCATGGATCCAGTGGCAAACTGAAAAAGGACTACGCATTGGAGTTCCAGACGGAGCAATGCGCCAGATTTTTGGGGTTGATTTTTTAAGCACCAACGATGCCACTCAACAGCCGATCGCTTGGTTCAGTGACGATCGCCCAACGGCTGTATTGCCCGTAAAATTTGTCTCCCCCGATCGATACCTAGACATTACAGATTGGGCCAAGTCGCTAGGCTGGCAATTAAAACCCCAAACCCAACAGCTAGTTATCACGACTCCCACTAGCAATTTAACTCAACTCATTCAAGGGGTTCCCCAGAGCCAAACGGGTAAACAGATTTCAGTGATTCCAGCTGGAACTTCTCCCGCACTAGAGCGCCCTAATATCGATCAGATTGTTTTGGAACTCGATCGGCCCACTCTGTTTCAAGTTGATCCCCAGAGTCAAGACTGGACGCTGCGTTTAAATAGTCAGCTCAGTTCAGCCACACTTGCTCTATTTAAGCCCAAACCCAGCCAAAAAATAGCCTCCCTTTCTCTTCAATCGGAGGGCACTCAAAGCCTCCTAAAACTGGGAATTCCCCTCACGACTCGCCCCGTCGTCACAACCCTGTCCAATCCACCGCGTATTGTGATTGATGTTGGCATTGCATCACCCCGCACCCAGAGTATTCTCTGGCAGCCTGGGATTAAGTGGCAGCAACAGTTAATCACGATCGGCAACCAGTCCTTCACGGTAATTTCTTTTGAAATTAACCCCAAAACTTCAGGATTAATACTGCGACCAATCCTCCCCAATTCTGCTGAGCTGGCGGGCATCTCGCCCTTAATTCAAACCGCCCAGCAGGCAAAAAGCGTCTTGGCGATGAATGGAGGATTTTTTAACCGAATCAATCAACTGCCCTTAGGTCTTATCCAGATAGATGGTCAGATGAAATCGGGACCAATTCTCAACCGAGGGGTCATGGCTTGGGATCGGGCAGGAACATTTGAATTCGATCGGTACAGCCTTCAGGAAACTGTCACAATAGGGCAACAATCTTTTTCTTTGACCTATCCAAACAGTGCCTATGTCCAAGCTGGAGTCGCCCGCTATACAAATGCTTGGGGCAACAGCTACAGCACCCTTTCCGACAATGAAATCGTTATGGAAGTTGTAGCCGATCGCATCACCACTCAAACTCCAATCCCGACGGCTGGAACCCGTATTTCAATTCCACCCAACGGTTATCTACTAACCTTCCGTTCTAATAAAATCGCCGCCGCCACTGTAACTTTTGGTGCGACTGTCAGCCTAGTCAGTGTGCCAAGCAATCCTCGCATTGCTGCATTTCCCTATGCCCTCGGCGGCGGTCCGCTGTTGGTCAAGGATCGGAAGGTTGTTCTAGATGCCGCCGCAGAAAAATTTGGCACTGCATTTATTCGAGAACGAGCTGCTCGGAGTGCAGTCGGACGGACCGATACGGGCAATCTTCTCATAGTTACGGTCCATCCAGCGATCGGGCGGGGCGGGGCAACATTACTCGACACAGCGCAAATCATGCAGCAGCTCGGGGCGATCGATGCCCTGAACTTGGATGGCGGTAGTTCCACCACGTTGCACCTTGGAGGATTAGGCGGCCAAATTCTCGATCGTCCCCCACGTAGCAGTGCTAGGGTCCACAATGCGATCGGGGTATTCAAAGAATGACCTCGCCAGTTCGCTTCCAAATTTTTCACATTTACCAGTCTTCTATCAATCTTTGAGTAAGAATTTCATAAATCTCTGACCAGCTTCGTGGGCAAAACTTAGTCTCATCTGATAGGTTGTGAGCAAGCTAGGGATCAGTAAAGCTAGTAAATGTATGTATGGCGTGAGCGGGAATTCTAGATTTTTATAAAAAAGTGAATCTTTAAATCCAATTCTCAAGAGCTTTTGACTAATTTTGACTAATTTCGTAGGAGATAAATAACGTGGCTCAAATTCAAGAAATTGCGCAAGCACCGACACTGACCCTGTCGCCCAACGGCTTTAAACTGGGCGGGGCTACGGAACTTCGGCCTTGGGGTTCCTTCACTATTCTAGAAGAAGGTCTCGGCTACAAAATTAAGCGCATTGAAGTTAAGCCTGGTCATCGCTTGAGCCTTCAGATGCATCACCACCGCAGCGAACACTGGATCGTTGTTGCAGGAACAGCCCGAGTCTGGTGTGGCGAAATCGAGCAGATTTTGAGTGTGAATCAGTCAACTTATGTGCCGCAATGCACCACTCATCGCTTAGAGAATCCCGGTGTGATTCCTTTAGTACTGATCGAAGTCCAGAATGGTGAATATTTGGGCGAAGACGATATCATTCGTTTCCAAGATGACTATGCACGGGTGGTGCCCTCGAACTAGTATTAGTGACCTGGCCGATGCCTAACATCTGGGATCGGACCGTTTGAGCATTTTGGACGGTCTTTATCTTGCGAATATCGTGATAAAACTGGTCCACACCATGTGGGATGCTGTTCTCTACCAAAATTTTATGATGCAGTTTACGCCTGCTGCCCTGACGGAGGTCGATCGTCTCCGCCATCGGCAAGCGACCCCTCAAGATTACCTCCGAATTCAAGTCCAAGCAGGAGGCTGTTTAGGACTCTTCTATGGCCTAAGCTTTGTCCATGAGCCTAGTCAAGATGACCATGTAGTCCAAGACAGGATTGTGATCGCCTGTGAAGATCTGGCGATGTTGCAGGGGTTATCTGTGGACTATGCCGAAGATCTGATGGGGGGCAACTTTAGGTTTGACAATCCTCAAGCATCAATCATTTGTGGCTGTGGCAGTTCGTTTTCAGCGGTTTTACGATCGCAGTAAGATGACACACCAAAAATTAAATTTCTGGACAATGTTGACAGAATTTACTTGGCATTGGTAATATCAGTGGTCGTTAAAGTTTGGAATTAGCCTACATTTAAGGCAATAAGATGCCCACAATTCAGCAACTTATTCGAGATGAGCGCAACCGCGCCAGCAAGAAAACAAAATCCCCTGCGCTTAAGGCTTGTCCTCAGCGTCGCGGTGTTTGTACCCGCGTTTACACAACAACCCCAAAGAAACCGAACTCTGCACTCCGCAAGGTTGCACGGGTTCGATTAACCTCTGGGTTTGAAGTTACCGCTTACATTCCCGGTATTGGTCATAACCTGCAAGAACACTCTGTCGTGATGATTCGCGGCGGTCGTGTTAAAGATTTGCCAGGTGTCCGCTATCACATTATTCGCGGAACTCTTGACACTGCTGGTGTTAAAGATCGTAAGCAAAGTCGTTCCAAGTATGGAGCAAAGCGTCCAAAGGCTGGTGCGGCTGCGGGCAAAAAGTAATTCATTAAATGCATAATCGTCCGAGGGAAAACCCTGAAGGTGATTCGGCAATAGTGAGTTCCAGTTTTGGACTTTATGCCAGCAAAGCACTTTGCCAACCCATTAGAAGAGAAAGACCTCAAGAGTTGTCGGTTCTTTTTTCTCAAAGTTTTAAGATGCTTCAGTTCTCACCCTGATGTCATCTGCTAGGTCGAGCCACAAAGATTCTGAGTTTCATGAAGGAATTTGTGCTGAATTCTGAAGCCAATCTTTGAGGTTGAGAGAACCTAGCGTTTTTAGCGTTAAGCCAGTGTCGTATTGCAGATTGCAAGATAACTTCTGTTTCTTTCCGCTCTAGATATCTCAACTCTGAAAGGATTCAATATGTCTCGTCGCGTAACAATCAAAAAACGTCCGGTCCCAGCGGATCCCGTCTATGGATCACGACTCGTTACCATGACTTCCCGCCGTATCATGCGCAGCGGTAAGAAATCGGTCGCGAATCGGATTATTTATGATGCCTTTGACATCATTAAAGAAAAGACGGCAACCGATCCCATGGAAGTCTTTGAAAAAGCGGTCAAAAATACAACACCCTTGGTGGAAGTGAAAGCTCGCCGGGTTGGTGGTGCGACCTACCAAGTGCCCATGGAAGTGAAGACCGATCGCGGAATTGCACTTTCACTTCGATGGCTCATTCAGTATTCCCGCGCTCGTGCCGGGAAGTCCATGGCTAGTAAATTTGCCAATGAACTAATGGATGCAGCAAATCAAACCGGAAGCGCAATCCGTAAACGGGAAGAAACTCACCGGATGGCAGAAGCGAATAAGGCATTTGCTCACTATCGTTATTAGTCTCTAGGTCAGCTCTGTTGGATTGGTAGTTCATGCTTCAAATATGAACTATCAATTCAGTATAAAGGCATATAGAATCTTAATGGTGCAACTAGTTACTTCTCCCTTGGAGCCGTATTCCAGTTGCCAAAACTTTAACCAAGATCGAGGAGGTCTCCCGTGGCTCGTACCGTTCCGCTCGACAGAGTACGAAACATCGGAATTGCTGCCCACATTGATGCGGGCAAGACGACTACAACGGAACGGATTCTGTTCTATTCCGGAGTGGTCCATAAGATTGGCGAAGTCCATGACGGCGGCGCTACCACCGACTGGATGGAGCAGGAGAAAGAGCGCGGTATTACCATCACGGCGGCTGCAATCAGCACCCAATGGACGCGTCGCGATCCTGAAAAGCCAAACTTGCCTCAAGAAGGTGCGTTTGAACACAAGATCAATATCATTGATACCCCAGGACACGTAGATTTCACG
>JAYVUU010000182.1:0-4837 GCA_043787635.1 Synechococcales cyanobacterium | reverse complement strand
GATGGGAATGAGTTTAGCTTATTCGTCTACAATGGCCGCAGTTGATGAAGAAAAAGCCGTCAGTGCTGAGGAGTCTGGTCGCGTTTTAGTGAATGCAGTTATCAATCAATATCTGCCACGTGACATTATTACTCGCAAGTCTATTGAGAATGCGATCGCGGTGATTATGGCTGTGGGTGGTTCAACCAATGCGACATTACATTTCTTGGCGATCGCCCATTCTGCCGGAATCGAATTAGAACTTGATGATTTTGAAACCATTCGCGCTAAGGTTCCTGTCCTTTGTGATTTGAAACCGAGTGGCCGCTATGTTGCGACAGATTTGCATAGTGCGGGCGGCATTCCGCAAGTGATGAAAATGTTGTTGAATCATGGATTGATTCATGGGGATTGTTTGACGATTACAGGCGAAACGATTGCTGAACGCCTTGCGAGTATTCCCGACGAACCAAAGCCTCATGAACCGATCGCAGGTCATCCGGTAATTCGTCCTTGGGATAGACCGATGTATGCTCAAGGCCATTTAGCGATTCTGAAAGGAAATCTGGCTGAGAACGGTTCTGTGGCTAAAATCACGGGAGTCAAAAATCCGATTATTACAGGTCCAGCACGGGTCTTTGAATCTGAGGAAGATTGTTTAGCGGCTATTCTTGCTAATAAAATCAATGCGGGCGATGTGTTGGTGATTCGCTATGAAGGACCAAAAGGCGGACCTGGAATGCGGGAAATGTTAGCTCCCACTGCGGCGATTATTGGTGCGGGTTTAGGCGATTCTGTTGGTTTGATTACCGATGGTCGTTTTTCCGGTGGAACCTATGGAATGGTGGTCGGTCATGTTGCACCGGAAGCGTTTGTCGGTGGCACGATCGCACTAGTAAATGAAGGGGATTCAATTACGATCGATGCGCCTGCGAGACTATTGCAGCTTAATGTCTCTGATTCTGAGTTGGCCATTCGCCGAGCCGCCTGGAACGCACCTGCACCGCGTTACACCCGTGGAGTGTTGGCGAAATATGCCAAGCTTGTTTCATCTAGTCATTTGGGTGCGGTGACGGATTTGGGATTGGGTTAGAGTTGTTGCTAGACGGCTGCTGTGTATACACAACTTGAACTATTCGTATTTGCATTGAAACCCGATCCCCCTAGCCCCCTTAAAAAGGGGGAACAAGAGTAAATCTTCCTTAAAAGGGAGAACAAGAATACAGCTTATTTCATAGTCCCCCTTTTCAAGGGGGATTTAGGGGGATCGAGTCTGGCTGATGACGGGGTTCAGAGTTGCGTGTACATGACGGTCCTAGATGGAGGGACGATCGGACTCTTTTATCTATTATTCTGAGTAATGGTTTAGACTGTCGCAAATTCTGCACATTGTTGCGTTCGGTGTGGATCTCTATCTCTTGCTCCGATCGCCTGAAGGCTGCGACCCAAAACTCTTGTATTCCATAGCGTCTCTACTCGTCCACCCCTCCAACTCCCCATGTCCCTCGCCACCTGTCCCCAAGATGACTCCAAAACTATCACCCGCGATTATTTCGATCGGATTGCCCCAGAACTCGATCGTTGGAACCGTCGTAACCGAGCCTATTACCGCGATCTAGAAGTCTTCCACCAATTTGTTGTTTCCCCCGGTGCCAGAGTGCTGGAAATTGGTTGCGGGACGGGAGATTTATTAGCGCAGGTCAAACCAGGCTTAGGGGTCGGCATTGATTTATCTCAGAACTTAGTGACGATCGCCCAAACCAAACATCCCCACCTCCATTTCTATTGTCTAGATGCCGAAACCTTTACGCCCGACGACATCTTAAAGGAATCAAACGGGTTGCCCCATGCCCCCTTTGACTTCATTGTCTTGTCTGGAGTTCTGGGACACCTGAGCAACATTCAGACCGTTCTCCAAGGACTACATCGTTTTAGCGGTCCGCGTACTCGCCTGATTCTTACCTTTCACAATTACTTATGGCAGCCCCTTTTGACCGCCGCTGAAAAAATTGGTCAACGTCGTCCCCAGCCTCCTCAAAGCTGGCTTTCGATGCATGACGTCCAAAATTTACTGACCATTACGGGCTACCAAACTGTCAAAACGGGGCGACGGTTTCTCTGCCCTAAGGGAATTCCGCTGCTCAGTCCGATCGCCAACCGAATCCTGGTACAGCTCCCCGGACTCAACCACTTGGGTCTCACCAACACGATCATTGCCCGTCCTCAGCCCCAGCCAGAGCGCCCCACGTTGAGCTGTTCTGTGGTAATTCCGGCCCGAAATGAAGCGGGAAATATTGCGAATGCGATCGATCGGTTACCGAAGCTGGGACATCACACCGAGGTCATTTTTGTTGAAGGTCACTCCAACGATCGGACTTGGGAAGAAATTCAGCGGGTTGTCCAGAACGGTCATCCTGAATTTAAGCTCAGTGCGTTCCAACAAACGGGCAAGGGGAAAGCGGATGCGGTTCGGTTAGGATTCGATCGGGCGACGGGGGATGTATTGATGATTTTGGATGCGGACCTGACGGTTCAGCCGGAAGACTTGCCGTTGTTTTTTGAGGTGATTGCCTCCGGTCGAGGGGAGTTTATCAACGGGTCGCGCCTTGTTTATCCGCGATCGGGGGAAGCCATGCCCTGGATTAATAATCTGGCTAATAAATTTTTTAGCCTCGCCTTTTCCTTTCTTTTAGGCCAGACTTTAAAAGATACACTTTGCGGTACAAAAGTGATTCACCGCGATGACTACGCAAAATTGGTGGCGGGACGGGGATACTTTGGCGACTTTGACCCGTTTGGTGATTTCGATTTGCTTTTTGGGGCCACTAAATTGGGGCTTCATTTAGTCGATGTGCCTGTGCGTTATCAACCGCGTGTCTACGGCACCTCAAACATTGCCCATTTCAAAGAAGGTCTTGTCCTCTTGAAAATGTGTTTCTATGCGTCCAAGAAGATTAAGTTCTTCTAAATAGATTCTGTGCTCAACCCATTGAGAGTAGGAACAATCATTGCCTAAATGCCGTCGGTTGGCAATAATAATCTTGCTGCCGTCATTCCTGGTATTTTATGTTCAAATCTAAGTTCAAATCTAAACTAAAGTCTAAATTAAATGCTGTCCTAGTCTATGGTTTACTGTTGACTGCAACGAGTACTACAGCAGGCAGCCCAGCTCAAGCTGAACAACCGGGTGATGCGGGTCAAAACGGTGACTCTCGGACTATTTTTCTAGACCCACGACAGCCCCTGTTTTTGAATTTGTCTGGAACTGATGGCGCTCCTGGATCTGATGGAGCCAGACACGATAGTGATAGATATAGTCCTTGGAATTGGAGCGATCGCGACGCTGATAACTATGACAAACGCTATTCATCAAATCATTCATCCCGATGCAAAAAATCAGAGGTAGGGAAAGTCGCTAAGAACATTACGATGGCGGATGGAGAAGTGGGTAATAATGGCAGTAATGGGGGCAATGGGGGCAGTGGGGGGGATCTGACCATCTATTACCAAAATCGATTGGACTTGCGTCAAGTTTTGGTGGATTCATCCCCCGGTCGGGGTGGGCTAGGGGGTCGGGGTTCCCGTGGAACTCGCGGGTGTGAGTGTCCGGTATCGAGTTGGCAAGTGAACGATAAAACCTACACCTGTAAAGCCGGGAATCGGGGTTCTCGCGGCAGCAATGGGAATCAGGGACGCAACGGAAGCATGGGGAAACTTAGACTTATTGCCAGTAAAACTGCGATCGCGGGTGACAGTCCGTTCTATGGTGCATCGTTATCGACGATTTCAGCTCGCCCCATTCCTCTTGCTTTAAACCGATGGTCTAACCAATCTGGCGCATTGGGACTGTTGCAGATCAATTCTAAGATTAGCGATGAATATTTGGAATATCGCGATCGGCTTGAAAAAATGGCCACGGTGAAATGGAATGCTCAATCGGGAATCAATGAGTATGGGACACAAGCAACAACTGTGCAGCTACAGGAAAATGGTGAAATCGGATTTGAGTTTAAAGATACAGAACTCTGGTCAGTAGTAGAACAAATTGATACGTCTAAAGGTACTGTCATCAGCATTAATGCGGTGGTTAATCAACGAGATGTGACCAAGCTAACTCCGGGCATCAGTGACAAACGCGATCGGGACTTTACCTTGGCAGTCCTTGATTCAGGGGCAAAATCTGATTTGGTTGGAACTCAGTTTTCAGTCAAGATAAAGAATGGGGGTGGAAATGGTGCTTCGAGCCGATTTGGGAATACTGAAACCTATTATGAAGGAGTGGTTCCAAACAATTTAGTGACGCGAGATTACAATCGTTTTGTATTGAATTTGGGCGCGCTGCCAGTTCCATCGGATACATTCAAAACTGGAAATGATCTACAGGTGGAAATTAAAGCCCTTCGATCGCTGGGTCGCCGATCGACTACTCAAACGATCGATTGGTCTGGTACGGTCTATTAATCTGCGGGCTTAAACGCTGCTGTAGTATCCGGCGGCTTTTTTAGCTTCAATTTCTACCCGTGCATCTAGGGGGATTAAGTCATCGGTCAACATAATACGATCGATGACTTGAATTCCTGAATTGACGATCGCATTGTACTTATGATCGCTCATTGAAATAAGACGATCGATCCGTTTTACCCCTAACCAATGCAGGACATCGGGCATTAATCTCTGCATCCGAGCGTCTTTAATTCCAGCCACACATTCAGTTCGCTCAAAGTATTGATCCACCCGATCGCCCTGACGTTTACGGGCGTTGTAAACCAAAAATTTAGTCACTTCGCCCAACGCCCGACCTTCTTTGCGAAAATAGGCCACAACGCCCGTCCCACCGGATTGAGCCAGCCTGATACTG
>JAYVUU010000181.1:0-18554 GCA_043787635.1 Synechococcales cyanobacterium | reverse complement strand
CAAGATAGATTGGAGAAGGGGACTGAAGTCCCACGAGTCGCTTACATCCCAGCTCTAAAGAGACAGGGTTTTCCGCTTTCCGGGTTTCTTTTATAAAATTCCCAATCAATTTTGTGATGCATTGGGGAGCAGTCACGAGATTTTGGAAACGTTACGTCTAACGCTGTGCGATCTTGATGCTAAGACCGCTAGCCCGTTGGTCTATCAAAGCGCAGATTCGATCGGTCTGCAAAAACCTAGTCCCAAAAAATCCGATCCCCTCAAGTTAGTGCGAGCTTGGCTAGATGGTCTAGTGATTAATGATCCCAAGGTCGCCCGATTTCTATGTAAATTGATTCCGTCCCAATGTCCTTTTGAGCGAGATGTCGTTGTTTTCGGAAAAAAACTCGTCCGCATCCCGCCCGTGTGCAAAATCAACCCGCTGTACGATCAGCTCGTGGGTCTGCGCTTCCGATCGCTCTCCTACTTGGCGGATGTTTGCAAAGAAGACATAACGCCCTACCTCTAAGCAATTTTTGACCTATCCGTCTGAATCTAAGCCGCCAAAGAGCTTTGTAATGGTTGCCAACGGAATACCCGATCGCCGCCCATTTCTACCACAATTTTCACCTTTGGATTCACCTTCGGCAAACTCACCAAATACTCCAATTCCGTATTCGACAAAACGTAGCCTTCCACGATCCAGAGCAACAATCCCTTTGACTTTGGCGGCAAGTTGGTCAACTGGGTATCAATAATCGGCGGCACAAACACCCGATCGCCCACAGCCGGATCCGCAGTTGCACTTTTCTTGCCTAAGTGCGGTGGCCGGACCCCATGAACACCCGTCAAATACATACTGACATCGCCCATGCCCCGCGCACTCATCATCAGTGACACATATCCACGCGATCGAAGTCGTCGTCGATACCGTCCCTCGAAGCCGCCTTCCAATGGGACATACACGCCCAATGCGCCGTGAGTTTCAAGATCTTTAGAGATCTGACCGCCCGTTGTTATAAGTGCCATAGAGTTGGGTCTAAATGTAAGTTATGAAAGGGTTTCTACTTTTAGAGTAGTTAGCCTAGTGTAGTCAGTTTTTACCCCAAGGAAAAGAGATCTGAAAAATTTCGCCATTATCTTTGTGAGCTTCTGACTGAATCTCTATACTTTTCCAACGGCTTACGTCAGATAGAATCAATCATGTTGCTGATATTCTTCCCTGCAAAATTGCATTTTTGTAAAGCATTATGTTACATTTCTTTACAAGGAGTTGGGTAACATCAATCTCCTCCCAACACAGCAAGCTCGACCAGTCACAGTTGTGTTGGCTGGTTTTTTCTGATTATTTTGAGATTGTGTAGCCCAAGCTTATCTCCTGTCTAAATCCAAATAGAATTCGTGAATTGAACAGAATATAGAAATCTGTTCGACTCGGAATCTATTCCTACGTCAAAGAGCGTGGTACTTTATTCTGTAGCGTTAGAATCGCGAAATTTCTAACTTTAGAGTTCTAACCTTGGACGGCATATGGCGGCTTAGGACATGGGAGAAGCGCAAAGTATAGGTCAAGGTTTCGTTGATATTCCGGTTTCCACCATCAAAGTCTGGAGAGTTACTTATGTCCGTCCGTCTATATATTGGCAATTTGCCTGAAGATATCACTCGTCAAGATTTGGAGACCGTGTTCTCTGAAGGTGGTGATGAATCTGCTTCTGCTAAGCTGATCACCGATCGTAAAACTGGAAAGTGTCGCGGGTTTGGATTTGTCACGGTGAAGACCGATGAAGAGGCAGATCAATTCATAGAGAAGTTTAACGGCGTTACGGTCAAAGAAACCGTGTTGAAAATTGAGAAGGCACTTCCCCGTGCTAAAGAAGGAGAGGGAGATGCTCCGGCAGCCCCTGTTTCTAACAACATTCCAGCCCCGATCGCCGCTGCAAACCGCACCAAAACTAGCGGTGGAAACAAAGGTGGCGGTGGAAATAAGGGTAGCGGCGGAAACAAAGGCGGAGGCGGAAATAAAGGTGGTGGCGGAAATCGTGGCGGCGGTGGTGCTAGTACTGACAATGGTGCATTCCAGCCCGATCCTCGTTGGGCTTCAGTACTTGAGCAGCTCAAAGAGCAGTTGAATGCTCAAGCTGTTGAGTAAGGCTTAATCGATCGTAGTGTGAAATGAATTCTGTGAGTCTCACGACCATCAAACTTAGTGAGCCACCATTGCGGATGGAGGTTATCTTCCATCCGTCTTTAGTAGGGTTTAACAGCACGATCGGCTGTAATTGTTGACTGAAGTTGTAGTGAATTATTGAGTGGAGGGAAATTTCTATGGCAATTAAAAAGGGTGGAATGGTGAAGGCCATTCGTCAGAAGCTTGAAGGTAGCTTAGAAGCCCAAGCCAGTGACACCCGATTCCCGTCTTATTTATTTGAGAGTGCGGGTGAAGTGATGGATATCAAGGGTGATTATGCGTTTGTGAAATTTGGCAAAGTGGCAACTCCAAACATTTGGCTACGGCTTGACCAGCTTGAAGATTTTTAACTTGGCTGTCCTCAACGAAGCAGTTCTCAACTTTAAACTTGAAAATTAATCTTAAAAAAACGATCGAACATCTATGAAGTTGATGCCCGATCGTTTTTTAGATTTGAATTAGATTAAAGAATCAGACCCAGCAAATTTTATGCTTCGTCTAAGGCTGCAATTCCAGGAAGAACCTTACCTTCCAACAATTCAAGACTTGCGCCGCCGCCCGTTGAAATGTGGCTCATTTGGTCAGCTAGTCCTACTTTTTCAACTGCTGCAACCGAGTCACCGCCGCCGATAATCGTGGTGGTTCCCGTTGGGGTTAGTTTGGCAAGCGTGTGGGCGATCGCTTCGGTACCCTTAGCAAACTTGTCAATTTCAAACACACCCATTGGTCCGTTCCAAATCACAGACTTAACATCAGCCAAGGCTGCTTGGAAGGTTTTGATAGAGTCAGGACCAATGTCTAGCCCCATCCATCCATCAGGAATTGCATCAACCGAGACAATCTGAGTGTTGGCTTCAGCAGAGAACTTATCCGCTACCAATACATCCGTTGGCAGCAAGAACTGTACGCCTTTTGCTTTTGCCTTTGCTTCTAGAGTGCGGGCGAGTTCTAGTTTGTCGTCTTCTACTAAGGAGCTACCAACGGACATGCCGCGTGCCTTGTAGAAGGTGAAAATCATGCCGCCGCCTAAGAAAATCTTGTCAACTTTGTCGATCAAGGTTTCAATTACGCCAATTTTGCTGGAAACTTTGGAGCCACCGACGATCGCCGCTAACGGACGTTTTGGATTTTCGATCGCGTCCTGCAAGAACTTCAATTCTTTTTCAACTAGAAGCCCTGCAACACTAGGCGACAGATATTTGGTCACGCCTTCAGTCGATGCATGGGCACGGTGGGCGGTTCCAAATGCGTCGTTGACGTACAGGTCTGCAACAGAAGCTAATTTTTTGGCGAATTCGGGATCATTCTTTTCTTCTTCAGGATAGAAACGCACATTTTCCAACAGCACCACATCGCCATTGTTCATCGCCGCGACGATTGCTGTGGCTTCGTCGCCAATGCAATCGTCGGTTTTGACCACAGTTTGACCCAACAATTCAGAAAGACGCTGGGCGACAGGGGTTAATCGAAGGGCTTCGTCTACACCCTTTGGCCGACCGAAGTGACTGGCCAAGATGACTTTTGCACCCTTGGAAGTGAGGGTTTGGATGGTGGGTAAGGCGGCCCGAATGCGGGTGTCGTCGGTGATGTTCCGATCGGCATCGACGGGGACATTGAAGTCACAACGGACAAATACGCGCTTACCTGTTAAGTCGGCTTCCGTTAGGGTTGCGATCGTCTTCTTAGCCACAGATTTATTCTCCTAATTGGAACAATAAGTTTTTTACTTATTCCCATCGTCTCATTATTTTGTTACGTCCGTGACAGATTTTTTTATAATTATTTAAGATTTGTGGGTTTCCGATTAACTTCTGTTCGCTTCAAACCTGATTCCCATTGATTCGATCGGTTCCTAGCCTAAAATAGAACGCAACCCTGATCCGCCCCACCTCCATGACCCAACCTCCCCAACGCCCCAAAACTATCCTGACTCGATTGATGCAAAATGGGGCCGATCGGATTCAGTTCGCCAAAATTAAACTTAAAGAAAATGCCCGCGTTCCTGAACTCCGAATCCAGGGACCGGATGATACAGAGCCTACGATTTACCCGCTATTGGGTGAAAAATTCACCCTGGGTCGTAGCTCCAAAACCTCCGATATTGTCATTCCCAATCCCGTCGTTAGTACAACTCATGCCGTCGTCAGCCGCGATCGGAAACCCCGGAAAATTCTCGGCATTATTCCCGGTCGTCAACGATTTGTGATGCGGGATGAAAATTCGACGAATGGCATTTATAAAGGCAAAAAGCGCCTCCGATCGAGCGTCCTCTACCATGGCGATATTCTCAATTTTGCACCGACGGATCTTGAAGGCTCAGTTCAAGTTGAGTATTACGATCCGCCAATTTGGTACATGCGTGCCCTGCGGATGGGGGTGTATGGATTGGCTGGAATTTCCACCTTAATCGCCGCAAGTATGGCCCTCGCCTGGACCCAATTTTCGGTGTATCCGATTCCCAATACAGTCCAAGGCCCAACTATTGTCTATGCCAATGACGGACAAACGCCCCTTGCGCCAGTCCCGGTTAACCGAAGTCATGTGGATGTTAAGTCGTTGGCTAATGTCTCGAAATTCCTCCCGAAAGCAGTGATGGCTTCGGAGGATATTCGGTTTAATTGGCATGTAGGCGTGGATCCATTAGGTACAACACGGGCGATCGTGACCAATTTTCGCAGTGGCGGCATCAAGGAAGGAGCCAGCACCATCACCCAACAGCTCGCCCGAAATATCATGCGTGAGTATGTGGGGACTGAGGATTCTGCTGGACGCAAATTTAAGGAAGCCATGGTGGCGCTGAAACTTGAGGCGACCTACAGCAAAGATGAGTTGATGCGGCTTTACTTGAGCCGAGTGTATTTGGGCTTTGGTAATTTTGGCTTTGAAGATGCGGCACAGTTTTATTTTGGCAAGTCTGCGAAGGATTTGGATCTAAATGAATCCGCCACCTTAGCCGGAATTCTACCCGCGCCCAATGCGTTTAACCCAGTCAAGGACTATGATACCGCCGTTGAATATCGGAACCGAGTGTTGGAACGGATGGCCGAGCATGGCATGGTGACACCGGAAGAATCGAGCCGTGCCCGTAGATCTCGGATTGATATTAGCCCTGCTGCTCAAAAAGCGATTTCTAGTACGATCGCACCTTACTATTACAGTCGAGTTTTGGATGAGATTAGTGAACGCTTGGGAAAGAATGTAGCTGAGGAGGGAAACTTTATTGTTACGACGGCTATGGATCCAAAAATGCAGCGTCTAGCTGAAAAGTCTCTTCAGACGGCTATTGAATCGCGGGGCGGGGCAGGTGGCTATAGCCAAGGTGCGATCGTGACGTTGAATGCGGAAACGGGCGAAATATTAGCGCTAGTCGGCGGCTATGACTATAAAGAAAGTCAATACAACCGTGCGACTCAAGCGGCTCGTCAACCGGGTTCCACGTTTAAAATTTTCGCCTACGCCACAGCTCTAGAGCAAGGTGCGTCGCCTTTTTCGAGTTATTCCTGTGCACCGTTTAGTTGGGAGGGTCAGGACTATGGCAGTTGCGGGGGCGGCATGGTGGATATGCAAACGGCGGTGACGAATTCCTATAATCCGGTGGCGTTGCGGGTGGCGCAGGATGTGGGACTCGATCGGGTGGTGGATATGGCCAAACGGATGGGCGTTAAGTCAAAATTGAATGCGGTGCCGGGGCTTGTTTTGGGGCAAAGTGAGGTGACGGTTTTAGAGATGACTTCAGCGTTTGGTATTTTGGCAAATTCCGGAATTCAAACCCGATCGCGCACCATTCAGAAAATTATTGATAGTGGCGATTGCAAACAACCAAAATTACTCGAAACCTGTCGCGTAATTTATCCGAGTCAACGTCCTGAAGAAGCAACTGAAGTTTTAAAACCTGAAATCGCGAATCAGATGACCAGTATGCTGCAAAATGCTGTTCGTAGTGGCACAGGTCGAGCGGCGGCGATCGGGTTGGGGGAGGCGGGGAAAACAGGTACGACGAATAGTGGCGTTGATCTTTGGTTTATTGGCTATGTTCCTAGTAAAAAAATTGTGACAGGCGTATGGCTGGGTAATGATAATAATGACCCGACGGGCAATAGTAGCGCAGAAGCGGCTCAACTGTGGGGCGACTATATGCGACAAGCCATGCGATGAGAAGTATTTGTAATAGAATTCATTTTCTGGTCACCTACATTTAACACCACACACAATATCACCTTTGGTTTTTGTAATGTTTATCAACCCTAAAACAGATTTTGCATTCAAAAAGATTTTTGGTTCTCAGCAAAGTACGGATATTTTAATTAGTTTTTTAAATGCGATTTTGTATGATGGCAAAGACATAATTGTAGACCTAGAGATTCTTGATCCCTATCAGTCACAGCGAATTAAGGGGATGAAGGATTCTTTTTTAGATGTGAAAGCTAGGCTGCACGATCGGACGACTGTGATTGTTGAGATGCAGGTTCTGAATGTATTTGGGTTTGAAAAGCGAGTTTTATATAATGCGGCTAAGTTCTATGCTACACAGTTGAATATTGGGGATGGTTATACGCTATTGAGTCCGGTGATTGCGTTGACGATCGCAGATTTTGAGATGTTTCCTAAAAGTGAGAAGGTTGTTTCAACGTTTGTATTTCGGGAGAAGGAGGAAATGACGATTTATTGTGATGATATTGAACTCGTGTTTGTTGAATTGCCAAAGTTTAAAAAAAGTTTAGAAGCCCTTGAGAGTTTGAGTGATAAGTGGATTTACTTTTTAAGGAATGCCAATAAATTACAATCGGTTCCAAGTTCAATGGGCCAAGAACCTGCGCTTGAACATGCCTTTCGAGTGGCAGAACAGAGTCAGTTAAGCCGTGATGAGCTGGAGACGTTGGAACAGCAATCAATAGTTTTACATGACAGTGCTAATGCAATTATTTATGCGGAAAAGCAGGCCGAAAAAAGGGGAGAGAAAAGGGGAGAAGAAAGAGGGGAAGAAAAGGGAAAACGTGAGGCTGCAATCACGATCGCCTGTCAGTTGTTTGATATTTTAGATTTGGAGACGATCGCGCAGAAAACGGGCTTGAGTTTGGAGGAATTACGATCGCTCAAACAGGATGAACGAACAGGGTGAGCTATTGTGATCGGTGTATTCAAGATATTTTGATAAGATCGATCGTCTTACTTCTAATTCTGTTTGATACAAATGAAATCGCCCAGCGATAATATTCTGAAGAGGCACGCCATGGCTCAGACCCACGATAGTCACCGTTGAGCAGATTCTCGGAATTACCCACTATCGCCTCCCAACGTAGGTATCCTGCGAGCCAAAATCAGTCAGCAAATCGGTTAGAGACCAAAGCAAGATATCTAGAATTCCAGTGCCGCCACTTTTGCGAGGCTGTGTTAAAGTGGCAAATCTTTTTCGTCCATGATTTAACACAATCCTGCTGGAGTGGTCGCTGTGAATGATATTCGTTTAAATCGTTGCACCTTAGGGGGACATGCACTATGCGATCGGAACCTTTAGCAGACGGGCAGAAGCGGAACAGCTCTCAGTGATCATCCGCGATCGGACTAAATTTGATGCAAGGGTTTATCATGAGCGTTAAGATTGAATGGAATCCTAGGTTGAGATTCCTATGCCATTTAATTTAAATCAGCTTGCAAAAACGCTATCCTATTTTGAAGCGATTCCCCTATTGAGCAACGTTCAACGAATGTTTTACCCCACTCAACCCTTGCCACAGCCTCAAATTGTCGTTTCATCCACTGGTGAAACAATGTTGTTTGATTTTAAAACCCAGATTGACCTAACCCAAACCTGGGGTGCAGTGGATGATGTCGTGATGGGTGGGGTGAGTGAAAGTGGCATTATTAAAACCATTGAAGGGGCGCTTTTTACGGGTAATGTCTCGACGGACCAGTCTGGTGGGTTTGTTTCAGTACGCACCCGCAATTTTCCGGAGCCGCTTGATTTGTCTAGCTATCGCGGGTTAGAACTGCGGGTAAAGGGAGATGGCAATCGCTACAAGTTTTTTGTTCGCAGTAGTCTAGGTTGGGATACACTGGCCTATGCCTATGCGTTTGATACGATCGCTGGAGAATGGACTACGGTACGGGTTCCATTTCTTGACCTGGTTGCCGTACAGCGTGCAAAAACTCTCTCCAATGCACCACCCGTAGATGTCAGAAATCTCCGATCGCTGCAATTTATGTTAAGTAAGTTTGAATACGATGGGCAACTGAATCCCCGATTTACAGCAGGTCGATTTAGTCTATCCATAGATTCGATTCGAGCTTACTAACAATGGTTCGGACAGTTTCTGAGAAATTAACATTCAAGAGATCAATCCTTTAAGACTTTTAAAATGAACCTAGAGTTTACGGTTTCGCCCAATATTACTTTTGAACACGCCATGGACCTAACTCAAGATCTGCCGGTGTCAACGCCATCTGATGCATTACTAGAGTCCGCGATTACCGCATTGCTTCAAACACAGAACGGCGCGCGCGGTTTTTTTGTGGTGTTTTTAACGGGGGATTCACGGTTAGCTGATGCCCCCACTCCAGCATTGCTAAGAGCTTTACGATCGAACCCAGAGGCGATCGCGGATTTGATGGTTAAAAATATCGCGATGCCGACGGCCATGATCCTGACTCATCAACGCAACGGCGATGATCAATTAGCCGCTAGTTCAAGTCAAACTCAACTGCGATCGATTCATTTAGTACAACAACTCAATCTGCCTGAAATAATCACTCGTTTGCGATCGATGCAATCTACCGTTCAAACTAATAAAGGTGATTATCAAAGCTTTTTCGATCGATGGGGGTATGACCAAGAACAGCGGGATGCCATCGGGCAGGCGTTAGCGCTGACCTTAGCTCCGATGCTGGATGTCAAATAGGGACGAATTAATCGGGATGAGCATTCTGCATGAGTATTGAAATTGTTATTCTTCAGATTGTTGCAATTTCCTGTATTGCTATTCTGCTGCGATCGAAAAAGAATCAAGGCTGGTCGTTGGTGGCTGCGTCAATTTTAGTGATTATGGCGATCGGGTGGCGGTTGAACGCGCAGTGGACCGTAGGATTGGTGGCGATGCTATGGACGATTGGCATTGGGCTGCCGATTTTTGGCATGGCCCAGATTGCAAAACTTCGACTGCAGGAGAAATACGGACCAGCGCGACTAATTGCAAATGGGGTCAGACTACTGCATCCTGGGGATGGCTGGTGGAACTACCCTCAAATGCTGCAAGCGTTGGAATTAGCCCATCAAGGAAATCTCGATGGGGCTTTGAAATTACTGGAGCCGATGCAGTCTATTGGTAACTATGATGGTCGGCTGGCGATCGCGACGATTCATAGTTTACAGGCCCAATGGGATGCCTATTTAAACATTGCTGAGACGCAGTTGACCAACGCGCAACGATTGGATGAGGCAAGCAGTGCGGGACTTTATTTACGATCGTTGGGGGAAACACGACGGCTAGATCAATTATTAATTGCAGTGAAAGACTGTCATTTACGATCGGGGAAAACTGGCAACGTTGCATTAGTCTTACTCAGTAAATTGTATGCGTTTGCCTTTACGGGTCAAACCAATGACGTGAAGCAACTATTGAACACTGGACTCAAGGATTACTCTAGTACGAGTAAACGGTTTTGGATTGCAACCGCCGATTGGTATGCGGGTAATTTTGAACGTGCAAATCCAGAATTTCAAGCCCTAAAACAGTTTCCAGGTTGTGAATTGAAGAGTAGTTTAAAGTGGCGATCGTCCCAGACTCCCATCCGATCGTTTCAACTGTTAAATCTAGAATCTCGTAGCATTCTCCAAAATTTACAGCGAATGCAACAGGAAGATCTGAAGTACAATCCCCGTAACCCCACGACAATCCGCCAAGTGCCCTTGACCTATGCGATCGTGGTGACGAATTGTTTAATTTATCTGTTACCTTCAGAAATTTATGATTGGGGGGCATTAGTTCCCGATCAATTGTTTGACGGAGCCTGGTGGCAACCGCTGACGGCAATGTTCTTGCATGATCCCAGTAGCATTGTGCATTTACTTTTTAATATGTTGGGTTTAATGATTGTCGGAGCATTTGTTGAATCAAAATTAGGAACATTACGCTATGCGATCGCCTACTTCACCGCAGGAATCGGATCTATGATTCTCCTCGCTGTTTTGTCCCGGATGACTGGAGCTGGCAGTATGAGCGCGATCGGGGCTTCTGGGGCAATTATGGGGATGGTCGGTGTGATGGGGGAAATCTATTGGGACGGATGGCGTAAGGGTGATTTGGTCGCGAAGCAATGGCTACGATCGATCGGACTGATTGTTCTTCTGCAAACGGCTTTTGATGCGGTGAACCCAAATGTGAGCGGGGTTGGGCATTTGGGCGGGTTGTTTATCGGAGCGTTGGTTGGATTAGGATTGATTAAAAATCGAGATTGATTTAGGCATTAACCCTCAACGTCTGCCTTGAGCTGGTCTAGCCCAATTTGCACGGTATTGTAAACCTGCTGATAGCAAGCTTGAACATAGTCCCGATCGCGCATGGCTTCGACTCCGTAACGAGAAAAAGTAATCGGTGGAAGAATTCGAGTATGAATTTTGATAGGCAGAGGGAGATTGGGCAACGGACCCAGAGCAATTCCCCAAGGCAGACCGAGATACAGGGGAAAGACGATCGGGTCGATGCCCGCCAGCCAAGGCAATTTTAGGGAATCGTGAAGTTGTTTAACAAAGGGATATAGATCTCCCAAGATGATGAGTGTGTCGTGGGCACCCCAAGAAATCGCAGGGACGATCGGCACCTCATACTCCAATGCCAATTTGATAAAGCCGCTGTTGTTATTAAAACAAATCCGATCGCGTTGAGAGTGGGGGCGAAACACATCCTTCACGCCGCCGGGATACACTAGTACACTGGCCCCAGAATTCAAAGCAGCTCGTGCCATAGTCGGGTGAGCCATGATTGCCCCGGCTTTAACAGCTAACTCGATACCGGGGAGAAAACTTCTGCCGAGCTGGGCGTGCATTAGTCCGTAGATGGGGCGATCGAAGCCAAATCGGTAAAACCAGTCATACATCATCATGTGCATATCTGGGGCCGCCAATCCGCCATTGTGCGATCCCACCGCCAAAACTTGCCCGTCTGGAATCGTTTCCCAGCCCGAAGTCTGAACGCGAAAATAGTAGTGATACAGCCAGTCCCAAATCGGCATCAGAGATTCAATAAAGTCCCGATCGCGGGATTCCAAGTTCCATCCAAGACGGGATGGGGCATTAACTGAACGGGTCGAAGGCATGGGTAATTGTGTTTCCAATATAAATGAATCGTAAGGGATAAGTTACATCAAGGCGGTTCTCCCCATAGCGTTCTCCATAGAAAACCCTGAACGACTCGCGCTACTATTACAGGTGTGTGTAAATCCGTGCCTACTTCCTACTTACGGAGTCTCTAGTCGTGCTGAAGACGCTTGTCGCTGATTTCAAGATAATTTTTGATCGAGATCCTGCCGCCCGAAATTGGCTAGAAGTCATTTTCTGTTATCCCGGCTTCCAAGCGCTCCTCATGCATCGGCTAGCGCATCGTCTGTATCACTCGCACTTGCCCTTTTTCCCCCGATTGATTTCGCACATTGCCCGATTTCTCACGGGGATTGAAATCCATCCCGGTGCAACAATAGGTCATGGGGTCTTTATTGATCACGGTATGGGTGTGGTGATTGGTGAGACAGCCATCATCGGTAACTATGCGCTGATTTATCAAGGGGTAACCCTGGGTGGAACTGGAAAACAAAGCGGTAAACGGCATCCCACGATCGGTGAAAATGTCGTCGTCGGCACCGGGGCAAAAGTCTTGGGTAATATCGAAATTGGTGACAATGTGCGGATTGGTGCTGGATCCGTTGTTTTGCGAGATGTCCCGTCGGATTGCACGGTGGTGGGAGTGCCTGGGCGCGTTGTTTACCGAGCAGGTGAACGGGTTGAACCGCTGGATCACAACCGTCTACCCGATTCCGAAGCTCAGGTGATTCGGGCATTGCTCGATCGGATTGAATCACTGGAAAATCAAATGAAGGAGATGCAAGCGCGCAAAGCGATCGAGGTCTGCTACGCCTTGGAAGCAGTGCCCTCAGGTGGACTAGATAGCAATGGCGGTCTCTTGCTGACGAGTATTGATCAAGCTGTGGAGTGCCCCATCAATCCTACGTCGCCCTGCTGTAATTTGGCAGACAAAGCGATCAATCAATTTCTAGATGGTGGCGGAATCTAGGATGGGATTGATTGAGCTTCATCATTTGGGATTACGACTCGGACAACGACTCGATCGCAAGGGTAAAGTTCTCGCGCCCGGAGCCAGTGTTTTGCAGGATGTTTCTTTAGATATTCTAGAGGGCGATCGATTAGGGATTGTGGGTCACGCGGGTTGTGGTAAGACTTCATTACTGAGACTACTCAATCGGCTGATTGATCCGACTGAAGGTCGGATTCTTTGGCAAGGGACGACCTACAGAGATGTTCCGGTGAGTGAGCTTCGGCAAAATGTTCTCTATGTCGCTCAAGAACCAAAACTTCTAGGCATGACCGTTGAGGCGGCGATCGTCTACCCCCTCCAATTGCGCAGGATTGAACCGAGTCAGCGCAAAACTCGACTCGACTACTGGATCGATCGGTTTGAGCTATCTCAGGAACTATTGCAAAAAAGTGAATTTGAACTGTCCCTAGGGCAAAAACAATGGGTTTGTCTAGCTCGGGCCTTGGCGATCGAGCCGACGGTTTTGCTGCTGGATGAACCGACCGCCCCGCTGGATCTCAGGCAATGCGATCGGCTCCACAAAATTCTAGACTCATTGCCCAAAACAACCCTAATCATTGCCAGCCATCAAACCGACTGGCTCCAACGACTGTGCGATCGGGCCTTAGTCCTCCATCAACGTCGCGCTACAGAATCGGCTGACTGGCAAGAGATCCAACACCAACTTCAGTCCTCGAGACCATCCCCAGACGTTGACTGGAACTAAGTCCACGGTCTGTTAGCCCCTCCAGAGTCATTGGCTGGGGGACAAGTCCCTCTAGGTTTAGCCGATAGCCCACATTCCGAACAGTTTGAATTAGACCGGGCTGCTGGGAATCAGTTTCGACCTTTTTTCGCAGTGAAAGAACATGGGTGTCTACGGTCCGGGGATTGTCGATTTCATCCGGCCACGCGCGACGCAAGAGTTCCGATCGGCTGAGGGGCGCACCGTTGGCCTGAGCCAATACGTACAGCAAGCTAAACTCTTGGGGCGTGAGTTCAATCTGTTGATTAAAGAAACGGATTCGGCGATGAACCAAGTCAATTTTGAGCGTGCCGTAGTCCAGCGCTGCGGGGGGTGTTGAATTTTTCAGTCGCCGAGTTAGCGCCTCTACGCGGGCCAGAAACTCCTGCATCCCAAAGGGCTTGGTCACGTAATCATCCGCCCCCGATCGTAATCCCCTAACAATCTCCGCCTCCGCAGACTGGGCTGACAGTATCATGACCAATCCCTGACCTTGTTGCTGCATCCAGTGACAAAACTCAAGCCCACCGCCACTGGGCAAATCATTACTCAAAACAACCAGTCGAGGCTGGCGCATCAAAAACAAATCCTTCGCCTGACCATAGTCAGCCGACTGAAACACTTGATAGCTCGCTTGCTGAAGGTGCCAACTCAGGAGCGATCGTAGGTGTTGATTGCCTTCAATGATTTGGATTGAAACAACTCCCACAGGATCCTCATGGAGTGAACTTACATCCACACAGTAACAAATTCATTACTAGATCATTTGTAAAACTAGTTACGTCTCTGATGCGAGAGGGAAGATATTGCAAATAAGTTAATGCTGTAGGCGGGTGCGATGAAGCAGGACGTAACAGAAGCGATTCTGTAAAGACTAAGAAGCGATCCAAAAGTTTTGAGGAATCCCCTGATTTATCGGTGGGGAGAATGTCAATTGCTCACATTTGTGATTGAAGAGCATGAGTTAGAACTGACGCATAACTCCAGTTGATTTTTCGTAATAAGAATTGCTGGTCTAGCTACAAGCCCAATGCCGGTCTGATAAAATTATGTTAAGATTTTAACAAATAGTCATAACTCAATACCCATCTACATCAATGAGTAAGGTTCTGGTCCTCAACGCCTCCTATGAACCGCTAAATCTCACAAGCTGGCGGAGAGCAGTTGTTTTATTGATCAAAGGCAAAGCCGAGCAACTCGAAGAGACGGGACGTGTCATCTATGCAGATTTTCCTATGCCTTCCGTTATTAGATTGCGGCAATATGTTCGCATTCCCTACAATGATGTTCCCCTGACTCGCAAAAATCTGCTCTATCGCGATGATTGTAGCTGTCAATATTGTGGTGCGACGGGAAGCCTGATGACATTAGATCATGTTATTCCCCGATCGCGGGGTGGCAAAGATACCTGGGATAATGTTGTCATCGCTTGCAGTCGCTGCAATACAAAAAAAGGAAACCGCACTCCGAAGGAAGCTGGAATGCCCCTTTCAAGGCAGCCTCACCAGCCCCACAGCAGTCTGTTTTACGAAGTCTCCCGTCATATTAAGGCTGGGTCACATCAAGAATGGCGAAAGTATGTGATTGGGGCTTAAATGTCATGCTTAATGCTAGATAATAGTGTGCGGCTTTACGAGATTTAGGCTCCCCTTCATGGCGATCGCATCCCACTCCAACGAAAAATCAAGCGACTGGCGGTTATTTCTAAAACTCGTCCCCTATGCCCGTCGCAATGCCCGCATTATTATCATTGCGATTTGTTTGCTAATTCCAGCCGCTTTAGCTCGGGCTGTGCAGCCGATTATTGTGGGACAAGTCGTTTCTCTGCTGCGGCAAGAAGATTCTAGATGGTCATTTTTAAAAGATATTCCCATCAGTGATGGGTTAAATACTATTGCATTGCTGCTGCTGCTGACCATGGTAGCCCGTGTTATTTGTGATTCAGCTCAAGGATTTTTGGTCCAGCGATCGGGGCAGCGAATTACTGCTGATATTCGGAGCGATTTATTTACCCATGTAACCTCCTTGGCGGTTCGCTTTTTCGATCGGACTCCCGTCGGTAAATTGATTACTCGGTTGACCAGTGATGTCGATGCGCTGGGAGAAGTATTTTCAACGGGTGCGATCGGCATTATTGGCGATTTGGTGTTGATGTCGGCGATTACGGTATTGATGTTTATGAAACAGTGGCAATTAGCGTTGCTATTGGTGTTGATGTTGGTACCGACGGCGCTGCTGGTGGTGTATTGGCAAAAGCAGTATCGCAAAGCAAACTACGATGCCCGCGAAGAGCTTTCCAGTCTTAACTCAATGTTGCAAGAAAACATTTTGGGGGTGGGCGTGGTGCAGTTGTTTCGCCGAGAACGGCTGAACAGCGAGAATTTTTTTAATACTAATCGCAAGTACATCAAAGAAGTTGATGCCACAATTTTCTACGATTCGGCAGTATCAGCCACTTTGGAATGGGTCTCATTAGTCGCCATTGCTGGAGTATTGATCATTGGTGGTGGTTTTGTTATGGGTAAGACCCTAGACTTTGGGACGCTGTCTGCGTTTATTCTGTTTGCTCAGACCTTATTTGATCCATTGCGACAGTTTGCCGAAAAATTTACAGCGATTCAGGCTGGATTTACAGCGATCGAACGCATCAATGATGTCATGGACGAACCCATCGAAATTCGCGATCGGTTAACTACGCAATCTCTTTCAGCCTTTGACCATAATAATTTTGATGGCAAAACCGTAGGCGAAATTCGGTTTGAGCATGTGACGTTTGGCTACAAGCCCGGTGAATATGTGATTCACGATTTGGACTTTACAATCCGATCGGGCGAAAAAGTTGCCCTTGTTGGTCCCACGGGTGCAGGAAAAAGCTCCATTATTCGCTTGCTGAGTCGGCTCTATGATCCCCAAGAGGGTCGAATTCTGTTAGATGGGATTGATATTCGGGATTTGCCTCAGGCGGAGTTACGTAAACGGATTGGGATTATCTTGCAGGATGGTTTTATTTTTGCAGGCGATGTAAAGGGCAATATTACTCTCGGTGAAACCTATCCGATGGATCAGATTCAGGCAGCGGCAGAAAAAACCAATGTGTCAAAACTGATCGAGCAATTGCCCCATGGCTACAATACGCAGCTCCGAGAACGGGGCACCAATCTATCCGGTGGTCAAAAGCAGCTTATCGCCTTTGCCCGCGCTGCCATTCGTGACCCGAAAATTTTGGTGCTTGATGAGGCGACATCGAGCCTAGACGTGGGAACCGAAGCGCAGATTCAGGAGGCGTTGGAACATATGCTAGAAGACCGCACCGCTATCATTATCGCCCACCGTCTGAGCACAATCCGCAACGTCGATCGGATTCTAGTCCTGAAACGCGGTGAACTAGTGGAGTCCGGGAGCCATGACCAACTGCTGGCGGAAAATGGGCTGTATGCGGGGTTGTATAAGCTGCAAATGCTAGGGCAATGATGCGGTCTGCTCCTTCAAGATTTTAGAAGCTATGATTCTGACGCTAGGATGATTAATAAAAAAGGATGAGAGTCGCTAAATTTGCTACCTCATCCCAGTTCCTTCGCGTTCACTCTTAAATAAGATTACTTATCGGAATCTTATAGAATGTTGCTCTAAGTTTACATGTGTTTACATAAAATGGGAAGAGGTTGCGGGGTCTGACGGCAAAAGTCTTAGGTCTTGGCAACTTTGCCCCATCCAGATTCGTCACAGAATTTTAGCGATTTGGGTGATTGTCTTGGTGATGGTGTCTTGCTTGAGATCTTGTATTGTGTTGACGAGAAAGACGGGGAGTGTTGTTTTATGAGTCGGATAAATGCGGTCTGGTCGAATTCGGATCAGTGGGCGGATGGGGTGCCTGATCTGCTTAAGCAGCCCATGACGATCGCGTTTGGGGGTGCAATTTTGGCCCATGTCATCTTTTTTCTAGGACTACCTAGCATGGTGGGTAAAGAGAATTCGCCCAACACTGTTGACACGCCTGTGGTGCAGCTAACCCCTCAAGACCTATCCCAAATCCCGCCGGACATGCCCCAATCTCAGGTACCAGGTGGAACACTTTTACCGAGTACGGGGTCGCTAACACCTTCTATTCTTTCACCATCCCTTATTTCCCCGTCAACGCCCCTCCCCTCAATGCCGCCCCTTGATTCTGGCACTACAGTTCCACTGGGGATCAATTTTGGTTCGTCCAGTGGCTCACTATTTTCTACCGATCTTTATCCAGGCCTAAGTTCGTCGCCCAACAGCACCAGTAATTTGCCGTCAGAACCACAGAAAAGGCAATCACAAGCAGAGGTGGATAAAAAAATGACAGATAAAAAAGCGGAAGATAAAAAAATACCAGACCAGAACACTAAAGACGAGAGTAAGCAGAACAAGCCTGTTGATCCCTCCCCTCCCATAAGCCCAACTCCTCCGACTGGAAAAGGCGGGCAATCTACTGCTCCGATCGCAGTCAAGCCAACTCCGCAACCTTCCCCGAAAGTCCCAGCCAAGAGCAACGAAGAAATAATTGCGGCTAACCCCAAGCTCTATGCATTTAATTTGAACCAACCCCAGCCGACACAAGCTACGCAAAACAGGTCATTGGCGACTTTTCTTAAAGAGAAAAATCTTGTAGCTAAGTTGCCGAAGACGCTTAATGACATTATTGATACCCCAGATAGGAGGCTTCCCTACCCTAAGGAAGTTCAGAAGCAGCCCGTAGCGCCTATTCCTGACTATGTTGAGAAACTGAAGCTGGGATATGGCACGGCAACAGTGGCGATTTTAGTTGATAGAAAGGGAATTGTTGCTGATGAACGAACAATTCTTGAATCAACAGGTTATCCCGTCTTAGATGAGTATGCGGTCGAATATGTTAATAAATATGTTAAGTCACGACAATTCCCAGTCACGATCGGTGATGAGTACTACATGATGAAGATCCCGATCGCACCGCCGACCGCCCAAGCTGCTGTACCAGCGCCCGCGTCCTAGACTCTGACTCGTCCACTATTTCACCCTTTGTTGTTCAAGGTCGATCGTGACTGAATTGCGCTCCTCATCTCCGATTAATCGTGCCCGTGCGAGTCTGCGCCAAACGGTGGTGAGCTACTCGCAACATTTACGATCGGCTAAAAAGCGGATGCCCAATCCACGGCTTGAGGCACAACTCGAAGCTGAACTTGCCAAACTGAAGATAACCCTGACTAAAATCGATCGTAACGTTGTCCGATTGGCTGTGTTTGGGTTGGTGAGTCGGGGGAAATCAGCGGTGATTAATGCGCTGTTGGGTGAAGAGTTACTGGAGACTGGGCCAATCAACGGCATCACCCAAACG
>JAYVUU010000180.1:0-16433 GCA_043787635.1 Synechococcales cyanobacterium | reverse complement strand
AGGGAGATTGGGTCTCTGGGTTAGGTGCGGGAACGCTCTTAATTTAAGTCCGATCGCTGAACTAAGAATCTCAGTCACTTTAGTGCTGAGAGTGTCAATCCTCTTCCTCTCCTCCTTCGTCTTCTCCCCCTTCGTCTCCCTCTTCTTCTTCTTCCTCTTCTTCCTCTTCGTCGCCGTCGTCCTCTTCGTCTTCTTCGTCGCCGTCCTCAGATTCCTCCTCCTCTTCTTCTTCGTCTTCGTCGTCCTCCTCTTCTTCGTCTTCTTCGTCGTCCTCCTCTTCGTCTTCGTCGTCTTCGTCTTCGTCCTCTTCGTCGTCGTCCTCAGCCTCTAAATCTTCGTCATCTTCTGATTCGTCAGCCTCATACTCATAATCTGTTTCATCTTCTGCAAAGTCATCCTCTCCCTCGGAAAAATCGAAATAGGCTTCAAATGCTTCTTCAGAATAGAGTGCTTCTAAATCACCATATTGCTCAACGTAGTCCACGATCGTGATAAATCCTTCTTCAACGGTGTAGACGAGTTGCTCTAAATACACCACTTCATAGGATTGATAGTCCTCACCCACCATCACATCCTGATAAGCACCAGGCGTTTGAATTGCGCGGGCGACTTGGGATTGCTCACGACTAAACAGAGATGTCCCTTCACCTTGACGACCTTGGGCTTGAATACCTTGGGTGAGATCTTTTGTTTTTTGATCGCTATTGGATGGAAGACTGCCTCGATGAACCAAAGCCCAACAGTCACCATTCAATTCTGGGTTAGCCATATACTCGTAGGGAATATAGCAATATCCGCCATCTCCCCAATCTTCGCCCCAGGAATTCCGAACAATGAAAACCTCGTCGGGGTCAGAATATCCCACACAAAGCATGGCATGACCACCATCATGATTCTCCTGGTCCACATCAGGCATGGGCACCAATCCCGCCGGACCTGCCTTTTCAAATGAACCAAAAAGTTGTAGACCAAAGGTAAAAGGGAAACCGTTGGCGAGACAGTTTTTCATGGTTTGAAGCTCAACCTCAATCGGACGGGGCATAGGATTAAGGGGAAACTTCTTGGCTTCTGCATAAGCGTCTTTGTTGGGCTTCTCTAGAATTTGGTCGGGGTCAAAAGGCCATGTTGCTTCTGAACAGATCCCGAGCTTTTTCCCGGCTTTGGCACAACTACTGAGAAAGCTGCCCTCATCTTGGTGCGTATCACCGTTCAGTTCGCGGGCATTGTAATAAAGAAACAGACGGCTTACGTCTTCGTCGCTGTTTTTGATCCGCTTTAATAGATATTCGTAAGCACCTGCCATGGCGTTGGCAGTGCAACTATTGGTGGCGCTTTGGTTCTCAACCGGACTCATGTGTGGTCGCAGGTCAATTTGAGAAGGATTTTCAGCCCGATCGTCCTGAAAAAGATCAGATTTAGCTTGTTTGTGGTCGGCTTGGTATCCCCCTAGGTTAAAGGTTTGACCTGCCGCATTTTGGACGACCGTCGACCGGCGAACTTGGCGAAAGTGTTCAGGCATAGGAATATCCTTGGGGGCGAGTAATGAATTGTAGGTAGCCCTCCGAGTGTTCCCCAAATACCTGACGATCGATCATTTTGACTCTACCCTTGGGCGAAAAATTTCAACCTTGTCTACACACTACAGCTAGTCCTGTTGTGGATTAATTCTTAGTTAATGCTCGATTGGTAGTGTAATGACAAACTTGGTGCCGGAGCCGATCGCTGAAAAACAATCCAGAGTCCCGCCATGCCGATCGACCACAATTTGATAACTGATGGATAATCCCATGCCCGTCCCTTTTCCTACGGGTTTTGTGGTGTAAAAGGGATCGAATAGTCGCGATCGCTGCTCAGGTTTGATGCCTAAGCCATTGTCTGCGATGGAAATCAGAACCCGATCGTCCTGTCTCAAGGTTTGAATCGTAATTTCAGGATTGCGAACATAGCCATCAGTAAAGTTTTCTTCTAGGGCATCAATTGCATTAGCGATGATATTCATGAATACTTGGTTTAGTTGTCCCGCGTAGCATTCCACGTTTGGAACATCGCCGTAGTCTAAATTTATGACCGTTTCAGGTTGAGAATCATTTGCTTTTAATCGATTTTGTAAAATCATTAAAGTACTGTTGATACCCGAATGCAGGTCGGCTAGTTTAAATCCGACTTCATCAAGATGCGAAAAATTACGCAATGACAATACAATCTCCCGAATCCGATCGGCTCCGACTTTCATCGAATTGACTAATCTCGGTAGGTCCACCATCAAGTAGTCCACATCTATGTCGTCAATCATTTCCTGAAGGGCTACAGATGGCTCCGGGAACTCGGCTTGATAGGCCATAATAATCCGAATTAAGTCCTGAGAATATTGGTCGCTGTAGGTGAGATTGCCATGAATGAAGTTGACGGGATTGTTAATCTCGTGGGCAATGCCTGCAACGAGTTGACCGAGGGATGACATTTTCTCACTTTGAATCATCTGCATTTGGGTGCGCTGAAGTTCTTGGAGGGTTCGTTCTAGAAGTTCGGTGCGAGCTTGGAGACTTTGTTCAGCAATTTTACAATCATTTATATTTCGCGCAAATCCTTGAATGCCAATCACCACATCTGTCTCATCAACCATCACAGAATGGCTAACCGATAACCAAACCCAATTCCCATTCGCATGACGAACCCGCATTTCAATATTGTCGTGGGGAACTCGGGTTTCAATTAACTGTTTAAGCATGGTCCCGATCGGTTCGAGATGGTCTGTATGCGTAATTTCGTCTAGGCTGTGACCAACCAGACTTTCAATGGGATAGCCTAGAATTTTGGTGACTTGCGGGGCGAGATAGGTGAAGTAGCCCGCTAGATCATGAATGAAATAAATATCGCTAACACTCTCAATGATTTCTCGAAACCGAGCATGACCCTTTTCAATTTGGGCCTTAGCTTGATTCAGTTCCCGTAGGTTTTCTATGTCTACTGGGTGCAAGGGGGTATAGAGTTTGTTACTCGTTGAGATGGAAAGCGGAGTTGTCATAGGAATAACACCGATAGACAGAAAGGCGAAGCAGATGAAAATGTAAAGTTATACGTCCAAACCAACGAATTAGACCTATCCATTATAGGTGACTCCGATTCGGAATGAAAAGATAGGCAGAGCGCGCTAAGATTGAGGGCTGATGAGTAAAGTTCCATGCAAGAAAATTCGACCAACCCACAAAATTATCAGCCTTTGGTGCCCTCACCGCTCAGTCATCCGCCTGAAAATGATTCTGAGGTTGACCCCGATCGGGGCTGGTTAGACGACTTAGAACCCCAGATTCCGGTTGATCAGGTTCCGCGTCAAGGGGTTGATCCTAGAAATCCGATCGTTCTGGTGGAAACTGCATTTTTAGCAAGTGCGGCGGCTTTAATATGGTTGATCAATTTTTATTTTCCCATCGGTCCAGTGAGGTTGCTGTTCCCGATTCCGATCGCCTTGATTTATTTACGGTGGGGCAACCGTCCGGCGGGAATGACCGCGTTGACGGCATTTTTACTGATTGCGGTGTTGATGGGACCGTTGCGATCGATACAATATCTCGTTCCCTATGGGTTGTTGGGCTGGACTCTGGGGGCGTTGTGGCAACGTCGGGGTTGCTGGCTCATTACAATTCCGGTGGGGACGGCGATTACTAGTTTTGGGACGTTTTTTAAAATTTGGCTGGTGTCGCTGTTGTTGGGGGAAGATCTATGGCTTTATTCTACGATGCAGGTGATGGGGTTGCTGGAATGGGGCATTGATAAGTTGGGATGGTTATGGCAGCCGACGATCGGTGCGGTGCAGATTGGGACGGTTTGTTTTTTGCTATTCAAAGATTTGATTTACACCACACTAGTCCATATTGTGGCGTGGTATTTGTGCGATCGTTTAGGAAACTCTATTCCTGATCCACCCAAAATTGTCCAAGCTATTTTTAATGATGCTTAGATGATAATAAGGAGTGAATTATGATTTCTGTTCACACTCAAGCCGATCGGGCGCAGTTGTGGCTCGATCGGTATGGCGGTAAATTGCCTCATTTTGGTTGCATTGTAGGGTTTACGGAAACGGCAATGATTCCGGGTATTTCGGCAGCAGGTCAGGAGCCGATCGATCGACGTTTTACGGCCCATGCGGATGCAGAATTTTTATTCAACGGTGTTGTAGATAGCGTAACGTTTCCATTACCAAACCTAACCGCAGGTGCGTCTCCCACGTTTATATCAAGGGCGATCGTTCAAGCATTGCAAATTCCTGTTTTTTTAATTGATACCGGATTGCCCCAGCCACTATCAGTTAAAGCTCAAGTTTTATCAACAACGCCTGCTCATTGTGTTAGTACGGGCCATGCTATGCCGATCGAACGAGTGAAGGATTTGTTTAATGCTGGATGGGCGATCGGTCGGGAGTGGTCACAAAATCATCCCGGTGAGTATTTGTTAATTGGCGAGTGTGTAGTGGCGGGAACGTCGACGGCGTTGGCGGTGCTGTTGGGATTGGGAATTGATGCGGCGGGCAAGGTGAACAGTAGCCATGTGGCTTGTAATCACGATCAGAAATTGAATTTAGCCAGACAAGGGTTGATGGCGCTCCAGAATAGTTGTCCCGATGATCCAGATTATGGGTTTCAGGTATTGGCAGCAGTAGGAGATCCGATGCAGCCTGTGGCGGCAGGACTGACGATCGGGGCAAGTGGGTTAAGTGGAGTGTTGTTGGCAGGTGGCACTCAGATGTTAGCAGTGGCGGCGATCGCTCAGAACTTGGCGAAGTCTCAGAACTTGGAATGGCGATCGGAAAATGTGGTAGTGGGAACAACGCGTTGGGTTATGGATGATACGTCGGGCGATACAGTCGGATTAGCGAGGGCGATCGGAGTAGTGCCATTGCTTTCAACCGATTTAAATTTCCAAACCTCACGCTATGAACAATTGCGAATGTATGAACAGGGATTTGTTAAGGAAGGAGTAGGTGCGGGCGGCTGTGCGATCGTAGCGGCGCTCTATGCCAATTGGGATAATCAACAGATCGTTAATGCTGTTGAGGATTTGTTGTCATTTGTTGTCAACGGTTAAACCTTGTTCGGTATTTTGACGTAGACTGCTATTCAATTGAAAAATCTTGAGAGGGTATTCCTGTGCGCGCGTTCACGACTGTTGCTGCATTGCGTTGTTATTTAGCTGAATGTCGATCGTCATCTGAGGGTACGATCGGATTTGTGCCAACCATGGGAGCATTACACGCTGGGCATGTGAGTCTGATGAAGCGCGCCCGTCAAGAAAACTATTGGGTTGTAGCGAGTATTTTTGTTAATCCATTACAGTTCAATCCGAGCGAAGATCTGGCGCAATATCCCCGACCTCTAGAGCACGATCGGGATCTTTGTGAAAATGCAGGGGTCGACATATTGTTTGTCCCGACCCCGGAAGAACTAGGCATTTCGCCCCACAGCTCGGCAGGTATCGAAGCCGAAAAAACGCGGGTCGTAGTTCCCGATTCATTCACATCAAAGCTCTGTGGTGCGACTCGTCCGGGGCATTTTGACGGAGTTTCTACAATTGTTGCAAAGTTCTTAAATCTGATTCAACCCGATGCCGCATATTTCGGTCAAAAAGATGCCCAGCAGCTCGCGGTGATTCGACATTTTGTTAACGATCTAAGTTTTCCAGTTGAAATTATTGGCTGCCCTATTGTTCGTGAAACTAGTGGTTTGGCAATGAGTTCTCGTAATGCCTATTTGTCTCCACAACAGACTATAACAGCAGCTAATCTTTATCATTCTCTACAAAAAGCTGAACGTCATTTTAAACAGGGTCACTATCAAGCTACTGAATTAATTCATATCGTCAGTGATTCATTAGAGTCACAGCCTGATATTGAAATTGAATATATTGAATTGGTTGAACCCACCACACTACAGCCCTTGAATCTCATTACCGAGAATGCACTCCTTGCGATCGCGGCAAAAGTGGGTCCAGCTCGATTAATTGACAACATTCTGCTGCGGACTCGCAAACCTATTATGGCGATCGATGGTCCGGCGGGCGCGGGCAAATCAACCGTCACCAAGCAAGTAGCTCAAACCCTAGGATTGCTTTATTTGGATACGGGGGCTATGTATCGGTCGATCACCTGGCTGGTGATGAATTCGGGGATTTCGATTACGGATGAACCCTCGATCGCCGAACTCGTTAGCACGTGCCACATTGAACTCACGCCTGAAAAGGTGGAAATTAACGATCAAGACATTACCCTAGCCATTCGCACCCCTGAAGTTACCGCCAATGTCTCTGCCATCGCGGCTCAATCTGCCGTCCGCAAAGCCCTTGTCCGTCAACAACGGGACTACAGCCGTCGGGGTGGAGTGGTTTTGGAAGGTCGTGACATTGGCACCCACGTGTTTCCGGATGCTGAAGTAAAAATCTTTCTCACGGCCACAGTGGAAGAACGATCGCGTCGTCGTCAAAAGGATTTGGAGCGTTCAGGTCAACCGATTCCAAGCCTTAGTGAACTGATGGCAACGATCGCAGAACGGGATGCAAAAGACAGCACTAGGGCGATCGCCCCGCTTAAACAAGCACTAGATGCGATCGAGGTAATCACTGACGGGATGACGATTGATCAGGTTGTCGATCGTCTAGTCAAACTTTATAAAGCCCAACTAGAATAAAACCGCATTGCACAACACCGAGACAAAAAAAGGGGGCAATACACCCCCAAGTTGAACCCACATGAATGAAAAAAAGCGGTGCATTTAAGCGACAGCTTTAGTACGCAAGCCCCATGCTGCGCGTCGTCTCAGCACCCAGGTAAACCCGGATACTTAGGAAATCTGTTGGGCAAGCCGTTTCGCAACGTTTGCAGCCAACACAGTCTTCTGTGCGAGGAGACGATGCAATTTGACCTGCACGGCAACCATCCCAAGGGACCATTTCAAGAACATCCGTGGGACAAGCTCGAACGCACTGGGTGCATCCGATGCAGGTGTCATAGATTTTGACGGTATGAGACATAGTATGAAAGGCTCCAGATCAGTGCGCTTGCAACATCTGTAGTCCGGCGGACTCGCTTAGAATTTGGTCATACCAAAGGTTATTCCTTTAATTACGATCCTATTTAAAAGCCAGACGTTAGGATCACTGCTTAGTTTACTCGACTGGGTTCGGGCGTTTTCGGATGGTGTTGCAAAACTTTGCATTATCCGCAATTCAAGGGGCTTGAGCGCAAAAAAATCCCCCATCCTTCTCAAGCGGTGAAACCAGTTAAAAAGGGTGAGGGGGCTGTCAGAGTGCATCTTACATAGACCTTATTCTGTAGGATTGCGATCGGTCCGGATGAAATTCAATCAAATTCAGTAATGGGCGTTGATGAGAGTGGTTTTTGGGTGGGGATGCCGATCGCTCTTGGATAAAACGGGTGGGTTGGGAAGGATTTTCGCAAAATTAGGCAGGTTCGACAGCTTTCGGTGAGCGGCGTGACGAAGGTTTCACAGTGGAGCAACTCTGAACCCAGCTGTTCGAGTGCGGCGTTGAGTTCATCCTGCTCGTAGTCAGTCCATTGGCCGCGATAAAGAATGGCGGTGCCTCCGACCTTGAGGAGTGGAATGCAGTATTCAGCGCAGACCGTTGCCGTGGCGACCGCTCGAATAGTGGCGATATCGAACTGCTCCCGATGGCGAGAATCTTGACCCAGGGCTTCGGCTCGTTCGACAAAGCAGCGCACGTTGGACAATTTTAGGGTCTGGACAGTTTCGTGGACAAATTGAATCTTTTTGCGGGTGGAGTCAACAAGGTTAAGCTCCCAAGTGGGTTGGGCGATCGCTAGGGGCAGTCCAGGAAAGCCAGCCCCCGTCCCGATGTCGATCAGCTTATGCCCATAGTTTGGGTCTAGACCTAGATAGGTGCCCGGAAAAAAACCTCGGAGAGAATCCCACAGATGCTTTTCCCAAAATTCCTCTGGAGTGGTAATTCGGGTTAGATTCAGCCGTTTATTGCCGCTGATAACTTCAGTATAAAGCTGCTGAAACTGAGACTGTTGAAATTCACTTGGGGTCCAGTTTAAAGTGGAGTTCCAGAGGGCTGAATTGATGGGAAGAGAATCCATGGTGGGGGCGGGCAAAGTGCATAGACGATCGGGCGAGGCGTGCTGCAAGACGCGATCGATATATCACTATCTCACTCTGTTACCCTTTTGTTACTCCTTTGCTCCGATCGAATCTGTAGCCATCAGTTGAGCCTTGAGTTGAGTAACGGGAATCTCGTTTAGTTTTCCATTGGAAATCTGCCAAGCACAGTCCGCAATTTCCAAAAGTTCTGCCGCATCATGGGACACAACCAGCAGGGTCCATTGTGTTTTTAGCTCTGCTAGTAAGTTCACAAGTTGCCGCCGCATTGACCAATCGAGTCCGGCGGTGGGTTCATCAAGCAGCAAAATTTGAGGCTGACGAATGAGCTGGACGGCAAGGGCAAGACGGCGCTGTTGACCACCACTGAGAGCATGGGGAGACGTTTGGAGGGAAAGATCGCCAAGCCCGACTTCACCTAGTGCTTTGCGGACCCGATCGCTGGTGAGATCGGGATGGCCGAGGCGGAGTTCTTCGAGGATGGTGCTCCCGCAAAAATGTCGCTCTGGAAACTGAAAGACAATGCCGCAAAGCTGTTGTAGATACAGTAGGTTGAGTTCCTGTTCACGCCAAAAAATAGATCCGCTGGAAGGTTCGGCTAACCCCGCGAGAATATCCATCAGCGTACTTTTTCCCGATCCGCTTGGCCCGACGATGACTCCAAGCTGTTGGGCGGGGAGGTCTAAATCGATTCCCGATAAAATGGGCTGGATTGAAGCGGTGGGATGGTAGGAGAGGTTTCGGATGTGGAGCATGATGAGGCTTGAGGAGCGATCGTCGCCGATTAGTGGAATCAATGTAGACCGATTCATCGGTGTAGACAAGATCTTTGAAGCCGATCGGCGATAGAGCGTATCCTCGGACCGTGGACATCCGATCGGGTGCGGGAACTCATGGAAGAAATTAATCGTCTTTAGGCTTTAGGATTCATTCGTTAGAGTTCTAATTAACATTCTCTCAGTCCAAGATGGACATTTTTATATGACACGCCATAGTTTTGTTTCTCAATCATTTACTGTTCTTGCGCTGGGTTCGGTAATGCTGGGGACCGTTGCCGCTGCGCCATCTTGGGCTAGGGATCCGTTTGGTCGTGATAAACCGATCGGCGATGCGACGGAAAAAGTGTTTCGGGCCATCTTTGATGAGGGCAACTACAAAAAAGCTGAGAGTCTTTTGACAGCCGCTGAACAAGCAGAACCCGATGAACCCTTACTTCACACCCTAAAAGCGTCACTTCTATTCGCTCAGTCTTCCAAACAAGATGACACCAGTAAAGGAGATACGGACGGCTTTGCGAGGGCTGCGATCCGAACCCAGGAAACGGCAAGAAAACTAATTGCGAAAGATCCAGCGCGGGGTCAACTCTATCTTGCTGTGGGAAATTTTCTAGAGAGCGCTCACATCATTGCAACACGAGGCATTGTCCAAGGAACACCGGATGCGCTGGGTAAGTTGACGACTGCATTTCAAGCGTTGGGGGAATCGGAAAAACTCGCACCGAATGATCCTGAGTTCAATTTGGTGAAAGGCTCTATGGATTTGATGTTGGCGATCAATGTCAATCTACCGTTATCGGATTCGGGGGCGGCGATCGCGCGTATTGAGAGCATCAGGCAGCCCAAGTATGTGGCCGATCGGATCTTAGCTTGGGGATTTCGGGATATGAGGCAACAGGATAAGGCGATGGCGGCGATCGATCGGGCACTTTTGGGTTCTCCCAGCGAAAATCCTGAATTGTATTATCTCAAAGGACAAATTTTAGTACAACAGAACAAAAGAGCAGACTCTGTTCAATGGTTCCAGAAAGCTTTAGCTAAAAAGGATTATTTAACGCCGTCTCTCATTGGTCAATTCTGCTATGACTTGCGGGGAGCCGATCCTAAAGCGGCTGCAAACACCTCAGGCTGTCCGGCTAATTAGGGTAATCAGCCGATCGGGTACATTTTTTCGGTAAGATAGAGTGCGTCAATCCATGAATTGCGTGGTTAGTCTGTGGGTTGACGGTACTTTTTGCCCTATGGTTTATTGAATTCATGCAAGTTTCTTTCCGCGAGTTTGATTCGTTTAATGTTTGGATTTGGGTTCAGTTTCCCATGGTGCCATCTGAACTAGAGCGGCAGTATCTCGAAGAGGTCTTTAATTCTTGGTTTTATTTAGGGAAACTAGGCGCGTTCAATGCTGAAAGCCTGCAAATTCAGGATGCGGGATTGGAGGTCAGCTATATGTCCTACGACGATGACCAGTCGGAGGAGTCGATGATGGCGCTGATGCATAATATGAGTGATTTTGAGTACGAAGGGCTGTGGGCGCGGGCTTGGTTTGATTTAGGGACGAGTGATGCGATCGCGTTGGATATGTTAGTCAATGCGTTGCGTCAGTTGAGTAAGGATTTTACGGTGCTGGATCAGGTGATTATTGGCGGCGAGAATGAGGATTGGCCAATTCCTGAGGGGTTACGATCGGAGGCGATGGTGGATGGTTATGATGAGTGGAACGGTTAATAGCGATGGTTAATAATTCAGGAAATGAGTATTCTGGGGTATTTCCGCCGCCCTACATTCGGACCATTTCGATCGCGTTGATTCGTCGGGATGATCAGATACTGATGGCGGAAGGGTTTGATTCAACGCAAGAAACACTGTTCTATCGGGCGTTAGGCGGTGGGGTTGAGTTTGGGGAGTCAAGCTGGGCGGCGTTAGTTCGAGAGTTTCAGGAGGAGTTGAGCACTGAAATTATTAATCCAAAGTATCTGGGCTGTTTGGAAAATATTTTTGAATGCTATGGAAATCCTGGTCATGAAGTTGTGTTTGTGTATGAATGCGAGTTTGTCGATCGGAGTCTTTATGAACCTGACGAAATAACATTTGTGGAGGGCGATAAAAAGAAGCTGGCTAAATGGGTGAAGGTTTCAGAGTTACGATCGGGAATGCTTCGGCTGGTCCCGGAGTCGTTCGCCACGTATTTGTAGGGGTGCGTTATCCTGCTTCGGTCTTCCGATCGTCCCAAATTTCCGCGATTCTCTACAATGGTATCTAGACCGAGAGAAGTAGGGAGATCGTCCTCATGCAACCCAACAGCCCTGACCAATTTACCGAAAAAGCTTGGGAGGCGATCGCCCGCACTCCCGATATTGTCAAAGCCGTCCAACAGCAGCAAATTCAATCTGAGCATCTTCTCAGCGCGTTGCTAGATCAAGACGGACTGGTCGGGAATGTTCTTGGAAAACTCGATATTTCTGTGTCCCAATGGCGCGATCGGACTGCCGCCTTCATCGCCAAACAACCCAAAGTCTCCGGCGACAGCTCTAATATTTACTTTGGACGGTCGGCAGATAGCTTGCTCGATCGGGCCGATAAATTTCGTAAGGAGTATGATGATAGTTATATTTCTGTCGAACATATTTTATTAGCTTATGCACAGGACGACAGATTTGGTAAAGCCCTACTGTCCGAATCTAACTTGACTGAAGCTAACCTTAAAACCGCGATCGACCAAATCCGAGGCAATCAAAAAGTGACTGATCAAACCCCCGAAAACAAATACGAAGTCCTTGAAAAATATGGTCGTGATCTGACTCAATATGCCAAGGATAAAATACTTGATCCAGTCATTGGTCGGGATGATGAAATCCGTCGGACCATTCAAATCTTGTCACGAAGGACTAAGAATAATCCGATACTGATTGGTGAACCGGGTGTGGGGAAAACGGCGATCGCTGAAGGATTAGCCCAGCGAATTATCAATGGTGACGTACCGGAATCCCTGAAAGATAGAAAATTGTTCTCATTGGATATGGGCGCACTAATTGCAGGCGCAAAATATCGCGGAGAATTTGAAGAACGACTAAAAGCAGTTCTCAAAGAAGTATCAGATTCTCAAGGAAAGATCATTCTGTTTATTGATGAAATTCATACCGTCGTGGGGGCTGGGGCGACTCAAGGCGCTATGGATGCCAGTAATCTACTAAAACCGATGCTGGCACGGGGTGAATTGCGCTGCATTGGGGCAACAACTTTAAATGAATATCGGAAATACATTGAAAAAGATACAGCTCTAGAACGGCGATTCCAACAGGTTTTCATTGATCAACCGACTGTAGAAGATACGATTTCGATTCTGCGTGGTCTAAGAAGTCGCTATGAAAGCCACCACGAGGGAGTCACCATTTCAGATAGTGCACTAGTCGCTGCTGCTGTTTTGTCCGATCGGTATATCAGCGATCGGTTTCTGCCCGATAAAGCGATCGATTTAATTGATGAATCAGCCGCAAAATTGAAAATGGAGAATACCTCCAAACCTCAACAACTTGATGAAATCGATCGTAAAATCCTACAAATGGAAATGGAGCGTTTATCACTCCGCAAAGAAGAAGATAAAGCCTCTCTTAATCGGCTAGAACGTTTAGAAAAAGAGCTGGCAAACTTTAAAGAGGAACAAAGCTCTCTGAATGCTCAATGGGAAGTTGAAAAAAATGGTCTAGAAGGACTGAAAAAAATCAAAGAAGAAATGGAGCAAGTCAGCGTTGACCTACAACAGGCAGAACGAGACTACAACTTCACACTTGCAGCAGAATTGAAATATGGAACCTTAGCCGTATTGCAGAAGAAACTAGATGCCTTTGAGCAGCATTTAACAGATAAACCAACGTCAATGAAATCATTGTTACGAAATCAAGTTACTGAAGACGATATTGCTGATGTGATTAGTAAATGGACTGGAATCCCGATTACTAAATTAGTCGCGTCGGAGATGGACAAGCTCCTAAATTTAGAAAACGAACTGCACGATCGGGTTATCGGTCAAAACGAAGCAGTACAAGCCGTTGCGGATTCAATTTTACGATCGCGGGCTGGACTCGGAGATCCCAACCGTCCGATCGCATCATTCATCTTCCTCGGTCCAACCGGAGTCGGCAAAACAGAACTTGCTAAGACATTAGCAAACTATTTGTTTGACACTGAAGAATCAATGGTGCGGATTGATATGTCCGAATATATGGACAAAGGAACAGTCTCGCGATTGATTGGTGCGCCCCCCGGATACATTGGATTTGATGAAGGCGGACAACTGACGGAAGCAATTCGGCGACGACCCTATGCGGTGATTTTGTTTGATGAAATTGAAAAGGCTCATCCCGATGTCTTTAATGTAATGCTGCAAATTCTCGATGATGGACGGGTGACAGATTCCCAAGGTCGCACTGTAGACTTTAAAAACACTGTCATTATTATGACCAGCAATCTTGGGTCGCAATACATTTTGGATGTTGTGGGTGATGAAAGTAAATACGAAGAAATGCGATCGAGAGTCCTCGAAACCTTACGATCGAGTTTCCGCCCAGAGTTTCTGAATCGCATTGACGAAACCATTATTTTCCATGCCCTTAGCCAAAGTGAAATTCGCGGCATTGTTGAACTTCGCCTAAAATCTCTAACCCAACGACTAAAGGCAAAATCGTTGACCTTACAAATGGAGGAATCTGCGATCGACTTCATTGCAGAAGCAGGCTACGATCCAGTTTACGGCGCACGTCCACTCAAACGCGTCATTCAACGTGAACTCGATACGTTAATTGCAAAACAAATTCTTAGAGGTGAATGTAAAGAAGGCGATACTATTGTGGTGAAAGTTGGCGATACAGAACGGCTAGAGTTTGTGGTTGAGCCATCTATTGCACTTCTGACTGGAAGCGATCGGCTCCCGTTGCTTTCCTCTTAACTTAATACTGCTGTGTACACACAAGTCTGAGAATCGTCATCAGCCAGACTCGATCCCCCTAAATCCCCCTTTTCAAGGGGGACTATGAAATAAGGTCTGCTCTTGTTCCCCCTTTTCAAGGGGGCTAGGGGGATCGGGTTTCAATGCTAATAGGAATCGCCTAATTTCAAATCATTCTACCGATCGGGCAAATTTGGATCTTGACGACATTGGCTTAACGGCAACGGCTTAACGCTATAAATTCGACGAATTCGGCTGCGACTACTATTAGTTGTCACATCCATACAGGCACAAGCATAGCCGTGATAACCATTGGTTTTGACATATTGGCTCGGCTTAAAATCAGGAATCTTATCGATTCCCTGAGCCTGATAACTGCCTTGAGTTCCAATAATCCACTGACCATCCGCATCAGTCAGCCACCAATTCGCCGGAGTGGGGTTATCCAACCAGCCACATCGCGTCTCCACAGCCGCAACACTCGGTAAGGCTGCAATCATTACCAGCGAGACCGTTAACAAAGCTTTTCTCAGCATCACTACTCTCTCTCCCGAAATTCAGTAAACCTACAGCCAGTCTACAATCCCCAACCTTCCAACTCCAATTCCTCAATAACCTGTAACCCTCGCGTGTCTCCCAGCTTCAGCATTGCCGTCTTCGCATCTTCTCGCACACTCAAATCCTCATCTTCTGCAAACGCCTCAATCAACGCATCCACTGCCGTCGCATAAATCACATTCGAGGGCAACTCCCGACACAGCTCGCCTACTGCCCAAGCACAATTACTCCGAACTGCCGCTACCCCATCCCGTCGTAACCCCTCAATTAACGGGGGAATCGCCACGATCGTCGCCTCATACCCCAAGGTCGCTAACTGAGCTAATGCACTTGCCGCCCACAGCCGCACCGCCGAAATATCCTTACGCATCGCGTCCACCAACGTCGGAATCACCCGCCGATCGCGATGATTACCCAACGCCCAGACAATGCCTTTGCGAACATAGCCGTTCCAATCTTGGTTGTAGCGCAACAGCAGAGGATCCACCGCATCAGGACTGGTATTGCGACCGAGCGCATAGACCACACTCACCCGTACCAACGCGCATTCGTCATTCAACAGCTCAATTAAACGGGGAATCGCACGAGAATCTTCTATCTCACAAAATGCACGGGCACCCGTCATGCGATCCTGCGATCGGTCTGACGAAAGGAGCGTCAACATCTCGTCTGGGTCTGGTCTTAGTGCTGTAATCTCTGATTCTTCTATTGGGGCAATTCGATCGAGCGGATCATCCAACTCGATCTCGAAGTCCAGAACGCTCAAATCATCCTTGCTATACATAGACTGTTAAAAGTAAACAATAGGCTGCGATCGTCGCCAACGATTCCTATCCATAATCGCATTCTACGGGCTGATTACCCGAACGAGGACGCAGTTATGGCTAAATCGCTGCATAGTCGCTGCTCCAACCATCGGCCATCCCAAGAAAACTGCATCGGAAATCCCACCGCGATCGCCGATCGTTCCAAAATAGAATTCAGTACCAACAACTGAGGCCAAGGGTGAACTGGATGGATATTCACTTCAGCACCCTCTAGACCCGGCATAATCTCAAACCCGCAAATCAAGTCTCCAACGGGTGGTCGAGATCCTTCAATTCGCACAGGCATCGTTAAAAATGCCGCCGTCAGCTCGATGCCATGTACCACATTTAAAAACTGAACCTCACAGGTCATAGGGGGCAAACATACATGCAGCGTCCCATGACGAACCTGCACCGTCAGACCCGAACTATTCCCCACCAGTAACTGCAACCGATCCGTAAATTCCTGTGCCGATTCAATAGACGTAATTCCCCGATCGTTGGCCACCAATAGCGGATCGCACCAAATCGGCACTCCATCCGATCGCCAAAAATATCCAATGGTCCAATCCGAAGACATGTCCCCACCCCCGAGGTCCAAGCCGTAGTGCATCACGCCGCCCGCCCCGACTAACGGTTCAGACACCCCATAACGATCGAGTTCTACCGGATTCCTATAGTTGTGAACTACACGGTGCAGTAGATGCTCAGCACGACGATGTTCTATGGCCCGCTCAGCCGCCGACTCGATCGCCAGCGCCGCAAGATCCATGGTCCAACAGGGGGCAATTTTTGCCCGTTGCGATCGTTGTAATTGCAAAATAAACTCCTTTAGCCCACTGGCCTAATCGTCTAAATTCTAAAACGCTCTACCTAGCACAACGAATGCCCGCAGCTCGAACAAAACCGATCGCCTACCTTCACCGCCGTCCCACACTGGCTGCAAAATTTCACGCTGCCAGCGCTGCTAGATACATTGTTAGATGCATTGACTGGAGTGTCTCGTGAAGGACTTGCCTCAGCATTCCCGCTAAAACTCCCACTGCTGACTGAGCTATCCGATCGCCCCATACTCATCCCCATGTTTCCCATTTGCATTTGCATAGGACTCATCCCCATCGGCTGCATCGGTGCCATTGGTGTCATCGGTGCCATTGGTTGCATTGGGGTCATCGGTTGCATTGGTGACGTGAAAAAGGATCTGCTTTCAGCATTGGGCATC
>JAYVUU010000179.1:0-30018 GCA_043787635.1 Synechococcales cyanobacterium | reverse complement strand
GCTAGATGCAAACGCGACCCGTGTCCGTGATTGGGGAACCGTGACGACGTTAGAAGAGACCGATCGATATCGGATTAACCGAATTGAAGTCAGTCCAGGAAAAGCAATGTGTATGCAGATACATTACCATCGCAGCGAGCATTGGGTGGTGGTGTCCGGGACTGCGACGGTCATATGCGGCGACCAGGAACTGCGACTAATTCCGAAGCAGTCTACCTATGTGCCGATGCATACGAAGCATCAAGTCCAAAACGACGGCGTAATTCCATTAGTAATGATTGAGATTCAAAATGGGGAGTATCTGGGCGAAGACGATATTGTTCGGCTCTGAACATGGAACTGCCAGTTGTCTGGATCGTAGGACATCATGTTGCTCATTTGGTATGAATACACTACCGTGACAGAAGGAGAAACGCTTTATCCTAACTTTGGGAAACCTTTCCAGCGTCAACTGCGGGCATGTCTAACCCCACCTCCGAAAAATCCTCTCTTCAGCTTTTGTTATTTGTCGATCGTCGTCCTGGAACCCGAGAGCAAGTTCGTCAGATTCGTGCACTTTTGCAAGACCTACACCAAAGCACAACCTTTGACCTGAAGGTGATTGATGTAATCGAGCATCCCTATTTAGCTGAACGGTTTCGAATTGTCGCCACCCCATCACTGGTCAAAATTGCCCCGGAACCCAAACAAACTCTGGCTGGACTAAACCTCATCAGTCAGCTTCAATTGTGGTGGACGCGGTGGGAAAGCAGTACGGAAAATCTTTTTTCTCAGGCGGAGGAGTCTGGGGCTTCGATCGGACCTGATGCCGGGGAAGGATTTCTCCACAATGTGCGACTGGACGATGTTGCAGACTTGGCACAACACACTGAGTTAATTAAGCTTTCAGATAAAGTGTTTCAACTGAGCCAAGAGCGAGACGATCTGGTTTCTCAATTGCGATTTCGGGATCAAATAATCGCGATGTTGGCCCACGATATTCGCAACCCTCTGACTGCTGCATCGATCGCAATTGAAACCCTCGAAATCGCTAATCGTCCCTCAACGGAAACCAATGGTCGCTACGTTACCCCGGCGATGCGCACGAAGCTACTGCACCAAGCTCGGTCTCAGTTGCGCAGTATGAATATGATGATTACCGATATTCTGGAAGCCACCCGAGGTCATCATGCGGGGATTGAGATTAAACCGATCGCGTTAGATTTAGCCTTTATTTGCGGGGAGGTCATACAAGCGCTGGAGTCTAAAATGGCTGAAAAAGATCAGCATCTCACCACTGATATTCCCAGTGATTTACCGCCTGTTTATGGCGACCCCGATCGGATTAAGCAGGTCATCTCAAACCTTCTAGATAATGCCATCAAGTACAGTCCCAGCGCCGGGACAATCACTCTGTCGATTCTGCACCGTACAGCACAAAAAATTCAGGTCAGTATTTCAGACCATGGTCCCGGAGTCCCGGATGCAAGCCGTAACCACATTTTTGAGGAGCACTATCGTCTAGAGCGAGATGAAGCCCAGCAAGGTTACGGCATCGGTCTATCGCTTTGTCAACAAATTGTGCGCGCTCACTATGGCCAAATTTGGGTAGATTCTGCCCCCGGTCAGGGCAGTTCCTTTCACTTTACCCTTCCTATTTACCGACCTTAAACGCAGAAATCATCAAGAAAACCTGTTGCAAGGGCTAAATGTTCGACTATCCTGATTTAAAGCAGTTTCATCCCTCATGCAACCTATGTAGCGTATGAGAACCGTAGTGACTACTACGGATTGTGTCTAGACTCAACTGTATCTACCCCATCTAAAGCTTCTATCCATCCCGTCATCTAGAGAGAGTCGCCGTGTCGTCGAATACGTTACCCCGCAAGACCAACGAAAACGAATCGACCGCTCAATTTGTGGGTGGGGCGAGTAAAGTTGCGGGTGCAACACTCGTTGGGGTGCTGATGTTGAGTAGTTCTTTAGTGGCAGGTGCCTTGGTTGGATTAGCAATTAGCTTTCAAAATTTGCCCGATGTCCGAATTTTACGGAATTATACGCCCAGTGAAACAACGCATATCTATGATGTGAAGGGTAAGCCTCTGACGAGTTTGCATGGCGAGGCGAACCGGGAAGTGGTGCCATTGGATGAAATTTCGCCGCATTTGAAACGATCGGTGATGGCGATCGAAGACAGTTACTTTTATGATCACAAAGGGGTCAACGTCACCTCGGCGGGTCGTGCTCTGAGAGCAAATTTTAACCGAGGTGAGACCAGTGAAGGCGGGTCTACCCTGACGATGCAATTGGTCAAAAATTTATTCCTATCGCCGGAACGGGCGTTTACCCGAAAACTCGCTGAAGCTGTTTTAGCGTTACGAGTTGAGCAAGTTTTTAAAAAGAACGAAATTTTAGAACTTTATCTCAACCAAATTTACTGGGGACACAATAACTACGGTGCAGAAACCGCGTCTCAGAGCTACTTTGGTAAATCTGTACGCGATTTGAATTTGGCTGAATCCGCGATGATGGCTGGCATTATTCAAGCGCCTGAAGATCTGAGTCCGTTTCGAGATATGAAGTCTGCAACAGAACGTCAACACGTAGTTCTGCAACGGATGCGTGACCTGAAGTGGATTACACCTGAGGAAGAAAAACAGGCACGAGCCTACAAAATAAAGCTGGGTAAAATTACATCCTTCCAGGGCAGTGAAATTCCCTATGTGACGGAGGCGATCGTTAAGGAAGTCGAGAAAAAATTTGGTCGCGATGCCCTGCTCAAAGGTGGATTGCGGATTCAGAGTTCAATCGACACAAAGCTACAGCGTATTGCAGAGGAGACTGTTCGTCGGAGCTACCGATCGGGGGCGGATCAGATGGCGCTGGTAGCGGTTGACCCTCGGACGCACTATGTAAAAGCAATGGTGGGGGGAATTGATTACAAAAAGAGCCAGTACAACCGAGCCACCCAAGCCCTGCGTCAACCCGGTTCTGCATTCAAGCCATTTGTTTACTACGCAGCGTTTGCCAGTGGAAAGTATGGTCCGGATTCCACCATCATGGATAGTCCGGTGGGCTACCCGGATGGGGATGAGATGTATTATCCCCAGAATTACGATCGGAGTTTTGCGGGCGCGATGAGTTTGCGGCGGGCGCTGGAGATGTCGCGAAATGTTCCAGCCGTTCGTCTTGGGCAAGAAGTAGGGCTAAATAAGGTGATTGAAATTTGTCGTAGTTTGGGCATTAAAAGTCCGATCGAGCCAGTCACCTCATTGCCGCTGGGTGCCGTTGATGTGACACCATTAGAAATGGCGACGGCTTATGCGACGTTGGCTAATAATGGTTGGCACAGCGATCCGACCTTGATTATTCAAGTGACCGATAGTAAGGGGGGGATGGTACTGGACAATCGTCCGAAGCTTAGATTGGTGTTAGATCCTTGGTCGGCGGCGGCGACGAATGAACTGATGCAGGGTGTCGTTAATCGCGGGACGGCAACTGCGGCTCAACTTGGCCGTCCGGTGGCGGGGAAAACGGGCACAACGTCGTCGGAGAAAGATATTTGGTTTGTCGGGTCGGTGCCGCAACTTTCGACAGCGGTATGGGTTGGCAATGATGACAACACTCCTCTGGGATCCGGGGCGACAGGTGGAATGGTGGTGGCTCCGATTTGGCGTGATTTTATGTCGCAGGCGGTGCGCGATTTACCTGTGGAAAATTTTAGGCCGCCGAGTGATTTTCAGAAACCTTAGAGATTCCCTTAGTCTCTCGGTAATGCTGTGTACAGGAAATTTATTCCTATTCGCATTGAAACCCGATCCCCCTAGCCCCCTTGAAAAGGGGGGACAAGAGCAGGACTTGTTTCATAGTCCCCCTTTTTAAGGGGGATTTAGGGGGATCGACCCACTATGAAACCAACTCATGAAACCCTATCAACTTATCCCGATCGTCCCTAGTTCAGAGCCTATTGTTGCTATCCCTAGTCCAGAGTTTGATCTAGTTACGCTGCATCCGTATCAAAAACTTGGTGCGCCTTATGGTGATAAGTCTCCGTTTTATGTGCGATCGGGTGTCTTAGAAAAACTTAGGGCCGCGCAGTCTAAATTGCGATCGATCCAACCGGGCTGGCGAATTCAGATTTTCGATGCCTATCGTCCGGTGTCGGTGCAGCAATTTATGGTGGAGCATACGCTTCAGGAAATTTTGATAGCCAAAGGGTTGGGGCATGGTGCGACGGAAGAAGAACGATCGCAGGCGTTGGAAGAGGTGTATCAGTTTTGGGCGGTTCCTAATTTGGATCCATTAATGCCGCCCCCTCACAGTACGGGCGCGGCGGTGGATGTGACGCTGGTGGATGAATTGGGGACTGTCGTAGATATGGGTTCGGAGATTGATGAGATTTCAGCGCGATCGTTCCCGGATCATTTTGTAGGGACTATGACGGGCGATCGGTTTGACCGGAATCGGCAGTTGTTGAATTTTGTCATGACCAGTGTGGGGTTTGCTCGGCATTATCATGAATGGTGGCACTTTTCTTGGGGCGATCAGCTTTGGGCTTGGACCGTGATGCGATCGATGGCGCACGAAGCTGAGGTGACGGCAAAGTACGGTCGTGTTGAGTGATTTCAGTGATAACTAAGTGGTATCATTGGTAGCCGACATCTTTAATTTTAAGGAAACTAATCCATGTCACTGGTTCAAGAAGACAAACAAAAAATTATTACTGACTTCCAAAAACACGAGACCGACACTGGGTCCGTTGAAGTTCAGGTTGCCATGTTGACCGAGCGGATCAATCGTTTGAGCGGTCATCTAAAAACCAACAAAAAGGACCACGGGTCTCGCATTGGTCTTTTGAAAATGATTAGCTTGCGGAAGCGTTTGCTGTCCTATGTTCAGAAGCTTGACTACGCACGCTACAAGACTTTGATTGGTCGGTTGGGTATTCGGGGTTAAGAATTTTTCATTGGATTGCAATCGATCGCGATTTAAATCTATTGTCTTTCAATCTTTTCAAATGTCTTATTGTTGCTGTTGAGTATTGACGATTATGTCAACTGAATCTAAAGAGCCAGACGCTTTTAAACCTCAATCGTTGCCCTTCGAGCCGACTTCTAAAAAAAAGAAATCTGCTGCGCCTCGATCGACTGGATTTTTAAATGATCCATCTTCAGGAATTCCTCCAGTCGTGAGTCAGCGTATGGGAAGACGCATGGCGTTCTTTTCTGGTGTGCCGAGTGTTTTGGGTATGGCGACGTTCATCGTTAGCTATTATTTAGTGTCTCAACAGCATTACGATTTACCAAATTCAGCCGTGTTACTGGTGAGTCTCGGGTTCTTCGGGTTAGGAGTTGTGGGCTTGTCCTACGGTATTCTGTCCGCCTCCTGGGAGCCAGAACAAGCGGGTTCGATTTTGGGCACTGAGCAGTTTGGCATCAATTTTGCCCGTGCAAGTGATGCGTTCAAAGAAGCTCGTCGCGTGGCGATTCGGGACGCAGACAAGACAAAGAAGAAGAAGAAATAAACGATCGAAGCGTTTGATTCTGAACAGCATTAGAAACCGCATTGGGAATATTTTCCTAGCGCGGTTTTTAATTTGATGTGCTAATCACGATCGCACCTTGAACTGATGGATAATATCGGTTTGTTTCGTTGGAACTTGCGATCGTGAAATCAAAGAATTCGCTTTTAGACGTGTTTGCAAGCCGGAAGATGGCGACGCTGCTAATGCTGGGGTTTTCGTCGGGACTGCCCTTATATTTGACGGGGAAAGATCCGATGCAGGCTTGGCTTTCTAATGAAGGCGTTGATCTGAAAGTGATCGGGTTCTTTAGCATTGTTGCCTTGCCCTACTCGTTGAAATTCCTATGGTCGCCCTTTGTCGATCGGTATGTCCCGCCGTTTCTTGGTCGTCGTCGGGGGTGGCTATTGGTAACGCAGATTTTATTGATTATTACGATCGCACTAATGGGATTCCAAGATCCTGGAGCCTTGAAGACAGTTCCGACAGCAATGACCGCAGCAACGGCTTGTGTGGGGAGTGGCTTTTTTCAGGGACTGTGTGAAATCCGCCATACGGTTGGCTTGATGGCGGGGAGTTCTATTTTTTGGTTCGCGATGATCGTGGCCTTTTTTAGTGCGACGCAGGATATTGTGGCTGATGCCTATCGGACGGATAGTTTGACGGACTCTGAACGCGGTGCGGGAGCTTCTGTATTTTTGTTCGGCTATCGGATTGCGATTCAAATTGCGGGTGCATTGACCTTGGCATTTGCTCAGGTGATGCCTTGGAAATGGGTATATTTTGTGATGGCATTGTTGATGAGTGTGGGCGTGGTCGCTTCGCTGATTGCACCGGAACCTGAGCAAGATAGTTTGCCGCCGACCAGTTTGGTCGATTCGATCGTGTTGCCGTTTCAGGAATTTTTTCAGCGAAGTGGTTGGCAGCGAGCGATATTAATTCTTGTTTTCATTGTGATTTATAAGTTAGGTGATTCACTTTTACGGAATGTTGCCACTCCATTTCTATTAGACAAAGGGTTGGGATTTAGTACGGCGGAAATTGCGTTTCCAAAGTTGATTGCATTCTGGGCGACGACGATGGGGGTGCTTTGTGGGGGCGTGATCATGACGCGAATTGGGGTGAATAAGTCACTCTGGATTTTTGCGATTTTACAGGCCGTTGGGAATCTGACCTATGTGCTGTTGGCGATCGTGGGAAAGAGTTATCCCATGATGTTTGCGGCGTTGAATATTGAAAATTTTCTGGGTGGTCTTGAGGCGGCGGCGTTTGTGGCGTTGTTGATGAGTTTGTGTAATGTGGGGTTATCGGCAACGCAATATGCTTTATTTTCGTCATTGCAGGCCTTTAGTCGAGATATTTTGACGGCTCCGGCGGGGGTTTGGGCGGAGCAAATGGGTTGGGTGTCATTCTTTACGATGACTGCGATCGTGGCGTTACCAGGGATTTTATTATTGCCGTTCTTTGCGCCTTGGAATGAGGGAAATGTGGAATAGTGAATGATCAAAATTCCTGTACCCGTATTCCTGTACGCTAGATGACTGTAGAGTTTCAGCATTGATCATGACATCTGTTTCCCAACGTTTCCAGCAGCTTCGCGATCGCGCCCAATGTGCTTTGATTCCCTTTTTGACAGCGGGCGATCCTGATCTCGTCACGACAGCGGAAGCTCTGCGCGTGTTAGACCGATCGGGTGCGGACATCATTGAACTTGGGGTGCCCTATTCTGACCCACTGGCAGATGGTCCGGTGATTCAGGCGGCGGCGACACGGGCATTGGAGCGGGGGGTAAAGCTGGATGATGTATTGGCGATGCTTAAAGAAGTGATTCCGACGATCAATGCGCCGATCGTTCTTTTTACTTATTACAACCCGATTTTAAACCGTGGTATTGATAGCTTTCTGCAAGAAATTGCGAGTATTGGGGTGAAGGGGTTGGTGGTGCCAGATTTGCCACTGGAAGAATCGGATGGATTGTTGAAGCCTGCCTTGACCTATGGCATTGAAGTCATATTACTCGTCGCGCCCACTAGTCCCGTCCCTCGGATTGCGGCGATCGCTCGTCAGTCCCAAGGGTTTATTTATGTGGTGAGTACGACGGGTGTGACGGGAATGCGGACGCAGATTAGTGCGAAAACAAAAGATTTGATTCAAGAATTGCGAATTGTGAGTGATAAACCTGTGGCCGTTGGCTTTGGGATTTCGCAGCCGGAACATGCGCGGCAGGTGATGGAGTGGGGTGCAGATGGGGCGATCGTCGGAAGTGCTTTTGTTAAACGGTTGTCTGAAGGGTCGCCGAAGGAAGGGTTAAAATCGATCGAAACATTTTGTCGCACGTTGAAAGCTGCAATTACTTCAGATTAGAACTGGTGCCTAATTCTGGGAGAGTAAAAGATTCCGAAGCCCCACCAAAATTGTTGATGTGCACACATAAGTCTAAAGCCCATCATCAGCCAGATCCGATCCCCCTAAATCCCCCTTAAAAAGGGGGACTATGAACTAAGGTTTGCTCTTGTTCCCCCTTTTTAAGGGGGCTAGGGGGATCGGGTGTCAATGCTAACCAGAATATTTAAAATGTTGAAATCCTTGATCTAAATAAAGCGATCGAATCCCACCCTGCTCATCTCGTATCAACACATTTTCTGTATCTGTAATAGTTCCGATCGGAATACTTTTTGTGAGTTCACAGAATTCATCGGCTTGGTTTGGCGACATACATAAAATTAATTCAAAATCCTCACCGCCATATAAAACCCAATTCAACGCCTGGTGTAATCCGACAATCGTAATCAGTTCTTGAATTTCGGGATGGTTCAAAATACTAGCTTGATTAAGAACAGCTCCCACACCGCTGGCTCGACAAATTTGTATCACCGCATCTGCCAAACCATCACTCGAATCCATACCCGCAGGGGTCGGATCTGGTAATTGGGAAACTAAATCTAATCGAGGTTGAGGATATTGATGAGCCTTAATCCACGCCGCCCGATCGGACAATGGTAAATCACGACCCAATAGCAACTCTAAACCCACTCGCGATCGGCCATGAATTCCCGTCATCACAATCCGATCGCCCAATTTTGCCCCATTGCGCCGAATAATTTTTGCAGAATTAACCGAACCGATCGCCGTAATCGCTAAAGACAACTGTCTCGATCGCACCACATCGCCCCCCACAATAGACACCTGCCACGGGTTCAAACAATCTGCAATCCCCTGATAAATCGCCTCAATCCATTGCACTGGAATCTCTGGCGGCACACTCAACCCGATCGTAATACTCTGCGCCGTTGCACCCATAGCCGCCAGATCTGAAAGATTCGCCGCCGCCGATCGCCAACCCGCTGCATGAGGGGGAGTCGTGATAATCGGATTTTCCAGCCCAACGCTAAAATGAACCCCGTCTACCAATACATCGGTCGTCACCACCAATCGCGCCGTATCGTGTCCGACAATTTCCAACACCGCCCCATCATCGCCAACCACACCCGTCGGACAAAAGTTCTGGAGACGTTTTAACAATCCCTGTTCACCAATATCTTGAAGTTTCAAACCGGGTTCGATCGCCATACTGTAAACCTAATATTAAAATCTCAACTGCTCACGTTCCACCGGGCAACAATGGAGCTTTCTACACTAGCAATAGTGTATGCATCAACTGCTACAACTTAGAGGAGGCTTTGGGAAATGTATAATATTCTTTGCCGACAACTTTTTCTAACGAAGCTATTTTATGAGAGAGTAGCACAAGCTACATATTCTATGTTTGGTAAGAAAGTGTTACATCGTCAAAAAGCTCTATTGCTCATTCTTCAGAAAGTTAGATTTACTGCATCTACTCTGCAAGTCATGAAGTGGGCATTTTTGCTTTCTCATGGAACATCTTCTCACGGAGGCAAAACTTTTTATCAGTTTATCCCGCATCGATATGGACCCTATTCTTTTACCCTAAACCAGGAAACTGATTCACTTGTCCGTAATGGCTTTTTAGAAAAAGGAAACGATAATTCTTGGAGCCTGACGGATTTAGGGAAAAAGTTGGATGTTAATTTACCTAGAAATGTAACTCAAGACATTGACCATATCACTGCTGAGTACGGTGATCTATCGAGTCAAGACCTACTCGATTTAATCCATGACAAATATTCATGGTTCACAGTTAACAGCGATGTTCTTGGAAGAAGAAACAAAGAACGCCCCGTTGCTGAGAAGGCTATTTATACTGCTGGTTATGAAGGAAAAACGGTTGATGAGTTTCTAAATCTTCTGATGGAATCTGGTGTCTCACAGCTAATCGACGTTCGCTTCAACCCTATTTCTCGACGTTACGGTTTTCATAAGAGTACACTCGCGCGATTATGTAGCGTTCTGGGGATAGAGTATCAGCACCTTCCCGAATTAGGAATACCTAGTTCCGAACGAGATGATCTGAGTTCTTCTGCCAAGTACACGTCTCTTTTTAATAATTATCGAAGCAATCTTCCATTACGGGAAGATGCACTACTGCGTGTAACTGATTTACTGCACTCTAAGCCCAGTGTTCTTGTTTGTATGGAAGCTGATCCAGAATTTTGCCATCGCAACGTTCTTGCTCAACATCTAACAACCTTGATTAATATGCCAGTTAAGCATCTAGGATGTCCAGCATGATCAATCAAGAAGTAAGAACAAAAGTTCTGATAACCGTGATGACCTATCCTCTTCCATCAAGAGGATATCAAGAACTGGTTTGTACTGCTGGTGTAACTGAGAAGGGTGAATGGATTCGGCTTTATCCTGTAGACTACCGCTACAGACCAAGAAATCAACAATTTCGTAAATATCAGTGGATTGAAGTTAATCTTTTGCCGCATGGAGCGGGGAATGATAGAAGAAAGGAAAGTAGAAAGCCAAACCTAGACACCATAAAGGTTTTAGGAGAACCGCTATCAACAAAAAATGGGTGGAGAGATCGCCGCCACATCATTGATCAGATGCCAGTTTATACGGTAAAGGAATTAAAATCATTGCATGATTCCGAAAGTATGTCTCTTGGTGTTGTTCGTCCGACAAGAGTTCTTGATCTAAAAATAGAGCCTGCTGATTCAGAATGGAAGCCCGAATGGCAGGCTCTATTTGACCAATTAATTCTCTTCGGTCCTGTTCAAAAAACTCTTCGCAAAATACCGTACAAATTTAGTTATGTTTTTGAGTGTGCTGACAGCCACAAACCTCATAATGCAATGATTGAGGACTGGGAGCTAGGTGTACTTTGGTTGAACGAAGTAGTTCGACTAGGTGATGAGCACCAAGCAGCGTTAAGTGTCCGCCGTAAGTTTCTTGATGAATTATGTGCTGAGAGTAGGGATACCCTTTTCTTTATGGGTACAGTGTTTCCTTACAATACGTGGGTTGTACTTGGTGTATTTTGGCCACCTAAGCCCGCCGACCCACAGATTATTCAGGGTAATTTATTCTAAATCGTTAGGAAGAATCTTTACGTAACACCCTCACAGATTATTGAAGCAGACTAACACTTATTCTCTCTTCATGATAAATGTAGAGTCGCGACATGGGATAGAATCGTAGATCTGGAATCTTGATAGGAAATCCCAATCTCATGGCACGATCGTCGCAATTTCAACGGCTGATGAGTTATTTGCGGCCTCATTCAACACTGGCATTCCAAGGGGTCTTTGCGTTGATGCTTGTGAATGCCCTCGCGATCGTCATTCCCCTGGAAATTCGGAAGGCACTCAAAGAATTGCAGGTGACATTCACCATGGATAGTCTGATCTATCATGCTGGATTCGTGGTGGTTATGGCTAGCATTATGTGGGCGATTCGGCTCTATTCCCGTATGCGACTATTTGGGGTGGGTCGGTTTGTGGAGTTTGATTTAAAACAAAAAATATTTGAACATTTACTACGGCTCGAACCGTCTTATTTTGCCAGCAATACTATAGGCGACCTGATCAACCGTGCCACCAGCGATGTCGATAGCATTCGTCGGTTAATGGGCTTTGCGTTACTGAGTACGGCGAATATTGTTTTTGCCTATGCATTCACGCTTCCGGCGATGTTCTCATTGAATATTAGATTGAGTTTACTGGCGCTTAGTGTTTATCCATTGATGTTGCTGGTTGTGAATTTGTTTAGTAATAAATTGCGAACTCAACAGCAGGAAGTTCAGGAATCACTCTCTAATTTAAGTGAATTGATTCAAGAAGATCTCAGCGGTATTGCGTTAATTAAAATATATGCCCAAGAGGAGAATGAACGTCGTGCGTTTGATGAGATGAATGAAACATTGTTTGATGTGAGTTTACGATCGGCCCAAACCCGCACATTTTTGTTTCCACTTCTATCCGTCTTGGCCTATGGCAGCACTTTGATTATTTTGTGGTTTGGTGGTCCAGCCATTCAGAAGGGTGAAATTGGGCTTGAAGATTTGATTCCCCTATTGATTTTTGTCGGTCAATTGGCATTCCCCACTGCACTAATGGGATTCACCATCACAGCCTATCCGCGCGGCACAGTTAGCCTCGATCGAATTGAAGCTATATTATCTGTTGAACCGAAGATTAAAGATGCGGCTGATGCGGTGGTGGTGGCTCCTGGACAAATCAAGGGTGAACTTCGCGCTCAAAATCTCACCTATCATCATTCTGGAACCACGTCTGAAATTTCGCCTGCCCTCAAGGATGTCACGTTTACCATTGCACCGGGCGAAACGGTTGCGATCGTAGGTGAGGTGGGTTCGGGTAAATCGACTTTAGCCAACAGTATTCCGCGTCTGTTAGATATTGCTCCTGGTCAATTGTTTTTGGATGGTATTGATTTAACTAAGATTAGAATCGAAGATTTGCGGGGTGCGATCGCCTATGTTCCCCAAGAGAGCTTTTTGTTTAGTACTTCAATTCGTGCCAACATTGCCTATGGGATGCCAACCGCCACTCAAAGCGAAATTGAGATTGCAGCTAAAGAAGCCCAAATTCATCCTGAGATTTTGAATTTTCCCCAGCAATACGACACGTTGGTGGGAGAGCGAGGAATTACGCTTTCTGGGGGGCAACGTCAGCGGACGGCTTTGGCACGGGCTTTGCTAGTCGAAAGTCAAATTTTGATTTTAGATGATGCGCTTTCTAGTGTGGACAATCAGACTGCGACGCAGATTTTAAATAATTTGTCCGAAGGTACCGATCGTAAAACAGTAATATTCATATCCCACCAACTCTCAGCCGCTGCAATGGCCGATCGTATTTTTGTGATGAGCCATGGCAGCATTGTACAGTCGGGTTCCCATAGCGAACTGTTGAATCAATCAGGCATTTACCGAGATCTGTGGAAACAGCAAGAACTAGTCGCCGCGATCGAAGCCTAGGGAAATGTTTATAAAGTTTGTCATCGTAATATTTGGTTTTTTCGTTAGGTTTGGGGCACGGCGAGCCATGCCCCTACCAGATTCTGGAACCCGGATTCGTAGGGGCACGGCCATGCCGTGCCCTAAACCCAATGAGATAATTCTAAGTATTCAATGTCTTAATTAAAATTGTCGATCGTATTAAATCCCCGTTCCACCCCTAGATTATTCAAAACAAAAACCGCACCTTCACATTAAAGAAAAGTACGGTTTTTATTAAAACAAATCTAAAAAGACAACTTAGTCTTTGTTCGCTTTGAAACTAACGTGATACAAATAGCCTCTCCAAGGATGGGACTGAACTTCTTGAATTCTTGCACCCGTGGTGTAGTTCAACTCAGGAACATTCAATTCCACCATGCCGCCTCGACCCGCATCACGGATTAACAATTCAATTGTTTTTGCATCAACCGTCAATTGAACAGATTCCGTTCCATTGTGACCATACATCGTCGCAGGAATGCGGTTCGCACGGCGTAGTGCATTAGGTTTGCTACCTTCAGGACGCTTAGCGGCTTCGATTGAAAACTTTGCCATGATGAAACTCTACCTTCGATGTATTCACTAAATTTTAAACCATCGTCAAACTCAAACTAAGTCCTAAGAATTTGTATTCTTAATCCTATTGTTAAAGTCCGCCGTTTTCATACAGCAATGCCCGTTTCGGTCCATGGATTGGATCCTCTACGATGATGGTCTGATCGCGACTGGCCCCAAGGGACACAATTGCAATCGGAACTGCCATCAATTCGGCCAAGAACTTTAAGTAATCCAAAGCAGCCTTTGGCAAATCTTCAAGCGCTCGACACTCTTCCGTAGAAGTTTTCCAGCCCGGAACTGTCTGATAAACGGGAACGCACCGAGCAAACGCTTTCGCATTAGTGGGAAAATCGTTACACCGCTTGCCATCAATTTCATAGGCCACACAGACCTTAATCTCATCTAGAGTATCCAGCACATCCAGTTTAGTGATGGCCAAACAATCTAAACCGTTAATCCGTACTGCATAGCGACCAATGACCGCATCAAACCAACCGCACCGACGCTGACGACCTGTTGTGGTCCCAAATTCGGCACCCCGATCGCACAATAACGCCCCAACGTCTCCGTCGAGTTCAGTGGGGAACGGACCTTCACCAACACGGGTGGTGTAAGCTTTCGCCACGCCAATTACCCGATCGATAATGGTTGGCCCGACACCCGCCCCGACACATGCGCCGCCCGATACGGGATTAGACGATGTGACGTAGGGATACGTGCCATGGTCAAGATCCAGCAACGTGCCTTGCGCGCCTTCAAATAAGATGTTGCGCTTTTTCTGTACGGCTTGAGAAATCTTCAGCGAGCTGTCAATTACATGAGGTCGCAGGCGATCGGCATAGGCCAGATACTCCACAATCACTTCCTCTGGATCAAGAGGAGGAAGGTTGTAGAGTTTCTCCAAGATGACGTTTTTATTCGCTACACAATAGCGAACCTGCACCTTGAATGACTCTGTGTCCATTAAGTCCACAACGCGAATGCCCGATCGCTCAGACTTATCCGCGTAGGTCGGGCCAATGCCGCGCCCCGTGGTCCCAATTTTTTGATCGCCGCGACTTGCTTCAGAAGCCACGTCCAAGATTCGGTGGTAGGGCATTGTTACATGCGCCGTTTCCGAAATCATTAGGTTTTTTGAACTGACTCCAAGCCGATCGAGTTGATCTAGCTCCTGAATCAAAACCTTTGGATCAATAACTGTTCCGCTGCCGATAATACATTCTGTCTCCGGGTATAGGATACCCGATGGAATAAGATGCAATTTGAAGGTCTGATCCTTGACCACGACGGTGTGCCCAGCGTTCACCCCACCTTGATACCGGACTACCATATCGGCTGAGTTACTCAGCAAATCGGTAATCTTACCTTTTCCTTCATCGCCCCACTGGGCACCAATCACTACTACGTTAGCCAAGGGACTTCTTCAAAAACAATGATAAAGTTTTCAACAGCCTACAATTATCGTCAGCAAGTGGATCTTGTGTCAAATTAATTTTTGAAACCCACTCGCCAACGCTTGTCCACCGCTCTACCTCTATAATTTTTGCCTCAGACCTATGGATAATTTTCTGCCGATCGCCTATTTCGAGAAAAACTTTGTACCCTTCAAAGATGCAAATATTTCGATCGCAACCCATGCTTTGCACTATGGAACCGGAGCATTTGGCGGATTGCGCGGTATTCCAGATCCAGCGAATCCAAATCAGATTTTGCTATTTCGGCTCGATCGTCATGCCGATCGGTTAAGCAAAAGTGCCCGATTATTGAATTTTGACTTGCCTGCTGAGAAGATTTTCGCAACCATTACGGAGTTTGTGAAAAAGAATCAGCCGAAAACGTCGTTCTACATTCGCCCATTTGTCTACACTTCAGGTCTTGGCATTGCACCACGCTTGCACAATGTTGAAAAAGAATTCTTTGTCTATGGGATTGAATTGGGCGACTATCTTTCCCCCGACGGCGTGAGCTGCCGCATTAGTTCTTGGTGTCGTCAGGAAGACCGTAGTTTGCCACTGCGCGGGAAAATTAGCGGCGCATACATCACCTCGTCGCTCGCAAAAACTGAAGCGGTGGAATCGGGGTTTGATGAAGCAATTTTGCTAAATTCTAATGGGAAAGTGAGTGAAGCTTCGGGGATGAATATTTTCATTGTTCGCAACGGAACGATTATTACTCCCGGTTTTGAGCAAGATATTTTGGAAGGGATTACCCGTGACAGTATCTTGACGATCGCCCGTGATATGGGGATTCCAGTGATTGAGCGTCCGGTGGATAAATCAGAACTTTTCATTGCTGATGAGGTCTTTTTGAGTGGAACTGCTGCCAAAATTACACCCGTGAAACGCATTGAGATGTACGATTTGAAGCCCGATCGTCCAATTACAGACAAATTGCGTACCCAAGTGACGGCCATTACGGAAAACCGCGATCCAAAATATAAAGATTGGGTGTTCACTGTGCCGCTATAACTGTTTGCCATAGCCTTAATATGGAAATTTGCGATGCCCCACCTCGTCTCCCTTCGCCCCAAGCAAATCGCCATTCTTGAAGCGTCTCTAATTGGATTGCTATCGGGACTGGCGGCGGTGATGTTGAAGATGGGGGTGGGGTGGCTGGGCGGTTGGCGGCTAGTCGGGGCGAATCTGTTTCCGCCGATCGTGGCTCTCCCTCTTTTTGGTATGGTCGGCGGTGGCTTGGCGGGGATTTTGATTCAACGGCTGGCTCCCGAAGCCTCCGGTAGTGGCATTCCCCAAGTAAAGGCGGCGCTGGCGTATTTGCCCATGCCGTTGACGGGTCGAATCTCGTTTGTAAAATTAACGAGTACGATTTTGACCCTGGGGGCTGGGTTGACGCTGGGACGGCAAGGACCGACGGTGCAGCTTGGGGCGGCGATCGCCTCTCAGGTTAGCAATTGGTTTCCGACCTCCCCCGACCATCGGCGACAGTTGTTGGCAGCAGGTGCAGCAGCGGGATTGGCGGCGGGGTTTAACGCTCCGATCGCAGGCGTACTTTTTGTCATTGAAGAATTATTGCAGGACGTATCGGGATTGACGCTGGGGACGGCTATTGTTGCGTCATTTGTGGGGGCGGTGGTGTCTCGACAATTGGGCGGGCAGGAATTCACCTTCAGTCCCAGTTGGATGAGTATCAATCCCTATTTTAATGTTGTTGAAATTCCATTCTTTTTGTTACTTGGGGTGTTGGCTGGAGTATTGGGCGTTGTTTTTATTCGCGGAATTTTGCAAAGTCTGAAAATTTATAAGCGGTTGCATTTGAGTTTGCCGGGAAAAATTGCGATCGCGGGTCTTGTTTCTGGACTACTTGTGGCAATGTTGCCGGAAGCACTGCGAGATAATGCCAGTCTGCAAGAAGTATGGCGAACGAGTGAATTTCCTTGGCATTTGATTCTATTGATTTTTGCCGTCAAGTTTGGATTAACCTTGGTGGCTGTGGGTTCAGGTGCACCGGGCGGGTTGTTTGCACCGTCATTAATTTTAGGATCGATGCTGGGATATTTGGTTTGTTTTTTGGCCCAATTTTTAAACCATTGGCTGCATTTACCGATCGGGACTCAAGTGGGTGCGGGCTTTGCGGTGACCTTTGCGTTGGCGGGGATGGGTGCTTTTTTTAGTGCGGTGACGCGGGGACCGATGACGGCGATCGTAATTGTTTTTGAGATGACGCAAGAATTCTCAATGGTATTACCGCTAATGATTTCGTCTGTGACGGCATATTTGGTGGCTGAAGCGATCGCAACAGGTTCTGTTTACAAACATATTTTGGCTTGGAATGGCATTTATTTAAAACCATTTCAACAGCTTGAAAATCGGCTGAGTAAGCTGACTGCGGCTGATATTATGACGCGTCAATTGGAGACGATTAGTAGTACTGTTTCGATTGTGGATGCAAAACTTTTGTTTACCCGATCGCAGCACCATGGACTTCCCGTTCTAGATGAGGGGAAATTTATAGGAATTGTTACGTTGTCAGATTTTACTAAATTCAGTGAACTACAAATTGCGACCACTCCGATTCATGATTTGAATCCGGTGATAAATGATGAATTGTCGGATATTAATATTTCGGATATTAATATTAATGATTCGATCAATGAATTAGCGGCCATTCAAACCATTGCGGATATCATGACTCGAAATCCCATTAGTGTGCGATCGTATGATCCCTTACCTCAGGTGATTTATTGGATGAATCGCTATCATATTGGTCATTTGCCCGTGGTCGATCGATCGCAGCTTGTAGGCATTATTACCCGCGCTGATATTATTCGGGTTGAGTCTGAACAACTCAGTGGCAATATCCAAACCCATGATCCGCGCCTTGCAAAAAATGAACCCTCTTATTTAGTTTATCAAACCCGCGATCCTGCGATCGGTCGAGGTCGTATTTTGGTTCCACTCTCGAATCCTGACACCGCCCTACAGCTTTTAGAACTGGCTGCCGCTATTGCCCAGCAAAACCATTATGAATTGGAATGCCTGATTGTCATTCCAGTATCGCGATTCCGATCGCCCGCCGAAACCAATGTCTCAACCGTAGAGCAACGCCGTCTTTTGCGAAAAACCAAAATATTGCGCGATCGTTACAGCATTTCAATTCATACCCAAATTCGGGTGTCCCATGATATTACCAGCGCCATTTTAGAAGTCGTTCGCGATCGGCATATTGATTTATTGATTAGCAATTGGAAAGGAGGAACAGACACGCCCGATCGGATTTTTGGAGAAGTCGTTGATGCCCTAATTCAACAAGTGAAATGTGACGTGATATTGATCAAATGGGGCATTGATGCAAAGCGCCGAGAACGCTGGCTGATTCCAACTGGAGGCGGTCCAAATTCATCACGGGCGATTCACTGGCTTCCAGGTCTAATGCAAAATACTCAAGTCCCTGAAGCGTTTCTATGTCATGTCAGCGCTCCAAATACAGAGCCAGAAGTCAGCATCAGCGCCCTCAATAAAGCCTGTAATCAGGTCCAACTACGGGTAGGGTGTATGACCCATTCGATCGCGGTATGTAGTCCGTCGATTTCTGATGCGGTGTTTGATTTAGCCCAGCAGAATGACTGCGATGTAATTTTACTCGGAGCGACCCAATGGGGACTTTTGCAGCAGGTATTGAAGGGAAATATTCCTGAAGAGATTGCTAGACGATCGACTCAGACCGTGATCTTGGTGCGCGGTTCGCTGTAGAAAATCGATCGTAAGAATCCTAAGTCGAGAGTTTGCTATTTTAAAGCGTAGACTCAACGATCGTAAAAACTAAAGTGTTTACCTGTATTATTTCTCGTAGTAATACATTGAAAACTGTAGGGCTTCGGACCTCCCAAAACCTGGATCCAGTGCATCGTCTTCCACTTGCTCCACGAATTATACTAATTCATATGCCTCAGATCGAAAAATTTATTCCCTTAGCGATTCGCCAATCGATTCTTCATAAATCTATGCTCTGGCTCGGACTGCCAATTTTGTGGCTTTCTGGACTCTCAATTGCCATTGGTTATCACTATTCTGTTGCAAATATAAAAACTCGATCCATTAATGAACTCAAAAGCTACGTCAGTGAACGCAGCAAGCGAGAAAGTCAAATCTTTTTGCTTGCTCAAAAAAATCATGAACATCTTAAACCCATTCTCGCAGACGAGATCAAAAAAGCACGATCGACCAATCCCGATGCCGCCTTCGATACTTTAATGAAACCTTGGTCTGACGGAACCTATCGCAACTTTGAGCAATCTAGACCCTTGAGGGAATTTGATACCCTAGAAGATGCCACAGTATTTGTCGGTGCGGGGGTTCCCCTAACTAAGGAATTCAAACAAGAAATTCTAGTGTTACATCGGCTCAACGTAATTTATGGACGCGGTTGGCAAACTAGTTTTACGGATCTTTGGCTCGCGAGTTCAAGCAATGCTGGCGCTAACTATTGGCGTGGTACCCCTTGGGGTCTCCAAAATCCCTCAGATCTAGACATGACCAAGGAAGAGTACATCGCGATCTCAAATAAGACCAATAATCCTTCTCGTACTCCTCGCTGGACAGGTGTTTATTTTGACCCGTCCCCCAAACAATGGATGGTGTCCCTCTCTACCCCTGTCGATGACGAAAATGGTCGACACATCGCCTCGATCGGTCACGACATTATATTGAATGATTTGATCGAGCGGACGCAGAATACTAGCTTCCCCAAAACCAACAGTCTAATTATCAATCAAGCCGGACGTTTGATTGTCGACCGTAATCGAAAAGATGAAATTCAACAAGCAAATGGTCAACTCAGTATTGATCAACTCAATGATCCACAGCTAACGCACATTTGGCAAAAAGCTAAAGATCTAAAAAGTGATACAGATATTACATATTCTCCTGATAAATCTAATATTATTGCTATTGCCCGCCTCGCCAGAACCGATTGGTATTTTGTTACGTTATATCCCACTCAATTGATCTACAACCAAGCCCTACAGAGCATCATGCCACTCTTAGTTTTATCAGCTTGTGTTGTTTCACTAGAAATTCTATTTATCTATTTCATTCTACTTAAACAAGTCAATCAACCCCTTCAAGAACTTCTCAGCGCGACTCAAAAACTAGCTACCGGGCAATTTGACGTGACACTTGATATCGATCGAGTGGATGAAGTGGGGGATTTATCGCGATCGTTTACTCACATGGCCCAAGACTTACAGATATCATTCAATAAACTCAATTTACACAACGAGACCTTAGAATCTCAAGTCGCCGATCGGACCCAAGAATTAACAACGACTTTAAATAATTTAAAATTAGCCCAAGGGCAATTGGTCCAAAGTGAAAAAATGTCGGGACTGGGGCAGATGGTTGCAGGCATTGCCCACGAAATCAATAACCCGATCAACTTTATTCATGGCAACCTAAATCCTGCCCGTAAATATATTACAGACCTCCTTCATCATCTCCATTTGTATAAGCAGCAGGCCGAACGGTCAAAAATTGACGACCATACAGAAGAGATTGATCTAGAGTTCCTAGAAACCGACCTGCCAAAACTTTTAAAGTCTATGGAGCTGGGCACTGACCGGATTCGAGAAATTGTTCTCAGCCTACGAAATTTTTCACGCCTTGATGAATCAGACCTCAAAACTGCTGATCTCCATGAGGGAATTGATAGTACGTTACTAATTCTGAATCATCGATTCAAACAATCCAAACCTGAAATCATTGTCAAAAAAGACTACGGGGCGATCGCAGCAGTCGATTGCTATCCCAGCCAGCTCAACCAAGTCATTATGAATCTATTAACTAATAGTATTGATGCACTGGAAGATCAAGCTAGTAGATGTCTTGCAGACTCCCCTAAGAATCAACGACTCCAGCAGGCAAGCATTGTCCTATGGAACCCCACAATTTCTGTCATAACCGTATCCCACAGTGAATCAGTTGAAATTATTATTCATGATAATGGTCCTGGTATTCCTGAAGCTGTTCGCGATCGTATCTTTGATCCATTCTTCACTACAAAAGTGATTGGTAAAGGCACTGGATTAGGACTTTCTATTAGCCATAGCATCATTGTTGAGCGACATCGAGGCTCTATTGGTTGTGAATCTAATGCAGTAGATGGGACGACATTCAGAATTAAAATTCCACTACGGCAAGGGCTGGAACCGGGTCGTGAATCCTCCAAGGGTCAGTAACCGATCGGCACTCTCCAATGAAACCGGAATCACCGATAACCTAGTTCCCCGTTTAACGACAAGGAGTTCATCGTCGGCAAAGTGCGATCGGAGCGTTTCCAAAGAAATCAATTCTGGCAATGTTTCAACATACTGACACTTCACCGTGTGCCAGCGTGGAAGATCTGGGGTTGATTTTGGATCAAAGTAATCACTATTCATATCAAACTGACTGGGATCAACGACCATGGTTTCCACAACTTTTGCTAATCCAGCAATGCCCGGTGGTTTGGCATTGGAATGGTAGAAAAAACAATAATCGCCCGTTTTCATTGATTTTAAATAATTACGCGCTTGATAATTACGCACTCCATCCCAAATGCCCACATGTTCTTTTTTGAGGTCATTGATGCTATAGACATCGGGTTCAGATTTAATTAGCCAGTAGGTCATACAGTTCGACAAAGCGATTTACGTTCAAGATGTTAGCCGATCGTCCGTGCGATGGTGCCCCAACGGTAATTGGGGCGCACTATTCTAAATCGAATTCACCTCCACGACACCCACCGTATCAATTACTTTTACAACCCCCTTTTCCGCCTCACTAAATGCTTCAAAACTCTGCTGCTTCAAAACACTAACATCCGCATCTGCAATATCACCCGTCCGCGCCGCAACCCTTGCCATCAAAACGTCCATCGGCGCATCACAATATACAATAGTCACCGGAATTCCCGTCGCTAACACCGGAGTCCGCAAATCAAGCCGATCATACTTGCCATCCAATATCACCGTATGACCTTGAGACGCGAGCAACACGCCAAGCTTAAGCAGCCGATCGTAGGTTTTCTGGGTCATCTCAGGACTATAAATATCCGCCGTTCCTGTTTGCTCAACTGGAATAGTTGCAAGATGTTTACGCACCGCATCTGATCGCAGATGAATCGCATTTTGAGCACGAGCGATCGCCTTAGCCGTCGTACTTTTGCCGGATCCTGAAAGCCCAGACATGACAATCAAACGACCGTTTTTAGTGGCGGTATAGTCATAGGCCAAACGATAGTAATCTGCCGCTGTTTTAGCCGATGATTCTTTGACATCAGCCGGAATGGTTGGATCATCTAACAAGAATGATGTGACTTTTGCACGGACATAGGCTTGACGGCTGAGATATAGCGGCAAAACCTGCGCGCCTTCATAATCTCCGGTTTGTTCTAAATAGGTATTGAGCAATAGATTCGCATAGTCCGATCGGCCCCGCGCATCCAAATCCATACAAATAAAAGCTAAATCATACATCGTATCCACAAACCGAAAGGGTTCATTAAATTCAATGCAATCAAACAGCAGCATTTCACCTTGCCAATAGGCAACATTTCGTAAATGAATATCCCCGTGGCATTCCCGAATTTTGCCTACACTCACCCGCGATTCAAATACAGCTGCGTTCTCAGCAAAGAATCGATCGCTATAGGCTTTGGTCCCGTCCCACTGTGCTTGGGTTTGGGCACGATCGATATACCCAACACTTTGAGCATAGTTTTCATCATAGGCTTGACGAATGGCTTCAACTGTTCCAAAACTACGAATATGATCGCTGGTTTCCGACTTTGCGTGGAATGTTGCCAGTTCTTTAGCCAACGTGATAATCAACTCATCCGTGAGTTCACCTTTATCAAACATTTCGCTCAATAGTGCGGTCTGTGGGAACTGTTGCATTTTTACCGCAGGCTCCACCACTACGCCATCTCCCCCGATCTGAAACCGATCGTCAACTTGGGTCACCAATTCTACTCCGAGATACAGTTTCCCGGCCCCGCGCTGATTGAGCCGTACTTCTTCTTGAGCAAAGTGCTGGCGTTTTTCCAGGGTTGAGAAGTCTAGAAAACCATAGTTAACTGACTTTTTTAGTTTGTAAACATAGTCTCCAGTTAGGAATACATAGGAAATATGAGTTTGAATCAGTTCGATCGGTTCAGTTACAGCATGGGGATAAAAATCTGGCTTAAGCATCGCTTGAATCACAGCGGGCAGAGCAGTATCAGTCATGGGGTATTCCTTCAAATAGTCTGGGGATTTCCCCTCAACATCTTTAAACGTACCGGAAATTTGACCCAAAAATTCCAACATTATTCAAAAGATTAGTCGATCGTCCTCCCTCTAATGAATCGACCTAGAATTCTACCGATCGGTTCTGCCATGCGATCGCGCTGGCCTTAATCAGGGTAAAGTAAGGCTCTTGAGTCACATCAATTTCGCGTACAACTTGAAAACGCTTGCCCAAAGTCCCCGTGCGGGATCCTTTTTGAATCGATAGAATTTCGCCTTTGATATTACGAATTCGTAATTCATCTACGCCGTTTTTCGTGACCATCTGACATACATAGTCCCGATCGCCATGTCTAAATTCTGCACCTAAAAACTCCTCTTTAGCATGGCGTGCTCCGATCACTTCAAGCTGCATGGACACTTCGCCATTCCATTCATTAATTTTAATCCGGTAGGCGAGATCTAGAACCTTTGGCAATGGATAATAATCACCCCAGCGCCATGCGATCGCAGCTAGTTTTTTACTGGGTTCACCCGTCGCTAAATCATCTTGAGCGAGGGTGAGTTTTAAATGACCTTTCCCTACAATTTTTTGCTGCAAAATATGAACATTCTGGGTCCAGAATACAGGCTCAGGATTTCCCATACCGCAGGGATGAAGTGCATCTAGTTCAAGATATAAATCATAGTCAATGTCATTCAAACAGGCTTTTGCATCAACTGTGACTAGGGGTTTTAAATGTTCGGGCTCGAGGCAAGTGTGGGCATAGTTTGAAAGACGAGATCCGATCGTTTCTAAGTTTTCAGCTAGAAATGAAAACCCGCCTGCTGCCCTGTGTCCACCGTGTTTTAAGGTGAGTCCTCGACAGCATTCTAGGGCTTCAAAAACATTAAATTCAGGAATCCCTCTGGCCGATCCTCGAATGTGGCTTTGCATTTCGTCTTCGTAGGTTCCAATGAATACCGGAACACCATATCGTTCAATCAATCGAGAGGCGACAATACCAATGACACCATGATGCCAATGGGGTTGGACTAGGAATAGAACCCGATCGTTTTTAGCATCAATTTCACTATTTTCATAGTATTGAACGGCTTCATGCTCAATCTGTTCACAGAGCTGTTGACGCTGTTTGTTGACGGCTTCGCACTGCATGGCGCGTTCTAATGCAATCCCTTCGTCATCAGTGGTCAACAATTCAATCACAGTAACGGGATCCCCAATTCGCCCGATCGCATTGATCCGAGGTCCAAGCCGAAATCCGATCGCGTCAGGTTTAATATTTTTATCGCCGACTACCCCGGAAATCTGCATTAATGCCTGAATTCCAGGGATTTGTGAATGGGGTAATAAATGTAATCCTCGACGAACCCAACGACGATTGACTCCGCGTAATGGGGCAAGATCGGCGATCGTTCCTAAGGTGAATAATTCAAGCAACATATCGCACAACTCTTGGCCGCGTCCTAATCCTGTCACCAAACATAGTGCTAAAAGGTATGCAACTCCCACACCTGCCATCGTGTAATAAGGGGATGAGGGATCAATTAATTTAGGATTGAGAATTGCATTAGCAGGCGGTATTTCTGGGGGAATGTCGTGGTGATCGGTGATGATGACGGTGAGTCCGAGTTTGCGGGCTAGGGCGATCGGCTTGTAAGCCGCAATGCCGTTGTCAACGGTAATAACAACCCGAATCCCTTCAGTATGAAAGTTTTCGATAATCCGTTCATTGAGACCATACCCTTCGCTCATGCGGCTAGGAATGGCATACTCGACAATGGCTCCAAGGGATCGCAACGATCGTAATAACAGCGCTGTACTGGTCATACCATCTGCATCGTAATCGCCACAAATTGCGATTGGTTCGCCCTTCTGAATTGCTTGGACCAGTATCTCTAAACTCAAGGCCAAATCTGGAAAGTCGTCTAGGGGTGAGGGCAGTGCTTCGAGATCTGGATTTAAAAAGTTTTGTGCGTCTTCAATGCTAGTGATGCCGCGATTGATTAGAACTTGGGCAACCATCGGCGAAATTCCAACGATGGTTGCCAACGATTGGGCTAGGACGGGTTGGGCGGGATGCAGTTTCCAGCGTTGATCGGGAATGCTGGGACGATCGGTGAAGGCTGACACAGGCGCTCGGTTTGGAAATACTGATGGCATCATACCGCGCGGACAATGTGCCAGGATAAAATGTGACAAGTTGAGCCGATCGTCTTTTGTTCAACATTCTAAGGATCTCTAAGCACGGCATAGAGGGCGCAGCAAGAGGGCACGGCGAGCCATGCCCCTACGGGTTTTGGAACCCAAATCGGTAGGACTGCAATTCATCTCCTAAGATACGTGGCACCCGAATCTGTAGGGACATGGCTTGCCGTGTCCCAAACCCAACGAGATAATTCTGAATATTCCAATACCCTAATTGAAAACGTCGATTTTATTAAATCCTCGTTCCTAAGGCGATCGTTGTCACATAATAGAAAAACTTGAGACTAAGATTCAGTATTTTTTGCTAAATTCTATGGTGTCTCTGACCTTTTTATATTAGTAGACATTTTCTATGAGCATCGCCGAACCCGTGTTACTGAATGATTTGATGGAAGTGGGAAAAATTGTCTCGGCCCATGGGATTCGCGGTGAGATGCGGGTTTATCCGAGCAGTGATTTTCCAGAGCGCTTTGAAAAAAAAGGAGTTCGTTGGCTCTTGCGTCCGGGGCAACCCCAAGCGGAAGAAATCAAGCTGGTGAAGGGATATTTTCAAGAGGGCAAGGGACTCTATGTTATTCAAGTTCAAGGGGTGAACGATCGTAATGGAGCCGAGGCGCTTCGAGGCTGTACGATTTTGGTCCCGAAGACCGATCGGCCTAATCTCGATAAAGGTGAATTTCACGTTTCCGACTTGATTGGGTTGACGGTGTATATACAGGAATCCCAAACATTGCTGGGGATTGTGATCAGTGTATTGTCTGCGGGAAATGATTTATTAGAAGTGAAGGTTGAGGGGCAGAAACTACCAACATTGATTCCATTTGTAAACGAGATTGTTCCGATCGTAGATCTAAAGAATAAACGAATTGAAATCACCCCACCACCGGGCCTACTTGATCTATCAACAGCAAATTTAACGGAAAAACCTGACGACGAGGATGGTTAGAAATCAGCGTCCAAAAAGTTCGTATTCGGCAAACCTGATGGAATTCAGAAAGGACTGTATCAGAATCTATTGACGAGTTTGAAAATCGTTATATCTTGTGTGAGAATTAGAGCAGAAGCATAATATTTTCTGAATTGTAATTGTCTGAACTATGAACCCCTATCAACTATTTCAACAAACCCAACGTCAACGCGTGAGTGACGGGGAAATTGTGCCAATCCTAGACCAGACTAGTTCTCAGTCAACCCTCATCTTAGTGTGGCCGCAACTCGGAGATTTTGATACCTTGGAATATGCTTGGTGGTTAAACAATGCACGGGAAACCTTGAATGATTTACAGATTCAAGTCCGATCGATCGGCATTGGCGATCGAGATGCAGGAAAAGCCTTTTGTCATTACACACAATTTCCTGAAGCTGATTTATTTCTTGATCCAACGGCTAAAATTCATCGCCAGCTTAGTCTCTACCCTGGTCTTCAAGCCAAGCTCCCCGGCTTCTCTGCTAAACAAAATAGTTGGTTAAATCTACTGCTAATGTGTGCTGGAATCGGTAGCCCCGGCACCCTGAAAGAAGTATTTCGTGGATACATCGGCGATCGGAGTGCCCCGCAGCTTATTGAATCTGAATCTACTATAAAAGCTGGACCATTGCCCGCCTTGACTGGTTCTAGTTTCGATGTTGTTGGAACGGGTTACCAGCGCCCATTCGAATTGGCTACATTACGATTGCGGAATATGAGCGAAGTTTTAGGCAAGTGGACAACCTATGTTCCCGATGTCACTTATATTACTCAACGCGGCGGCACATTTTTGTTTGATTCCGTAGGCGAACTGACCTATCAACATCGCGATCGCGGGATTCTTGGATTTGCTAAAACTATGAATAATCCACTCGCTTTTCTCACCCTTTAACGCCATTAGCCAGAATGTGGAGAATATACCTGTGCCCGAACTTCCTGAAGTCGAAACGGTGCGTCGTGGCTTAAATGCTACAACCTTAAACCAAACCATTCTTAAAACCATTGTTCTACTCGATCGGACCATTGCCTACCCTGATGCAAATTTGTTTTCTGATAGAGTCGTTGGGTGTCAGTTCAAAACCTGGCATCGACGCGGTAAATATTTGATCGGGGAATTGGCAAACGAGGCAGGACATTTGGGAGTTCATTTGCGAATGACTGGTCAATTGCTTTGGACCAAACCGGATGCCCCGATGGAAAAACACGCGCGGGTTCGGTTTTTGATGGGAGATCATGAACTGCGCTACGTCGATCAACGAACCTTCGGAAAAATTTGGTGGGTACCACCGGGACAAAATCCGTCGGAGATCATGACCGGGTTACAGTCCTTAGGGCCAGAGCCGTTTTCTGAGGCATTTTCAGAGACCTATTTTCAAAGATGGATGGCGAATCGTAAACGCCTAATTAAAAATGCGCTGCTGGATCAATCGCTCGTGGCGGGAATTGGGAATATCTATGCCGATGAATCCTTATTTCTTTCTAAGATCAATCCCCTAACTCAGTGTTCACAATTAAAACCCAAGCCACTAAATTCCCTACGATCGCACATCATCCAAGTCTTACAAACCAGCATCGACGCGAGTGGCACCACCCTGCGAGACTATCGCACAGTGGACGGAACCAACGGGAACTACGGCGCTCAGGCTTGGGTGTATGGCCGTGAGGGTAAAGCCTGCCGGGTGTGTAATAGCAAAATTCAACGAGTCAAGCTAGCCGGACGATCGGCCCATTTCTGCCCCAAATGCCAACCGAGCTATTAATGAATATCAGCCTGTTGAATTAGCCGATCGCGCATTATAAATTTGACCGTACTTAATCAGACCATAAACCACAACCATTAGCAGCAACCCGACAGACGTACCGATCGGCCAATATCCATTTTGTCCCAAGACCACCAGCCCAATTCCCAGGGAATCCGCAATCAATACCACAGCCCGATCGCGAATTCTCCAAGGCTGGATTTTATCAACCTGAACCTCATCGGCGATATCCGGCGTTAGCTGCACTTGGGTTAGCAGATTGAATCCAACTTGGCTGAATAAAACGACGATCGCGGCATTTGATAGGGAAATTGGGGCGAGATAGAGTCCGATTAGTTCTAGAACGATGGTTCCGATCGTCACCCAGAGAAAGCGATCGAGTCGTGGCTCTAGGCGACCGACGACCAGCATCGATCGAACCTTTGCAGCCTGTTCTAGATCAAAAATCGCCATTTTTAGCAAATCGAAGCTCAACAATAAAATTGCGATGGCCAAAAACTTTTGACCGAAACCCACTTGCACAATTGCTTGCCACAGCACTAAAACCATCGCCGGAGCATAAAATCCAGTCAACCAGTTCATAGATCCAGATCCCACAAACACAAAACAACAATCCAACCTTTCACCTTGATCAAACCTCAGTCTCAATATACTCAAGTCCACCCTACGACTTTACCAAAGCGCCATCATCAGAAAAACTCTAAAAACTTAGCCAAGGCTGGAACTTATTCGCAGTAGAGTGACTCTATAGATTTAGTTGGAACCCTGTGCTAGTTTTCGGAATGTCACACTGCCCTATGTTTACCCCTCGCTTACTGAACTTGATCGCCATTGCTGCCCTCACGACGACCAGTGTCCTGTCAGGATTTAGCCCCGATTTGCGTCTGAGCCATAGCACCATTCAAGCCGCCTATGCTCAAGAATCGAGCTTCACCCGCTATGTTCGGGCTGTATTTGCGATTGAACAAGAGCGCCGATCGTTGATCTCTCAAGTGAAAACGATGATCGGTGACGACTTGCCCGATAACGTCTGTGATGCTGGATTCTCCAAGCTTTCGGGACAATTTCAAGGTCCAGTACGCGACATTTGTAACAAGTTCAACCGATCGGCGGTGGAAATTGTCAACAAGCACAATATCAGCGACGAATTCAATACATTCCAAAAGCAGGCCATGAGTCCCGATCGTAAGGTCAGCCGTGACATGAAACAAAAGGTTTCTAATGAAATGCGCCGTCTCAAATTAATCTAGCCGTATTACCCCAATCATCCCAACCTAAAAGAGGTTCAATGGTATCGTTGAAAGATATGCGAGCTTCGATAAGTAGAGTCGCCCAGTCTTAAAATGTATGGATTCCATGATTTATGATTTCCCCGCTTTATCGATCGTTCAAGTATTTACAATTCTTGGGATTATCCATGTCTGCGCCGGAGTTTTAGCCGCGATCGTCGCCGTGAATAAAGGAGAATCTTGGAGTCGTTGGTTACCCTTGGGGATTTTGTTGGGAACGCCTGCATTAGTGATGGCACTGCGACTAAAGCCCAAGTAATGTCAAGCCGCCCTAACTCGTCTCTTAGGCGATTATTGAAAAGCAATGAGTCCGATCGGAGCCAAATAACCGATCGGACTCATTGTTTTCTCGGGTTTATTTTCTGTGGGGCTTTGACAAAATCTCCGTTCTCCTTAATACTTCCAAATGTTGTCAGTGTTACGATGATTGGCTATTTAAATCTCTATTTACTAGGAATCCTCGCGTGGTCAAGTTCGGCTTTAACCGCTTTAAGAAGCTATCCAATACGGACTCTCCCCATCAGACAGAGTCTCCGAGCCGTCGATCGCGGCGTACTTGGCGTAACTTAGGGTCTAAGCCGTCGGACTTGAACCATGGCGAGGACGATCGGCAGGAACAAGTCCCCAACC